>CBINOW010000087.1:0-19879 GCA_966252395.1 uncultured Oleiharenicola sp. | reverse complement strand
TGGCCTCGGTCCCGGTGCAGCCGACGGTCGCGAAGGAGTCATCTCTCGACGCGGCGCCCGCGGGCGCGATTCTGCGGGAAACTCCGGTGCACACGCCCAACTACAGCGCCATGCTGGCCGCCCTGCGCGAGCAGGATGAGGAACGCAGCTTCTCAAACGAGCGTTTGCAGATCGCGCGCTTGCAGCCGCTGTTCAATGACAGCCTCTTCGAACCGGCCCGCGCAATCTCCGCCCAAGAGCAGCGGGTGTTCCGCAGCCATCAGACGGCTCCGGCTCAGCAGTCCGAGTTCACGGCTTTCCAATTTCAGCGCTGAACTTGGCCAACGGCCGCCCGGCAACGGGCGGCTTTTTTGCGCCCCGTGCGCTCAGCCAAGCGCCTTCTTGATCAAGGCCTCGGTCGTGGCTTTCGGCCCGAGCGCGATCCAGGCCTGCCGCACCGCCTTGTCGGCATCGGCCGCCTTGTAACCAAGCGCCGTGAGGGCGAGCACGGCATCATTGACTCGGTTGTCGGCCACCGGAGAGGAGGCCGAGGTTGGAGTTGCGCCGGGGGCGGGGAGGCTGCCGAGATCGGCGGGATTGAGCTTGTCGCGCAGTTCGATGACGAGGCGCTCGGCCGTTTTCTTGCCGATCCCGGGACACTTCGCCAGCAGGCCCACATCGCCGCTTGCGATCGACGATTTCAGGGTGGGCAGGGAAAGCTTGCTCATGACGCTGAGCGCCATCTTTGGGCCCACGCCCGTGACTTTCTCGACCAGCAGGCGGAAAAAATCCCGTTCTTCAATCGTGGCGAAGCCGTAGAGCGTATGCGCGTCCTCGCGATAAACCGCGAGCGTATGCAATTTCGCGCTTTGGCCGGGCTGAGGCAGACGTTCGGCCGTCGTGACCGGAATATGGATCTCGTAGCCGAGGCCGCCGGTCTCAATCACCGCAACCAGCGGCGTGGCGGAAACGAGGGTGCCGGAAACGCTCGTGATCATTTATTTCAGGCCGAGCACGTCCTGCATGTCGTAAATACCCGGCTGCTGGCTCACCACCCAGCGGGCCGCGCGCACGGCACCCCGGGCAAAGATGCCGCGATCGGAGGCCTTGTGCGTGAGCTCGATGCGTTCGCCAAGTGCGGCGTAGAGGACGGTGTGGTCGCCGACGACATCGCCGCCGCGCAGCGCATGGACGCCGACCTCGGTGGGTTGGCGTTCGCCGGTAATGCCGGAGCGGCCGTGCTTCAGCGCCTCGGCGGTCAGCTTGCGCTCCTCGAGGATGATCTCAAGCAGGCGGGCGGCGGTGCCGCTCGGGGCGTCCTTTTTGAAGCGGTGATGCATCTCGATCACCTCGGTATCGTAGTCGGCCCCGAGCACGGCGGTGGCGCGGCGGGTGAGGGCGAAAAGCAGGTTCACGCCCACCGAGAAGTTGCCGGCCCAGACGCAGGGAACCTGCGCGGCGAGTGCCAGCAGGCGTTTCTTGTCTTCCGCCGAGTGTCCGGTGGTGCCGATCACGATCGGCTTGCGCTTCGCGACGGCGAGTTCGAGGAGCTTGCCGGTCGCATGATGCGAGCTGAAATCGATGATCACGTCGCATCCGTCGAGGTGGGCCGAGGCATTGTCGCCCGCGTCAATGGCCGCGCTGATCGTCTCGTGCATGTCGGCGGCCGCGGCGGCGACGGCCTGGCCCATGCGTCCCTTGGAACCGTTGAGCAGAATCTTGAGGCTCATGGGATCAGCGGGCGAAGGACTTGAGGACGGCGAGCAGCGTATCGCGGCTGGCATCGGTCAGCTCACAGAGCGGCGGCCGCACCTCGGGCGAGCCGATGATGCCGGCCTGCGCCATGGCCAGCTTGATGGGCGCGGGGTTGGACTCGATGAAGATGGTCTTGAACACCGGATACAGACGGCGGTGCAGGGCGCGGGCCTTGGCGTAGTCACCGGCGAGGGCCAGACTGACGAGCTTGCCGACTTCCTTCGGATAAAGGTTGCTGGCCACGCTGATCACGCCCTTCGCCCCGACGGCCAGGAAGGGCAGGGTGAGGGAATCGTCACCGCTGAGCACGGTCATGTCGCTGCCGAGGGCGGAGATGATCTGGTCCACGCGGTCCACGCTGCCGCCGGCTTCCTTGATGTGGGCGACATGCGGGAACTTCGCGCGGAGCCGCTCCATGACTTTCACGCTGATTTCGATGCCGCAGCGGCCCGGGATGGAGTAGAGCACGATCGGCTTGGCGGTAGCGCCGGCGATCTCGGCGAAGTGGCGATAGAGGCCCTCCTGGGTCGGACGGTTGTAGTAGGGCGCGACCAGGAGAAAGCCATCGGCACCGGCCTCGTCGGCGGCCTTAGTCATGTCAATGGCCTCGCGCGTCGAGTTGGAACCGGTGCCCGCAATGACCGGCACGCGGCCGCGGACGGTCTCGATCGTGCAACGGATGACGTCGAGGTGCTCCTCATGAGAGACCGTCGGGGATTCGCCGGTGGTGCCCACCGGCACGAGGCCGCTGATACCGCCCTTGATCTGGAAGTTCACCAATTTCTTCAGCTCGTCGTATGCGACGGCCCCGTCACGAAACGGCGTGACGGTGGCGGTGAAGGTGCCGGTGAAGGTGCGGGAACGATTCATGGGAAAGTTACCTTGAACGGAGCGGAGTTAGCCTCTAGGCAAAGCACAGCTTTAAGGGCGGTTCACGCATAAAATTCCATGAGCAACACAATCCACCTCGAAATCATCAACGATCTGCTCAAGCTTGCCGTCGAAAGCGGCGCCAGTGACATCGTGATCAAGTCCGAGAAGCCCGGCTACCTGCGCTTGGGCGGCCGGTTGCGCTCCGTCGAGATGGACCCCATCAGCTGCGAACATGCCCAGGCCTTTGTCGATGAGAAGGTCCCGCGCGTCTTCCGCGACAAGTGGGACAAGGACGGTCAGGTGGACTTTGCTTATGCCGCCGACGACATCGGGCGCTTCCGCGTCAACGCCTTTCACCAGCGCGGCCTGGTCAGCATCGTCTTCCGTCACATCAAGAGCCGCCCGCCGACTTTCGCGGAGCTGAACATCGAATCCGAAACGCTCATCAAAATGTCGCAGGCGAAGGACGGTATCCTGCTCGTGTGCGGCGCCACCGGCTCGGGCAAGAGCTCGACCATGGCCGCCATGTTGAACTGGGTGAACCAGAACATGGACAAGCATATCGTGACGATCGAGGACCCGATCGAATACACGTTCAGCGACGACAAGTCACTCTTCCAGCAGCGCGAGATTGGACTCGATGTGCCCAACTTCGAACTGGCGATCAAGTCGGTGCTGCGCCAGAATCCCGACGTCATCCTGATCGGTGAAATGCGTGATCGCGAAACCTTCGAGACCGCGATTTCCGCCGCTGAAACCGGCCACCTGGTGTTCTCCACGATGCACGCCGCCACGGTCGCGCAGTCGCTCACGCGCCTCTTCGAGTTCTTCCCGCCGGAGCAGCTCGCCCAGGCCCGCCGTCAGATCGCCGGTTCTTTGCGCGGATTCATCTGCCAAAAACTCATTCCCGCCCTTGAAGGCGGCGGTCGTTTCGCCGCCCACGAAATCCTGGCGGCCGACGCCACGGTGCGAAACCTGATCCTCGACGGTCAGAACGACAAGATCCAGCAGTTGCTCGAATCCGGCGCCGACGGTATGTCGAAATCCTTCAACAAGGATCTCTACCGCCTGATCAAGGAGGGCAAGATTAGCAAGGCCGACGGCCTGCGCTTCTCGCCCAATCCGGCGGCCCTGGAGATGAACCTCAAGGGCATTTTCTTCAAAACCTGATGAACCGGTCCCCGGCAGTTGCCGCGTGCTGCCTGCTGCTGATCGCGGCAGGAGCGGTTGCGGCGGACTCGGGTGCGCCGCTGGAATCGTCCAAGCAGGAGCTGCGCAAGCTCAAGGACAGCTCCAAGACTGGGCAGGAGCCCGACATGAAGGAAGGGGTGAAGGCCGGCGTGCCTTCGCTGCAGATACCCGGCCAGACCGACGCTCCGGCGGCGCTTTTGCTCAACCCCGAAAAACTGGAAAAGCAGCGCAAAGCCGAAAACGAGCGCGAAGAGCGCAGAAACTGGCTCGTAAACGGAGTCAAACGATTGGAGGCGAGCGAGGGCAGGAAAGACGCAGATCGCGGACGGCCCGAAGCAGAATCCACGGCGGTTGCGCAGGAAGGAGAGAAGGCGGGTCTGGATGACTCGCAGTCGCTGCTCAGGCTTTACGAGGAACAGAAAAAACTGGAGTCATCGCGACAAGCTGAGACAAAACCCGCCCGTCAGCCGGCCGCCGATCCGTTGGCCCCGTTGCTCCACGGCGGGTTGGGAAACTCTCCCTCACGCGGCCCGTCGTTTGATGAGTTTGTGCACACGGGTGGGGCTGGGGCGGGCCCTGTGCCATCCGGGGCCGGCCAGGCAGCGTCGGTCATTCCCAGCGGAACTTCTGCGGCTGGTTCTCCGTCCGCCGCCGGAAGCGCCCCGGTGACGCCAGCTTCGAATCCCTACTTGGCCGCGCAGGATTCAACCAAGGCCGGCAGCGCTCCGCTGTTGCCCTCCCTGACTCAGCCTCCGGTTTTCCAGCCTGCGACAACCTTGGTGACGCCGCCGATGCCGCTTCCGAACAACCCCACGTCGGCTCAGCCTGAGATGCGCCCGCCAGAGCGAAAGTCCTCGCTGCCGCCGCAGACGGAAGAAAAGAAATACTTCCCGCAGTTGAACAGATTTTAGGACTTGGTTTTTGCCAAGGGGGTGGGTTTAACCGACCCTTCATCTATGTCATTGGCACTCCTTTTCGCCGGTCAGGGCGCCCAGAAAGTGGGCATGGGCAAGTCTCTCTACGAGAGCTCGGCAGCGGCGCGCGCGCTTTACGATGAGGCTGATCGCGTGCTCGGGTGGAGCCTGACCAAGGTTTCGTTCGAAGGACCGGATGCCGAGTTGACGCAGACCAAGGTTTGTCAACCAGCGCTTTACGTTCACGGCCTAGCCATGCTGGCGGCCCTACGGGAGAGGGGCAAGGTGCCGGCCGTCTCCATGGCCTGCGGGCTCAGCCTCGGTGAGGTCACGGCTTTGACGGCGGCGGGAGTCTTTGATTTTGCCACCGGCCTGAAGGTCGTGGCCGAGCGGGGACGGCTCATGCAGGTCGCCTGCGAGAAATCCGTCGGCGGCATGGCCGCGATCATCGGCGAGGACCGCGCAAAGATCGAGGAACTCTGCCGCGAGTTCGACATCCAGGCGGCCAATTTCAACGCTCCCGGCCAGATCATCGTCTCGGGCGAGAAGGCCAAAGTGGAGGCGCTCGTTGCGGCGGCGAAGGACAAGGGCCTCAAGCGCGTCATCGCGCTCAACGTCGCCGGCGCCTACCACAGCCGCCTGATGGAGCCGGCCCGTGCGGAGTTCGCGCGTTACCTGAGCGGGGTCGAGTTCAAGACGCCGCAGTTCACCGTCTTCACCAACACGACCGGCCTGGCCGTGAGCGAACCCTCCGCCATCCGCGAGGCGCTCGTGAAGCAGGTCGTTTCCTCGGTCCTCTGGGAAGATTGCATGCGCAGCGCCGTTGCGGCGGGCACCACCGAGTTCTGGGAGTGCGGCCCCGGCGCCGTGCTGGCCGGCCTCGCCAAGCGCACCGACAAGGCCTGGGTGGTCAAATCCTTTGCCGAAGCCTCCGACATCCCCGCCTGATCCCATCATGTCGCTGGCCCCCCTCACGCGTAATTTCTGCATCATCGCGCACGTCGACCACGGCAAGACGACGCTGTCCGACCGTCTGCTGCAATACACCAACACGGTGTCGCAGCGCGTGCTCACCGATCAGCACCTCGATTCGATGGATCTCGAGAAGGAGCGGGGCATCACGATCAAGATGCACCCGGTGGTGATGCATTACCCGGCCAAGGACGGGAAGACCTACAAGCTGCACCTGACCGACACGCCCGGGCACGTGGACTTTTCCTACGAGGTGTCGCGCTCGCTCGCCGCCTGTGAAGGAGCGCTGTTGCTCATCGACGCGGCCCAAGGCGTCGAGGCCCAGACCGTGGCCAACGCGCATCTCGCCTTTCAGCAGGGCCTCAAGGTCATCCCGGTCATCAACAAGATTGATCTGCCGAGCGCCAACCTCGAGCTGTGCATGAAGCAGCTGGAGGACATCCTCACCATCCCGGCCGAGGAGGCGATCCTCGCCAGCGGCAAGTCGGGCATCGGCATCCAGGACATCCTCGAGGCCGTGGTGACGCGCGTGCCGCCGCCGCGCTGGACAGATTACCCCACGCTGCGAGCGCTGGTGTTCGACTCCAAATACGATTCCTACCGCGGCGTCATTTCCTACGGGCGCGTGTTTTCAGGAACCATCAAGGCCGGGGAAATGATGGTGCTGATGAGCACCGGCCAGAAGTCGGAGGTCAAGGAGGTCGGCGTGTTCCGGCCCGGCATGGAGAAGGTGTCGCACCTCGGCCCCGGCGACGTCGGTTACATTGTCAGCAACATCAAGAGCACCGACGAGATCAAGATCGGCGACACCATCACTCACTCGCAGAAGCCTGCCGCCGAAATGCTGCCCGGCTACAAGGAGGTGCGCCCGATGGTGTATTGCGGCCTCTATCCGCTCGAGTCCGACGACTACGAGAAACTCAAGGTCGCCCTCGGCAAGCTGCGCCTGAACGACTCCGCGCTGGTCTATTCCTCCGAGAGCTCTGTCGCGCTCGGTTTCGGCTTCCGCTGCGGCTTCCTCGGCTTGCTGCACATGGAGGTGGTCCAGGAGCGCATCCGGCGCGAATACGACGTCGAGATCATCTCCACCTATCCGAGCGTGGTCTACAAGGTGAAGAAGCACGGCAGCACGGTGATCGAGGTGGACAACCCGATCAACCTGCCAGACCCCGGCAGCATCGAGGAAATCTCCGAGCCGACGATCAAGGCCGCGATCCACATTCCCAACGAGTTCATGGGCGACATCCTCTCGCTCATCATGGAGAAGCGCGGCACCTGCGACCATACCGACACGCTGGACGGTGCGCGCGTCATGCTGACCTGCACGCTGCCGCTCAACGAAATCCTCGTGGACTTCAACGACCGCCTCAAGAGCATCACCCGCGGTTACGGTTCCATGGACTACGAGCTGGGCGAATACCGCGCCTCGGACCTCGTTAAGATGGACATCCTCGTCAACCAGGACCCCGTGGACGCTTTCGCCAGCATCGTGCACCGCAGCAAGGCCGAGGGTCAGGGCAGGGCGCTCTGCGAGAAACTGGCCGACATCATCCCGCCGCAGATGTTCAAGATCGCCGTGCAGGCCGCCATCGGCGGCAAGATCATCGCCCGCGACAACGTCCGCGAGATGCGAAAGGACGTGACCGCGAAGTGCTATGGCGGCGACATCAGCCGCAAGCGCAAGCTCCTCGACAAGCAGAAGGAGGGCAAAAAGAAGATGAAGCAGATCGGCCGAGTTTCCATTCCACCGGATGCCTTCATCCAGGTGCTCAAGACCAACAGCTGACCCCGTCGCCGCCGTGTTCGACTTCCTGCGTTCCGAAGATTCCAAACTGCGGCGCAGTGCCGCCCATTGGCTGGAAATGGCGCAGCGCATTCACGATTTCCGCAAGGACCAGCTGACGGCCGAACAGGGCGGGGGACTGCTCGCCGCGATGGCCGAAGTGAAGCGGCTGGTGAAGGAAAAGGCCGGTGTGGTCACCCTCAAGCCGGCGATCGAGCGCTTGGAGGGCGTGATGCGCAGCTGCGGCGGACGGTTTTATCCGAACAATTCCCTGGTCGAGAACGTCGAGTTTTTCCTGGTGGCGGCCATCGTGATCCTCGGGCTGCGAGCCTATTTCATCCAGCCGTTCAAGATTCCCACGAATTCGATGTGGCCGAGCTATTACGGCATGACCTCCGAGGTCTTCACGCCGGGAGAGGAACCGGGCTTCATTGGCAAAGCGGCACGGATGGCCGCGTTCGGCGCCGTGAACTACACGGTCAAGGCACCGGCTGACGGCGAGGTAATGGTGCCGATTTTCCGCAGCGGGGCGCCGGCTTACACGGAGAAGGCCGGCCGGAGTCTCTTCATTTTTCCAACCCTGATGCGGGAATACACCGTGATGGTCGGCGGACAGCTGACGAAACTCACGGTGCCGGCCGACTGGGCCCAATCGGAGTTTGGCTATGACGATGTGGTGGAAAAGACGCTGTTTGACGGTCAACGCAGCGGACTCCAGCGCGCGGCGCAGGCGGCCAATGGCTCGAAACAGCTGGAATCTTCCGTGATGGAAATTGTGAGCGGTGGCCGGCGGGTCGAGGCCCGCATTTTTTGGGTGCCCACCGGTCGGAGAGTCCGCGCCGGCGAGGATATTCTGTCGTTCGACATCCTAACGGGCGATCTGCTGTTTGTGGACCGGCTGACCTACAATTTCGTCCGCCCGAAGATCGGTTCGGGTTTTGTGTTCAAGACCGAGAACATCGACAGTTCGGAGATGCAGGATCTGTCCGGCAATCAGATCAAACAGTATTACGTGAAGCGTCTGGTCGGGGCGCCTGGCGACACGCTCGAGGTCAAGGCGCCGGCTTTATATCGTAATGGTCAGCCGATCGAGGGTTCCGAAGCCTTTGGCCGGAATGCCCGCCGCGAAGGGCTTTATCCCGGCTATACGAACGCCGGCACCTACTTGGCGTCGGGACAGACGCTAACGATACCTGAGCACAATTATTTCGCGATGGGCGACAATTCACCCCGCAGCAAGGACAGCCGCATGTGGGGATTCGTCCCGGAAAAGGACGTCGTAGGGCGTCCTTTGTTTATCTATTATCCGCTGACCAAGCGCTGGGGCCCGGCCAAGTAACACGGCGCATCTTGCCCGAGCCGCTCGGGTTGATTTGTTCAGTATTATGCACAATATAGATTATGTCTATAATACATAATACTCGTAGCTGTGCCCTTACGTTTCTCCTTTGGTAAAACCTACTCTGCGATTGGCTGCCTAAACGGGTTGGACGTGGCGCAATCTGCCACGCCCAACCTTGGTATTTGAACCTATTCGGTCAGCCTTGCGTGCGGCGGCCGTGGCGCAGGATCCACAAGGCGGCCAAGCCGCCCATGAACCACAAACTGGGCGCGCCGCCACCACCACCTCCACCGCCGGACGAGCCGCCATCAGAGCCGCCGCCTGTGGTGGTTTCAGCCGTAAGTTTGACGGTGGAAACACTGATGCCGCTGCTCCCCACCCCGATGGTTCGCAGGATGGAGTTTCCGCTGTCACTGAGAACGATCAGGTTGCTGGTAGCGATCAAGCCCTTCGGCTGGTTAAACAGTGCCTGCTCGGCCGGGCCGCTACGCTTGCCGGAGATTCCGGCGATGCCGGCCAAGGTTGTCACGCCGCCGGTTGCGACGACACGCCGGATGCAGCTGTTACCGGTATCGGAAACATAGACCGCTCCGGACGTCGTATCCACGGCTACTCCCTGCGGGAGGTTGAACAACGCGTATTCACCGATGCCGTCGTATACACCGCTGATGCCCGGCGAACCGGCGACCGTGGTGACGACGCCCGAAACCGTGGACGATACGCTGGTCGGGGCCGGGACAATGCCGGCGCTGGTGCCGTTGTCCAAGGACAGGTTGGCGATGCTTGTGTCGTCCACCCCGGAAAGATACGTCAGAGTGATCAGGGTGCCGCTGGAGGTTGCGGCATAACGGGCCGCGATGGCCGTGTTGGCGTTGAGGGCTGCGGCCACCTTCGTCGCCCAAGTGGCGGGCTCTTCATCAACCAACACCCCCACATTCAGGGTAATCGGGCTGCCGGTTAGAGCCGAATCGGTCACGACAACGCGTGCGTTTCCGGTCGCGGTGATTTTTCCGGCTGCCGTCGCCGAAACCGTGCGGCGCGCCGTGTTGATCCGGCGCAGGGTGTGATTGAAGGTGTCCGCGATGAACAGGCTGGAATACCCGTCATGCGCCAGTCCCGTGGGATTGTTGAATCGGGCCGAAGTGCGGGGACCATCCTGGTCGCCGGTCACGCGTGCCGCACCCGCGTAGGTCGTGACGACTCCCGCACTGGTGATCTTGCGGATGGTGGCACTGGTGGCATCAGACACGTAGAGATCAGCCAGGGAGGAATCGTAGGCGATGCCGGTGGGCGCGCTGAACAGCGCGGCCGCGCCCGTGCCATCGGTCGTGCCGCTCGAGCCGGCGGTGCCGGCGAAGGTCGTCACCACTCCGGCGGTCGAAATCTTGCGGATCGTCGAGTTGCCGGTGTCGGTCACAAAGAGACTGCCGGCCCCGTCATAGGTGATGCCGGTCGGATTGTTGAAGCGGGCGGCGTCGCCGGTGCCGTCGGTTGTGCCGGAGCTGCCGCTGCGGCCTGCCAACACCGTGATCACGCCGGTTGAACTGATGCGGCGGATGCAATGGTTGGCCGTGTCGCAAACGTAGAAATTCCCGAGGGCGTCAACTGCCACACCGTTCGGCTGGAGCAGGAATCCGGAACCCACGCTGCTGTCGTCGGTGCCGACGCCGCTCCCGTCACCGTTTCCGCCTCCGCCACCACCACCGCCGCCACCGCCGCCGCCACCACCGGGCAGCGTGCCTTTGCGGATGATCTGATTGCGATTGTCGGCGATGTAGAGCGTGCCAGCGGCACCCACGGCGATGCCGGTGGGATAATTGAAGCGGGCGGCGCTGTTGATGCCGTCCAAAGCGCCGACGCTACCGGCCTGACCGCCGATGGTGGTCACAGCGCCCGAGGGCGTCACCTTGCGGATGGTGCTGCTGATGGTGTCGGCCACGTAGAGGTTGCCGCTGGCGTCCACCGTGATGCCGCCCGGTCCGTTGAAGCGGGCGCTGCTGCCCGAGGCATCGGTCGCGCCGGCCACACCCAGCGAACCGGCCAGAGTCGTGACGGAACCGCCCGGGGCGATGCGACGGATCGCGTGGTTGCCGGTGTCGGCAACATAAAGATTGCCGGCCGCATCGATCGTCAGGTCGCGCGGATAATTGAAGCGGGCGCTGCCACCCGTGCCGTCCATGCCTCCGGCCAAACCGTCTGCGCCGGCATAAACGGAGACCACCCCGGCTGCGGAAATCTGCCGGATCACGTGATTGCCGTAGTCGGCAACATACACGTTGCCGGCTGCGTCCACGGCCACGCCGCTGGGGAAATTGAACTTGGCGGTGGCTCGGTCGCCATTGGTGCTGCCGGCGCTCGTGGCCACACCCGCATAGGTGCTCACGTCGCCAGCCGGTGTGATGCGCCGCACCAGGTGATTGGCAGAATCGGCCACGAAGAGATTGCCCGCGGCGTCAAAGGCCAGTCCGGACGGACTGTAGAACGACGCGGCATTGCCATTGCCGTTGGCGAAGCCGCGCAGACCGGCGGTGCTGCCCGCGAAGAGCATCGTCACGCCGTCGGACGTGATCTTGCGGATGGCGTGATTGCCGGAATCCGACACGTAAATGTTGCCCGCCGCATCCACGGCCGTGCGGGCCGGGTTCCGGAACAGCACCGGATCCAGGAGGTAGCCGGAGCCGTTCTGCAGTCCGGCCAGACCGCCGGAACCGGCGACCGTGCTGACCACACCGGCGGCGGTGACCTTGCGGATCAATTGATTGCGATAATCGGCCACGTAAAGGTTGCCTGCTCCGTCAACCGCCACCCCGGTCGGACGATCAAAGCGCGCGGCGCTGCCTGTGCCGTCCACTCGTCCAGTGACGCCAGCTTGGCCCGCCAGGGTCGTAACGGCACCGGCGGAGGTGACTTTGCGGATCGTGGAATTGAGTTCGTCGGCGACGTAGAGGTTGCCGGACGAGTCGAGGGCCAGCGCATTGGGAAAATTGAAGCGAGCGTCCGCCCCGGTGCCGTCCGTGCCGCCGTAGGTGTTCGGGGCGCCCGCCAAGGTGGTGACCACGCCATCCGTGGCGATCCGGCGGATCTTGTTGTTGCCAGTGTCGGCGACGTAAACGAGGCCCGCCCCATCAACAGCCACCCCGCGTGGGGTCGAAAAGCGCGCTACAGAACCGGTGCCGTTCACGGTGCCGGATGAGCCGGCGGTGCCGGCGAGCGTGGTCACGACGCCTGCGGGCGTGATCTTGCGGATGACGTGGTTGCCCGAGTCGGCCACGTAAACATTGCCGGCGGCGTCCAGCGCCAACCCGCTGGGATTAAGAAAGCGAGCGGCGCTGCCCGTGCCATCGGCGCTGCCACTGAGGCTGGCGCTGCCCGCCAAGGTGGTAACGGTGCCGCTGGACGTGATTTTGCGGATCGTGTGACCGGCGTAATCGGCCACGTAGAGGTTGCCGGCACTGTCCACGGCGGGTCCTTGGGGCAAATTGAAGGTGACATTCGGATCGGTGGTGCTGCCGTCGTTGCCACCAAAACGCCCGGCGGTGCCCACGAAAATGGTCACCGTCCCTGTCGGTGTCACCTTGCGGATGAGCGAGTTGCCCGAGTCTGCTACATAAATATCTCCGGCCGGATTAACTGTCACACCTATGGGAAAATTGAAAATCGGCACCATCTGGTTGCCGCCGGCACCGTTGAGATTGCCGGCCTTGCCGGAGACACCGGCAAAGGTGCTGTAAGTGTAGTCCTGGGCGACGGCACTGCCCAGAAGTCCGCTGAGGCCAAGCAACAAGGCTGCCTGCCGGAGTGAGCGGCCCCAACCTGCAAACGGGAGGGCGAAACCATGACTGGGGCGTGAAGGGGCGATCCGTGAGTTGATCATGTGCAAGTCGGGCTTGGTAAGCGACAAAAGCGGTGGGTTCCACTCTTTTTCGCCAGAAGTTTCGAGCGTGGCCGGAACCGTTGTCGAGACGCAGACGGGAGGGTTGAGTTACTGGAGATGGCGGCTGATGGCGGCCACTACCTCAGCCTGCGCATCCTCCAACAGATAGTGCCCGGTCTCGCTCAGGTAGTCGGCTTGGGCATCCGGCAACAGGGCCCGCCAACGGTCGAAATAGTGGCGATTGAAGCAAAAATCCCGTCCGCCCCAGATGATGCGAACCGAACGGCTTTTCAGCAAAGGCAGGGCGGCTTCGATCTTGGCCAAAGCGACATCGTTGGGCGCTCCCCGGCCCTGCGGAATGTCCCGCACAAAGCGGTGGGTGGCGATGCGGTTGGCCCACGAATCGTAGGGAAACAGGAAGCCTCGTTTCACCGCGTCCGGCAGCGGTTTGGTGACGGCCATCCGCGTGGCCGGCCAGGCAAAGCCGTTAAACCCGCGCACAGCCAGCTCTCCGATCACCGGGATGCGGCAAAAGCGGATGCGGGCCGGCACGACGGTGTCGGCGAAGACCGCCGTGTTCAGGATGACCACCTTGCCCAGCTTTTCATGGCGCGGCAGGCAGGCCCCCAGCCCGATCGGACCGCCCCAATCGTGGACGATCAGGTGGATTGTGCGCAGCTTCAGTGAATCCAGCAGCCTGCCGAGGTTCGCGACGTGATTGGGCAGCGTGTAGTCGTAATCCTGGGGTTTGTCGGAAAGGCCGCAGCCCAGATGATCCGGCACGATGCAGCGCATGCGCCCGCGCAGCGCCAGCACCACGTTGCGGTAGTAAAACGACCAAGTCGGGTTGCCGTGGACCATGAACACGGCCTCGTCCCCCTGCCCTTCGTCGAGATAACTGAGCGCGCCGGCGCCGGTATCGAAACGCTTCGGTTCGAAGGGATACAGCTCCTTGAGCCAGTCTGGAAGTTGTGTCGTCCCGCTCACCATTCCACCGCCAGCATCAGGCTGTTGAGACCGCTGCCGATGCCCAGCAGCGCGGCTTTTTGCCCGGGCTGCAACGCGCCGCGCTCCGCGGCCAGTGCGAGCGTGGCCGGCAACGCCGCCGAGCCCGTGTTGCCGAGGAACTCGACCGAGGCGAAATCCTTGGCTGAGTCCATATGCAGCGTTTCGTAAAGTTTCCGGCGATGGGCTGAGCCCACTTGGTGCGTGATGACCCGGTCCGGTGTGCCGACGCCCCAGCCCGACTCCGCGGCGAACTTGGCCCACGTCGCCTTGGCGACATCCATACCGGCGAGCAGCAGCTGCTCCGAATCCGTTTCCATCACGAGCGTGTCGCCGTCGCTGTCACCCTGACAGAGATCGCTGTGCTTGGTCTCGGCATGGGCACTGCCACAGAGCAACCGGTGCTTGGGCCGGCCGGCGGGGATCAGGTCCTCATGGCAAACGATGGCGGCCACGGCGGCCGAGCCGATGGTCAGGTTGGCGAAGAACGGCTTGATGGCATTCCGATCCAGTGGCGTCTCGAGCAGGTGCCGAATCGTGCGCTCCACGAGCGGCCGGCCGTTTTCGCCCGAAGCCACCATGCCGCACTTGATCTGCCCGGCATCGACCATCGCCGCGAGCGTGACCAAGCCGTTGAGGAATCCGAGACACGCGTTCGACACGTCGAATACCTGGCAGTCGGTCCCGAGGCCGATCTTGCGGTGGGCAAACGACGCTGTCGCCGGTTCCAGCATGTCTCGACACACCGCCGAGTGGATGAAGACTTCCATCTGCTCCGTGCGCAGGGCCGATGCCTTGAGCGCATTGCGCCCGGCGGCGGCGCTGGCGTCGGACGGTTTCGTGCCGGGCGCCCACATGCGGCGCTCCTTGATGCCGGTCATCAGTTCGAGGCGACCGGCGGGCAGCTTCAAGCGGTCATAGAGCGGCTTCAGGCGCTCCTCGATGGCCGCGGAGGTCCAGATTTCGTCCGGCAGCGCGACGGCCAGCGATTCGATGCAGGCGTGTTTGAACCGCATGGCTTACTTCTCCGGTCGCATGGCCAGCCGGATGATTTCCTTGTCAAAGTAGTTGCTGCCGAGTCCGGCATCGACGACGAGCGTCGTGCCATTCACGCCGCTGCTGCGCTCGCTGAGCAGAAACACTGCGACATTGGCGACTTCCTGCGTCTCGAGGTTCTTGTTCCGGAATGTCAGTTTCTCCGCGTAGATGTAGCTCTCGATGTAACCGGGAATGCCGGCGGAGGCGCTGGTCTTGAGCGGACCGGAGCCGACCACATTGAAGCGCACGCCGCTGCGGGCCGCACCAAAGGACTTGGCGAGGAAACGCGAGCACGACTCGAGTGCGGCCTTGATCGGGCCCATGTAGCCGTAGTTGTCGGGCGTCACGAGCAGCGACGAGATGCCGATGGTGATGACGGAGGCGTGTTTTGCGAGGTGCGGCTTGAAGGCCTGCGCGAGTTCCACGAGCGAAAACGCCGAGATGGCCGTGGCCTGCAGGAAGTCCTTCCGCTTCGTCTCGGCGAAGGTCTTGAAGCCCTCGCTGTAGTTGGCGAACGCGATAGAATGCACCAACCCGTGCAGCGGCGCGAAACCCGCGGCTGCAACCTCGGCGGCCAATTTGTCGGCGGCGCCCTCCTGCTCGACGTCGCACAGGAAGACCGGCTTGCCGGCCAGCAGCGTCTCGAGGGATTTCTTCCGTGCTTCGGAACGCACGGCATAGACGACGCGCGCGCCCTGCTCTTCCAACGTCTTGGCGATGAACCACGCGACGCTCTTCTTGTTGGCGACGCCCTGAACCAGGAAGGTCTTGCCGGAAAGCTGCAGAAAATCGCTCATGCAGTCGTGACCTGGCCTTCGGGTTTTTTCCACGCGACGGCGAACTCCACGTTCATGATCTTCTTGCCCTCGGTGTTCTTCATCAGGCCGGTGAGGAAGTGAAACTCGCCGACCGTTTCCTTGCGCTTCACCTCGATGGTGACGGTTTCGCCCGGATAAACCGGCAGGCGGAAACGAATGTCCGAAACCTTGCTCAGAAGCGGCACTCCCTGCCCTGAGCCTGCCGAATGGGCCCCGCCATGTCCAGCTGCACCGGCCATGAGCTTTGCCATCAGGCAGGCACCGGTCTGGAAGACGGACTCACTCAGGAGCACGCCCGGTGTGATCGGGGCGCCGGGATAGTGGCCCTTGTAGAAATCCTCATCGGCGCGCCAGGTGCGCTTGGCGACGAGGGACTCGCCTTCGTGGGAGACGATTTCGTCCACGAACAGGAACGGCGGACGGTGAGGAATGAGTTTTTCGACTTCGGTCACGGTGGGAATCAGGCGTGGGCAGGTTCGGTCGGGCGTTTCTTCGCGGCGATGAATTTATCCACCTGATTGGCGACGATCACGCCGTAATTGATGGTGCCGAGCCAGCCCGACATGATGATGCCGACCGAGCCGGCGTGGTAGAGACCGGGCAGCTGGTTGGGCAGATCCATCGAGACCTTGAGGCCTTCGAACTTGGTGCCGAACGACGTGCCGTTCCAGTGGTGCGTGTAATACTCGATCGTGCGCGGCGTGGCGGCCTCCATCCAGTCGATCTTGGCGCGCACGTCGGGGATGAACTTCTCGAGCGAGGCGATGGACTCGTCGATCAGGCGCTGCTTGTGCTTCGCGTAGTCTTCCTCGCTCAGGTTCTTCCAGTCCTCGTAGCGGCCGTTGATGGACACAACCACGGTGTAGCGATCGGAGCCCGGCCGCGTGTCCGGATAATACATCGAGAAGGTCCGGCTCGTCGTGTGCAGGTCCACGAGCTTCTCGCTGGAGAACTTCGGCTCGTCTGACGTGAACACGAGGTCGCCGATGTGGGGCAGCGTTTCGCCCTTCTTGATGCCGAGATAGACCTGGCACGAACTGCTGTTGACGCGCACGGCCTTGGTTTGGGCGACGAAATCGGCGCTGAAGTTCTCCTCGCCGCCGAGGCGCAGCACCGTGTTCTTGATGTTGGAATTGGAGACCACCGCGTCGCAGCGGATGGTGCGGCCGTTGGCCACGACGCCGGTCACGACCTTCCGTCCGTCGCGCTCCTCGGTGAGGATTTTCTCCACGAGCACGTGCTTGCGCAGCTCGGCGCCGTTCTTCTTCAGCTCGGCGGCCATCTTCTTCACGAGCACGTCGGTGCCGCCCTGGAAGGTATAGACGCCCTTGCTCATGAAGTTGGAAAAAACGATGCCGAAGGTGATGGCCGGGTCGTCCATCGTGGAGCCGTTGGCGTAGGCGATGGGCTCCATGAGCAGGCGCTTCACGTCGTCGCGGCCGGGGAAATAGCGTTCGAACATCTGCCCCGTGGTCTCGGGGTTGTTGTCGTAGAAATTCATCGCCCGCAGGTCGGTGAAGAACCGCTCCACGGTCTCGGCGGGCACCTTGAACTTCTCGATCAGCTGCCGGGTGAAATCGTCGCGGTCGAAGGTCGTGTTGACCTCAAATTGCGGGTTGATGAACCGCACGCCCTTGAGCTGGACGATGGAGTCGGCGATGTCCTGGCCCCAGTATTTGCGGCAGGATTTGATCATGCCGATCGGGAAGCCGTGCAGGGAAATGTCGAAGATATGCCCGCCCTTGCGCGTGAACCACGTGGCCAGGCCGCCCAACTGGTAGTGATGCTCCAACAGCAGCACCTTGTGCCCGCACTTTGCGAGGACGTTGGCGGAGGTCAGTCCGCCGAGTCCGCTGCCAATGACCACCACGTCGTAGTGATCCTCGATGCCTTTGAGCCAGTCGTAAGCCATGAAAAAGGGCCCCATGTGAGTGGGGCCCCGGGAAAAGCGCAACTCAGAGTTTGAGTGCTCGCAAATACTTCAGGCTGTCGGGAATGCACACGAGCGGCGTAGGCGTCTCGTCCTCGACAAAGTAGTGTTTCACGCCGATCTCCTGCGCGGCCCTGAGCACGGCGGGCCAGTCGATCTGGCCGGTGCCAACGGCGACGTTGTCGATCGGCGGCGCGCCACCCGTGGAGAGGCCGGTCACGGCGCCCTTGCGGATATCCTTCACGTGCAGCAGCGACCAGCGGGTCGGGTGCTGGCGGAGCATCGCCACGGGATCGATGCCGGCATGGAAGACCCAGAACACGTCCATCTCAAAACTGACGAAATTGGGATTGGTGCCTTCGAGGATGAGGTCGAACGGCGTCTTGCCGCCCTCCTCCGGCAGCTTGACGAACTCGTAGCCGTGCGGGTGGTAGCCGTAGGTGATGCCTTCCTTGCGGAACGCCTCGCCCCACTTGTTGAAGTCCGCGGCGGCCTTGCGTGCGAGCTCGGCTGTGAAGGGCGCCTTGTGCGGAATCCACGCAGTCATGACGTATTTCACGCCGAGCGTCTTGGCCGTCTTGATCGAGCCCGCCAGGTCCTTGGTCAGCGCCTCGTAGCCGATGTGCGCGCCGACCGCTTTGAGGCCGCGGTCCTGCAGCATTTTCAAGAAAGCCTCGTCGGACAAACCATAGGTGCCGGCGGTTTCAACCTCGGTGAAGCCCTGCGCTTTCACCCAATCGAGCGCGGCGGCGGGATCGGTCTTGGTCTGCTCGCGCATGCTCCAGAGCTGGAGGCCGAGGTGTTCCTTGAAGGCTTCACCCGCGAGGGCGCCGGTGGCGAGGCAGGCGGTCAAGCCGAGGGTGAGTAACAGACGGGGAGTTTTCATGGGGTGAAGGGATAGATTCTCAGCCGGCGCTCTTTTGCAAGATGTGATAGTTGGCCATTGAGATACCGCTGAGCATGGCGCCGATGATGCCGAGGAAGCCCTGGTCCGTGCCGCAGAGGTAAAGGTTACTGAGGTGCGTGCGACCGTCCTTCACCTTGCGCGGGGCGCCGTAGATCGCGCCGTTCAGGTGGCCGGTGAACTTTCGCACCGTGCGCGGGGTGAACATGTCGGTCGTGACCAGGTTGCCGGACAACACGGCGTCGTCCACGGCCGGCAGGAAACGGCGGGCGCTGCGCTGCATTTCACCGAGCCAATGCCCCTTGGCCGCGCGGTAATCGGGCTCGGGCAGCGCCGACCACTGGTCGTGGTTGGCGAGGCAGGTCACCCGGAAGAGTCCCTCCGGCAATTCGCCGGTGCCGGCATAGTCGAAGTTGTTGGGAAAACAGATGACGCCGCTGCGCGGGTCCACGAGTTCCGTTGCCCGCGCGTAATCGAAGCGCTCGGAGTCGTTGAAGAAGATGATCGTATCGTCGCCCCAGCCCCAGGTCGCGGGCGCCTGCTTGAAGACGGAAATCGTCTCGCAGAACGACAGGGCGCCGAGGTTGGCGTCGGCTTCGGCCGGGTGCGCCGGTTCGCAGGCGCGCATCGTCTCCGGGTAGCCCATCGAGGAGATGACATGATCGGCCGTGATCTCGGTGCCATTGTCCAGTTGCAGCGCCGCCGCCCTGCCCTCGCGCTCGATTATCTTGGTCACGCCGCACTTCATGCGCCGCTCGCCGCCGGCCTGCCGGTATTTGTCGAGCAGCACGCGGATGATCACGCGCACGCCGTCCAGCGGACGGGCGAACCCCTCGAGGAAGAGCGCTTTGAACATGATTACGAACTGCCCGAACTCCATGTCCCGCTCCTGCGCGCTGCCGTAATACATCACCGGGCAGAAAATCATGTCGGTGAGCAGCGGGTCCGTGATGTGCCGTGCGACCACTTCGCGCGCTGAGACCGGCTTCGCGTCGAGCGCCACATCGTCGTAGGTCTTCACCAGCTGCACGAGCGAGCGCCAGCCGTCGGCCTGCGCCGGGAACTTGGCGGTCACCTCGGCGTCCAGCACGGCAAAGTCGTTGGTGAACTTGAGGTCGCAGTCGCGAAAGGCGATGCGCGAGCGCTTCTGCGGGCAGAGGGCAAATTCCTCGCGGTCGATGCGCAGCTGACGCAGCAGTTTCACCAGCGGCGTGCCCTTCACGCCGGGCGGCACGTAGTTGGTCATCGCGTGCAGGCCGACGTCGAACTTGCGGCCGGCGATGCTGTAGAAACTGTTCAGGCCGCCCGGGGCGTTGTGGCGCTCGAAGATGCAGACCTTTTTGCCGAAGTGGGCCAGCCGGATGCCGGCGGCGAGGCCGGACATGCCGGCGCCAATGATGGCCACGTCGTAATGGGAGTCTTTCATCAGAAGCTCTGTTGTAGGGCGGGGTCTCCGACCCCCGCCATCCTATTGTCCATGAAAAAGGCGGGGTTCGGAGAC
>CBINOW010000086.1:0-20036 GCA_966252395.1 uncultured Oleiharenicola sp. | reverse complement strand
GTGGCGAAGACGGTGAGGCGCGGGTTGAGCGAGGCGAAGGGGTCCTGGAACACCATCTGCAGGTGACGGCGCGCCGTCTTCACCTCGGCGGTCGTGCCGGCGGTGAGGTTCTTGCCAGCCAGCACCACGGTGCCGGCCGTGGGCGGGATGAGCTGCATGATGGTGCGGGCGATGGTGGACTTGCCGCTGCCGGATTCACCGACGAGGCCCAGCACCTCACCTTGGCGCACCGCGAAGCTGACTTCGTCCACGGCTTTGACGACGCCGGTCTGTTTCTTGATCAGAAAGCCGGAGGTGAGCGGGAAATGCGTCTTGATCGCCTCCACGCGGATCATCGGCTCGGCATCGTCGGCCGGCTTCGTGGCGTTCGGGGCGGGGGCCGGTTCCTCGGGCGGCAGCTCGAAGCGTTTCAACAGCTCGGCCTCATCCACCGGTTTCGACAAATCGGGCGGCATGCCTGGGATCGCGTAGAGCGCGCGGCCCTTGGGTTGGAGCGCGGGGATGCAGCGTTGCAGCGCCTTCGTGTAGGGATGTTGCGGGTTGCCGAAGATGCTGCGTGTGTCGGCGGTCTCGACAATGCGTCCGGCATACATGACCTGCACGCGGTGGCAGAGCCCGGAAACGACGGCGAGGTCGTGCGTGATGAAAATCACGGCCATGCCGGTCTCGGCCTGGAGCTTTTTCAACAGCTCAAGGATCTGCGCCTGCACCGTCACGTCGAGCGCGGTGGTCGGCTCGTCGGCGATGAGCAGGTCGGGCTTGGTGATGAGCGCCATCGCGATCATCACGCGCTGGCGCATGCCACCGGAGAATTCGTGCGGGTAGGAATGCAGGCGCTTGCCGGCGTCGGGGATGCCGACGGACTCCAGCATGGCCTGGGCGCGGGCGAGGGCTTCCGCCTTGGACACCGTCCCATGGATCAGCAGCGGCTCGATGAGTTGCTCGGAAATCCGCAGGTAGGGATTCAGCGAGGTCATCGGGTCCTGGAAGATCATCGAGATCCGTTTGCCGCGGATGTCGCGCAGCTGCGCGGGCGGGCAACGCAGCAGGTCCACGCCGTCGAACACCGCCGTGCCGCCCTCGATGCGTCCCGGCGGTTGCGGGATCAGGCCGAGCAGGGTGGAGCAGGTGACGGATTTCCCGGAGCCAGACTCACCCACGATGCCAAGAATTTCGCCACGCTCGACGCTGAAGCTCACGTCGTTGACCGCGCGATAAACGCCCGTGCGAGTGTGGAAGCTGACGCGGAGATTGCGGACGTCGAGGAGCGGCACGGGCGTCAGTAAGGTGATCCGGACGATTTCAGCAACTCCGAGAAGAGATTTTCGTAACGACCGATCATCAGCCCGGTCGAGAAACGCGCCGGCACCTCCGCCTGGCCGCGCGCAGCAACGGCCTCGATCTCCGAGCCGCCGGCGAGCACCCGCCGCAGGGTTTCGGCGAGCGCGGCATCGTCGCCGGTGGGGAAGAGCCAGCCGGTTTGGCCGTGCTGAATGATGTCGGGCACGCCGGGCGCGTTGCTGCCGATGGCGGCGCAGCCGGCGGTCATGTAATCAATCAATACCAGCGGCAGGCCTTCGTAGTGCGTGGAGAGCACGGCGGCGCGGCAGCGGTGGTAAAGCGGGGCGGCGTCGGAAACGCGGCCGAGAAAATCCACGCGGGTGGCGATGCCCAAGGATTGGGCCAACTTCTCGCAGGCGCGGCGGTGCGAGGCTTTGCCGTCGCCCCCGAGCAGCAGGCGGCCGGTCCAGCCGGTGTCGGCGAGGCGCTTGGCGGCCCGGATGAGCGTGGGCTGGTCCTTTTGCCGGGCGAAGCGTGCCACCATGATGATGTCCTGGCTGCGGGTGGCAAAGGGCGGCGCGCCGACGGCATAGCGCGACGGATCGCTGCCGTTGTGAATGATCTCGAGCCGCGGCCCGATCAGCCCGCGGGGGCGGAGGTGAGCGGCCACGCCTTGGGAAACGCAGACGGTGGCGCTGGTGCGCGCGGTCAGCGGTCGCGCCGCCCACAGGCGCCAGAACGCGTAGCGTTCGCAGTTCTGCTCGATGTGCACGACCACCGGCACCTGGGCGGCGAAGGCCGCCTGCCGGCCCCAGATGTGTTCGCTGAAACCATGCGCGGCGAAGACCTGTGGCTTGAACTCCGCGATGAGCGCGCCGAGCTGACGGCGGGTCGTCCACTTGGGCCAGTCGTCCACCCAGGCCGTGCGCAGGCCGGTCGCGTCGATCTGCTTCTGCATCGGGGCGGGCAGCGAGACTTTCTTTCGCCGCAGGACGAGGAGCGGTTCAAAGTTGCCGGAGCGAAGATGGCCGCAGGCAACGTCGAGCGCGACCTTGGTGGCACCGGAGCCGCCACCGGTGACGAAGTGGATGACGCGGGGCTTCGGGCTCATGAGTTGAGCAAGTAGGGCTCCAGCGCGGCCTGAACCTCGGCGACGCTCACTCGCAACAGCGGACGCGGCCCCGAGACGTCAGCGGGGCGAACGATCGTGTGTCGCGTGTCCCACGGGTGCCAGCGCCACGGTTCCAGCGGGCCGTAGAGTCCGACGACCGGAACGTGAAACGACGCGGCGATGTGGATGAAACCGGTGTCGATGCCGAGGCAGAGCTGCATGCGTCGCATGAGCGAGCCCGCCTCGCGGATCGAAAGGTCACGGCTCCAGTCGTGGCAGTGGGCGCGCAAATCGGCGGGCACGCCGGCGAGGATTTGGGCGTAGTAGCCGGCGTTGCCCGGCGAGTCGCAGAAATGCACTTCCGCGTTCCGGTCGCGCAGCAGCCACGTGAGCACGTCGGCGAAGCGCTCGGGCGCCCAGTCCTTCAAGTCGAAGACGGATTTGGCGCAGACGAAGACGCGAAAGCGTCCGTTGTCGGCGAGGCGCTGATCCACGCGCGCGTCGGTGGCGGGATCGGTCCAGTTTTCGTTGCGCGTGCTCGTGATCGGAATGCCGTCGGCGCGCAGCACGTCGAGGAAGCATTCCACTTCGTGTTTGTCCGGATAGGGCGCGCTGCGGTTCAGCAGCCAGCCGCGGCCATCGGTGGCGAAGCCCACGCGGTGCGGGATGCCGGCGAGCAGCGGCAGGATGGCGCTGGAGAAGGAACGGCGCAGGATGTAGCAGCGGGCGTAGCGGCGGGCGCGGAGGAAACGGGCTGCTCCCAGCGCGCTGGTCGGGAACTTGGCCTGGCGCTTGCGCTCACCTTTCAGGCGCGGCCCGTAGAAGAGCAGGTCGTTCTTATAGGGACAGTGGGCGAGCGTGTCGCCGGAGATGGGCTCGGTGAGGACGTCAATGACCGCGTTCGGGAAAGCCTCGCGCAGGTTGCGCAGGGCCGGGATGGCGAGGACGGTGTCACCGATGAACCGGTAGCGGATCACCAGGATGCGCAGCGGACGCGAATCGGGCCAGGCCATGCTCAGTAAACCTCGGGGTAGCCCTCGCCGCGGGCCTTGAAGCGCTTGTGGACCCAGAAATACTGTTCGGGGGCGAGGCGGATGTTGTCCTCGATGAGCCGGTTGATGCGCACGGCGTCGGCGGACAGGTCGTCGGTGGGGAAGTTTTCCAGGGCCGGGTGAATGACGAGCGTGTAGGAACCGTCGGGTTCGCGGCGGGCAAAGTAGGGGACCACGGCCGCGCCGGTCATCTTGGCGATCTTGGCCGTGGCCGTGTTGGTGATGGCGGGCACGCCGAAGAACGGGAGAATTTCCGAGCCAGGCGTGCGCTTGCCCTGGTCGGGCGCATACCAGATCGCGTGACCGGCGCGCAGGGCGCGGATCAGGCCCTTGAGGTCGTCGAAGTGGACCGCAATGGAGGCGACGCGCTCGCGGTGGCGTCGCATGGGCACGGCTACGATCGGGTTGTTCGGCTCACGGTAGAGGCAGCCGACGGGGAGGCGCGCGGTCAGATAGACGCCGCAGATTTCGAGCGTGGTGAAATGCGCGGTGAGCAGGACCACGCCTTTGCCCGCGGCGAGGGCGCGTTCCAGGTGCTCAACGCCGACCACGCGATGGGCGGGGAGCTGATCGACCGGTTCCCACCAGCCGGCGGTCGTTTCAAAGAGACCGTAGGCCAGCGCCTCGTAATGCGCGAAGGCCATCGTCTGGATCTGCTCCTCGGATTTTTCGGGGAAGCACAACCGGAGGTTCACCAGCACGACGCGGCGGCGCAGCCGGACCACATGGAAGATAATCCAGGCTATTCCGCGCGCGAGGCGGCGGCGCTCCGACCAGGTGAGAAACCGCGCGCAGAGCCAGAAGAGGCCGAGGCCGCTCCACATCGGCCAGTGCTGGGGAGCCCAGAGGTTGGATTGCTCGCTGGCGCGACTCATGCCTTGGCGGGCTGACGGTAGAGCTGGGGGTTCAGAGCCGGGTCGTTATACATCTTAAACTGAAAATAGACCGAGAAGGTGCGGCGCCCGGCGGCCACATCGGCCAGCAGTTCGCCGAGGCACGCGGTGAGGTCGTCGCGCTGGCGACGGATGCGGGCGAGTCTCTCGGCGCACTTGGCGCGGTGCTCGGCGGAGGCGTCGGGGCGGACGGTTTCCTCGTGCATGTGGTATTCCTTGAGGGCGAGGATCGAGAGTCGGTCGATGATCATGCCGGGCGTCTCGGAGTTGCGCGGGCAGCCGGACTCGCGGGGCTTCAGCGCGGCGACGAGGGCCTTGTCCATTTCCTCGGCAAAGTTGTTCCGCTCCTGGTTGAAGCGGTCGATGTTGCGCTTGGCGCGGTAGATCGGCTCGAAGCCGAGGTCGTCGCGACGGGCGACGTCCTCCTCGTGCCAGAGGGAGAAGTTGCGGAGATGGTTTTCTTCGACCAGGCGCGCAAAGCCCTCGCCGGTGGCGGCGGGGGACACTTGGTGCCAGCGCGCGGTCAGCGCGGCCTGGTGGGCGGCAATCTCTGAGGCGGAGACCATGCGGCAGCGTGTGCGGAGCGCGCCGGGCTTGGCAAGCCGCGGATGGCCGGCGGGATTTCTCGCTGTCAATCCGGCGGGTGAGCGGCTAGGCACAGCCGCCATGGTCAATGTGATCTGCATGAAGTGGGGCACGAAATACGGGCCCGAATACGTGAACACCCTCCGTTCGATGCTCAGCCGCCACCTCAAGCGGCCGCATCGCTTCATCTGCTTCACGGACGACGGGACGGGTATCGTGCCCGGGGTGGAGATCAAGCCGCTGCCGACGATGGACCTGCCCCCCGACAAGGAGCGTGGCTGGCGCAAGCTGTCCACGTTTCAGAAACCGTTCTCAGATCTGACGGGACCAACTTTGTTTCTGGACCTCGACATCGCCATCACGGGCAGCATCGACTGTTTCTTCGATCACCCCGGCGAATTTTGCATCATCCGCGACTGGGCCAAGCCCGACAAGACGGGCAACTCCTCGGTATATCGCTTCACGGCCGGGGCGCACCCGGACATCCTGGAGTTCTTCCTGAAGAACATCGACCAGGTGAAGGCGGAGGTGCGCAACGAGCAAGAATACCTCACGCGCCAGATGAACCGGAAGGGTCTCGTGACCTACTGGCCGGAGGAGTGGTGCGTGAGTTTCAAGCACAGCTGTCTGGCCACCTTCCCGCTCAATCTCTTCCGGACGCCCCGTCTGCCCGCCGGTGCGAAGATCGTGGTCTTCCACGGCAACCCGAATCCGCCCGAGGCCATCGTCGGCAAGAGCAAGAACCTCTACCGTCACGTCCGTCCCACGCCCTGGGTGGCGGAGCACTGGCGCTGAACCGTCCAGGCTGCGTAGAAATACGCAGCCGAACCGGCACGAAAATCGCGTAACTGTGCCGTTTGCAGGCGGTTCGCGTTTGCCTTCCGACGAGAAGGGTTAATCTTTTGCTAAGGAACGCCGCGCCGACCACGCGGTCCCCCAAGACACCATGCCGGAAATGCTCATCATCATGACCTCGCCGCTGCGTGACATCGCGCACGGACTGCAGGTGGCGGCGTCGATCAAGGCGCAGAAGCCGGAGTGGCGCATTTCCTGGATCGTCCGTGATATCTTTGCGCCGCTCGTGCGTTCGTCGTCGGCCGTGGACCGGGTGTTTGTTTTCCAGCGTCATGAAGGCGCCCGCGGTTTCCTGCGGATGATGCGCGAGGTGCGGAAGCACGAGTTCGACCTCGTGTGCGACTTCCAGGGGTTGCTGCGCACCGGGCTGATGACCAAGTGGGCACGCGGTCGCTGCAAGGTGGGTCGCACTGATTCGCGTGAAGGCTCGGGCTTTTTCTACCAGCAAAAGGTGCCGCTGCCGCCGGAGGGCCGCCAGGCGCATCTGCTGGAAATCATGCTCCAGTTTTGCACGATTGCCGGGGCCGAGCCGCGGCTGACGGGCCCGCTGCATTTCCGCGACCTTGAGCGACTCAACCTGAGTTTCATGGACCCGCGTAAAGGCCAGCGCCCGATCCTGATTTTCCCGGACAGCGGTCAGCACAGCAAAAAATGGAACGGCTTCGGCCAGCTCACGGCCACGCTCATCCGCGAGGCCGGTCGCAAGGTCGTCTGGGCCGGCAGCCATTACCTGCCGTGCAAGGAGTCGTTCCCCGAGGGCGCCTTCGTCAACCTCACGGGCAACACCAGCCTGACCTCGCTGCCGGCGTTGCTGGCCAAGGCCGACTGGGTGATTTCGAACGACAGCGGCCCGATGCACTTGTCGGCAGCGATGGGCCTGAAGACCGTCGGCCTATTTGGCCCGACCGATCCGCGCCGCTTCGGACCCTATCCGCTGAAGAGCCCGACCAACTACGCCATTCAGGCCCCGGTCGGGGAGCTCGCGCACCTGTCGGCGAAAGAGGTCTATTATCTTTTCACCCGGATCGAGGCCTCCTTGCAGCGCTCGCAGGCCAAGGCGGCCTTGGTGCACGCCTGAGCAGCGGGGCGGGGCAGTTCCCGGCTCCGGCGGAAGGACGGGAACAGCGGGCACGCCCGACAAATTTAGCCTGTTCAATTCGGGCGTTCCGCCTTGAATGCGTCCTCCCATGCTCGATCCCAAGCTTCTCCGCGAATCTCCCGACATCGTCCGCGCCGCCATCGCGCGCAAGCACCTTGACGTCGATCTCGACGCCGTGCTGGCACTGGACAACGAGTGGCGCAAGCAGCTCGCCGAGGTCGAGGCGCTCCGCGGCAAACAGAAGGCGGCCAACAACGAGATGGCCGCGCTCAAGAAGGGTTCGCCGGAATTCATCGCCAAGGTCACCGAGATGAAGGGCGTGTCCGCCCAGGTGAAGGCCGCCGAGGAGGCGATGAAGCCGCTCGAGGAGAAGCTCCACACCGCCATGCTTTCCCTGCCGAACATCCCGCACGCCACGGTGCCGGACGGCAAGACGCCCGAGCAGAACGTCGTCCACGCCACCCACGGCTCGGTTGAAGCGGTTTCCAGCCATGCGATGCCGCATTGGGAGATTGCGGGCTTCAACAACCTCATCGACTTCGGCCGCGGATCCAAGGTGACCGGCGCGGGTTTTCCGTTCTACGTCGGCGACGGCGCGAGGATCGTGCGCGCGCTGCTGCAGTTCTTCCTCGATGAGGATGTGAAGGCCGGCTACACCGAAGTTGCGCCGCCGATCTTCGTCAACGCCGCCAGCGCCACGGCGACCGGCCAGCTCCCCGACAAGGAGGGGCAGATGTATGAGACGGCGGACAAGCTCTACGCGGTGCCGACCGCCGAGGTGCCGCTGACCAACTTTTTCCGCGACGAGATCGTCGAGCAGGACGCGCTCCCCATCAAGCGCTGCGCCTACACGCCGTGCTTCCGCCGCGAGGCCGGCAGCTATGGCAAGGACGTGCGCGGCCTGAACCGCCTGCACCAGTTCGACAAGGTCGAGTTGCTCAAGTGGGTGCATCCTTCGTCGAGCTACGACGAGCTCGAAGCGCTCCGGGCAGATGCCGAGCGGCTGCTGCAGAAGCTGGAGCTGCCTTACCGCGTGCTGCTGATGTGCGGCGGCGACCTCGGTTTTTCCCAGTCGAAGAAATACGACCTCGAGGTGTGGGCCGCCGGCCAGAAGCGCTGGCTCGAGGTGTCGAGCTGCTCGAACTTCGAATCGTTCCAAGCGCGGCGCGCACAGATTCGTTTCCGCAACAAGGAAACCGGCAAGCCCGAGCTCGTGCACACGCTCAACGGTTCCGGCCTGGCTGTGCCCCGCGTGCTGGCCGCGCTCTTGGAAAACAACCTGCAGTCGGATGGTCGCGTAAAGCTCCCGGCCGCCCTCGTGCCTTACTTCGGCAAGGAGTATCTGAGCTTCAAGTAAGGTCTGCGATGTGTGTCATCCTGAGCCCCGCGAAGGATCCAGCCGCATAGCCGCAGCGAATATCACGTCGGATTCTCCGCTGCGCTCAGAATGACACGGAAAAGAAGCTCCTCGCCCGATTGGCCTGCCATCGCTGCGGCTTTCATGAAGGAAATCGACCACGGCGACCTGCATTCCGTGGCGATGCTGCGGTCTCGGTCCGAGTATCAGCGGGAAATGCGACGGGGCGGAAAACCCTCCCGCTGGGCGTTGGCTTTCTCGGGCGGTGCCGACTCGCTGGCCCTGCTGCTGGTTTTCTGGGCGGAAGGGCCGGGGAGATGGGGGCGCGATTTCGTGGTGCTGCATTTCAACCACCGTTTGCGCGGCCGGGAGTCGGCGGCGGATGCGCGTTTTTGCCAGCAGGTTTGCCTGGCACTGGGCGTGACCTGCGTGGTCGGCCAGTGGCGGGAAGCGCGCAAAGGCGCCAGCGAAGCCGAGGCCCGCGAGGCCCGGCACGCGTTCTTTACCCGGGAAATGACACGCCGGAAGCTGCGCCTGCTGTTTCTCGCGCACCAGCAGGATGACATCGCCGAGACGATGCTGATGCGGCTGGCGCGGGGCAGCGGGGCGGGGGGCTTGGCGGCGCCGCGACCGGTGCAGGAATTTCCGGATGGGCGCGTCCACCTGCGGCCCATGCTCACGTTGAAAAAACAGGAAATTGAAGCGGCCTTGCACAAGGCCGGCGCGGTGTGGCGCGAGGATGCCTCCAACCGACGTGATGATCACTTTCGCAACCGCGTGCGACAGTCCGTGCTGCCCGCGTGGCAAAAGGCCGCCGGACGCGACGCGGTGGCCGGAGCTGCGCGCTCGCGGGAACTGTTGGAGGAAGACGAGGCCGCCCTGGAGGCTTGGATTGACCGACTCGGCGCACTGCGGCGCGGCGTGTTGAACGTGAAGCTGTTGCACGGCCTGCCGCGGGCAGTGGTGCGGCGCGCCCTTCATCGCTGGCTGCTGGCCGTCCGGCCCGATACGGATTTGTCCCGGCAGGGTTTCGAACTGCTCCTCGCGGCGGTGGAGAAGGGCGAAGCGACACGCTTCAGTCTGGGACGCACGGATTTTGCGGTCATCCGGCAGGGAAGACTGGCCCTGAGGAGAGGCTAGGTTCCATTCTTATTTCGGTAAAAGATTCGAGTGCTGCGTCGGTTGACTTATCCTGCAGGAACCTCCACGTTGGCCGATACTCTCATCTCTCATGTCCGATAACGAAAACAACAAGAAGCGCCGGCCCCTCAAAAGCATTCCCCCCGACGGTTTCCCTCTCAAGACCGGTTTGATCTGGGTGCTGATCATCGGTGCGATTGTCGCCCTTTTCCTGCTGAATCCCGCGAAGGCCCCGCAGCCTGCCGTGCTGAACATCCAGCAGGTGCTGGAACTCGCCGAGGAGGGCAAAATTGCCAAGGGCATCATCCGCAACGATGCCACGGGCGGCAAGGACTGGCATGTGATGACCGGTGAGACGACCGAGCCCATCCTGCGCAACGCCGCCGGGGCCGAGACCAAGGCGTTCACCATGTCGGACCGCGTGACCGATGGCAGCTACGAGCGGCTCCAGAAGACCAAGGTGATCATCGCCAAGCCTGCGACCACGGCCATGACCCAGCTGCTCTACAATGTGCTGCCTTTCATCGTCGTGATCGGCCTGCTGTATTTCCTTTTCGTCCGCCAGCTGAAGAGCGCCGGCAAGGGCGCGCTGAGCTTCGGCAAGAGCCGCGCCAAGATGCTGACCCGCGACAAGGACCGCATCACCTTCGCCGACGTCGCGGGTTGCGACGAAGCCAAGGAGGAAGTCGGCGAAGTGGTCGAATTCCTCAAGGACCCCAAGAAATTCCAGAAGATCGGCGGCCGCATCCCGAAGGGTATACTCATGGTCGGCCCTCCGGGCACCGGCAAAACGCTCCTCGCCAAGGCCATCGCCGGTGAGGCCGACGTGCCTTTCTTCTCGATCAGCGGCTCGGACTTCGTGGAGATGTTCGTCGGCGTCGGCGCCAGCCGCGTGCGCGACATGTTTGAGCAGGGCCGCAAGAACGCGCCCTGCCTGATCTTCATCGACGAAATCGACGCGGTCGGCCGGCAGCGCGGCGCCGGTCTCGGCGGCGGCAACGATGAGCGCGAACAGACGCTCAACTCGCTGCTCGTCGAGATGGACGGCTTCGATACCCAGGAGGGTGTCATCATCATCGCCGCCACCAATCGCCCCGACGTGCTCGACAGCGCGCTCCTGCGCCCGGGCCGTTTTGACCGCCAGGTTTACATCGACCTGCCTGACATCATCGGCCGTGAGCAGGTGCTGCGTGTCCACGCCCGCAAGATCGCCCTTTCTGACAACGTGGATCTCGCGGTCATCGCCCGCGGCACGCCGGGCCTCTCCGGTGCCGAACTGGCCAACCTGCTCAACGAGGCCGCCCTGCTCGCCGCCCGCCGCAACAAGAAGAAGGTCGAAATGACCGACATCGACGAGGCGCGCGACAAGGTTCTCTGGGGCCGCGAACGCCGCCGCGTGATGGATGACGCGGAGAAAAAGTCCCTCGCCTGGCACGAGGCCGGTCACGCCATCCTGCAGGCCGTCCTGGATGACGGCACGACACCGGTGCACAAAGTCACGATCATCCCGCGTGGGCAGAGCCTGGGCAGCATGACCTGGCTCCCGCCGAAGGACATCCTCACGAGTTCCAAAAAGCGGCTCTTGGACCGCATCGCCGTCGCCATGGGCGGCCGCATCGCCGAGGAATTTGTGACCAGCGACCTGAGCAGCGGCGCCTATGGTGACATCAAGCAGGCCACCAGCATCGCCCGCGCGATGGTCTGCGACTACGGCATGAGCGACCTCGGGCCGATCGCGATGGGGGACAATCAGGACACGGTCTTCCTCGGACGCGACATCACCCGGTCTTCCCACCTGAGCGAGGACACCGCCCGTCGGATCGATCTCGCGGTGGCGGACATCATCAGCTCGCAATACAAGCGCGCCGAGCAGATCATCGCGGAGCAGCGCGGGGCACTGGACAAGGTTGCGGCCGCGCTTCTGGAACACGAGACGCTGGAAGGCACGCACGTTTTGGAACTGATCAAGCACGGCGAGATCAAGTCGCCCATTGTGGCCGTCAAACCGCCCAAGCTGCCGCCCGCTGATTCCTCCAAACCGGCCGGCAAGACGTCATCGGAATCTTCCGGCGGCCCCGCCGGCACCCCGGCGCCAAGTCCGGCCTGAGTTGAATCTCCTTGGTTTTTTCCCGGAGGCCGGCACGATGCCGGCCTCTTTCATTCATGCCTATGAACATCTGCTGCATTGGCGCCGGTTACGTGGGTGGCCCGACCATGGCCATGATCGCCCTGAAGTGCCCCGATATCACCGTCACGGTGGTGGACATGAACGCCGCGCGCATCGCGGCCTGGAACAGCGACAAGCTGCCGATCTTCGAGCCGGGGCTGGATGAGGTCGTCAAGCAGGCGCGCGGTCGCAATTTCTTCTTCTCCACCGATGTCGCGGGCCATATCAAGAGGGCCGACATCATCTTCGTGGCGGTCAACACCCCCACGAAGAACTACGGCGTGGGCGCCGGTCGCGCTGCCGACCTGCGCTACATCGAGTCGGTCGCCCGCACCATCGCCGAGCATGCCGACAGCGGAAAGATCATCGTCGAGAAGTCCACCATTCCGGTGAAGACCGCCGATGCGATCAAGGCCATCGTCGCCTCCAATTCCAAGGGCCACAAGTTCGAGGTGCTGTCCAACCCCGAGTTCCTCGCCGAGGGCACCGCGATCGCCGACCTGCTCGCGCCCGATCGCGTGCTCATCGGCGGCGAGCGCACGCCAGATGGCGAAAAAGCCATCGAGGCCCTCGCCAGTGTCTATGCCCGCTGGGTCCCGCGCGATCGTATCATCACGACCAACCTCTGGTCCTCCGAGCTGTCCAAGCTCGTCGCCAACGCCTTCCTCGCGCAGCGCATTTCCTCCATCAACTCGATCTCGGCCCTCTGCGAGGCGACCGGCGCAGACGTGGACGAGGTGGCCAACGCCATCGGCAAGGACAGTCGCATCGGCCCGAAATTCCTCAAGGCTTCCGTCGGCTTCGGCGGCTCGTGCTTCCAGAAGGACATCCTCAATCTGACCTACCTCTGCGAGAGCTTCGGCCTGCCCGAGGTGGCCGCTTACTGGACCAGCGTCGTTGGCATCAACGACTGGCAGAAGAGCCGCTTCGCCGCCCGCATCGTCAAGGCGCTGTTCAACACCGTCGCCGACAAGAAAATCGCGATCCTCGGTTTCGCCTTCAAGAAGGACACCAACGACACGCGTGAATCGGCCGCGATCAACGTCTGCCGCGACCTGCTTTCCGAGCACGCCAAGGTATGCGTCTATGATCCCAAGGTCCCCGCCGACGAGATCAAGGTGGACGTGCTGGGCAAGGGCGTGGAGAACGCACGTCTCTCCATCGCCAAGGACGCCTACGAGGCCTGCGCCGGCGCCCACGCCATCGCGATCGTGACCGAGTGGGACGAGTTCAAGACGCTCGATTACGCGAAGATCTATGCCGGGATGCCCAAGCCCGCGTTCCTCTTCGACGGTCGCAACATTGTGAACCTCGCCGCGCTGCGCCAGATCGGCTTCAACGCTTCAGGGATCGGCAAGCCGGTGGCCTGAAATTTGTAACCGCGCGGAGCGCAGTCCCTCGACAGGCTCGGGACCTTGAGCTTGTCGGAACGGCGACAACGTGGTGGCAGCGGAACCACGCTTTCATCCTGCAACCGCGGGATTCAAGCGCGGCTACCTTCAGGATATTCCTCACACCCCGCTTGCGTTGCGGTAGTGGCGGGGGACGCGCTTGGTGACGGAGCACAGCGTCTCCCACGCAATCGTGTCGGCCCAATCGCTGAATTCCTTGATGGATATCTCTGCGGCTCCCTGTTTGCCGACGAGCACCACGGGGTCGCCGCAGCGGATTTCGCCCGGCACATCCGTGATGTCCACGATGGTCTGGTCCATGGTCACGCGACCGAGGGCGGGGCAACGCCGGCCGTTGATGAGCACCTGCACCCGCCCGCTGCTGGAGCGGGCGATGCCATCGCCATAGCCGGCCGTCAGCACGGCGACGCGGGAGTTGCGCTGCAGGCGGGCGGTGCGGCCGTAGCTCACACTCGTTTTGGCGGGTAGTTCCTTCACAAGACCGACACGTGTATGGAAACTAAACACCGGTTCGGCATGCACCCGCGCGAGCATGGAGTGCGGGTGGGGAAGGATGCCGAACTGAAGGAGGCCGACCCGCACGGCGTTGAACACTCCGTCCCCGGGTGTCGTCTCCAAACCGGCACTGTTGTCCGCATGGATCAGCAGTCCGTTCGTGTCCATGCCCTCCAAGGCCCGCAGGAAAATTTGCCGCTGCTCCGCGGTGAAGGCCGGGTCTTCATCGGCGCTGGAGAAGTGCGTGAAAACGCCGGCGAGCCGCAATCCCGGCGCGGCGCGGATGGCGTCGTAAAGCACCCGGGCGCCGGTATGCCACACGCCGAGCCGGCCCATGCCGGTGTCGATCTTGAGGTGGACCGTGATCGCCTTGTCGGCAGCGCGACCGATGGCGTCGAAGCGCTGGATCTCCTCGGCCGACGAAACCGTGGCGGCGAGATCGTAGTCGGCAAGATAGCGGTCCTCATCGGGCAGCACCGGGCTGAGCAGCAGCACCGGCCAGTCGGCGCTCAGTTCGCGGATGGTCATGGCCTCGGCGATGTTGGCCACGGCGAAGAGATCGGCGCCGGCGTGCATGAGCCGGGCGGCCACCTGCGGCAGGCCATGGCCGTAGGCGTCGGCCTTCACCACGGCGACGTATTTGATGCGCGGCGGCAGCGTGGCGCGGATGAGCTTCAGGTTGCGTTCCAGGGCGGCGAGATCGATCTCGACCCAGCAGCGGCGCGGCAATTGGGCTGAGATGCTCATGCTCGGGCGGTGGCGGCGCTGTGCGGTTGCGCGGACCATTTCTTGTAGTCCGGGGCCGCATGCTGCAGGGCGTCGGGAGTTTCGACGGAACGAAACAGGTCGGTCTCGGCGCTCAGGCCGGTCAGCGCGGCCAGATCGTAGTTGCACGTGCCCAGCCCGGCGGGCCCTTTCGACCAGACACGAAATCCCGCCGGCATCAGCAACTCGCCGGACGGCAGTTCAGCCGTGGCGAGGCGCTGCGGGGTGCTGAGCGTGCCGTCGGTCGTCACAGTTTGCGCATGCCAGCTTTCGCGCCGAGCGTCGGCGATGACGAAAAAGGGGCGGGGCGACCGCCGCCATTCGGCGGAGGCGGCGAGCGCGAGGCTTTGGTAGACGAATACCGGACGCGGCTTGAGCACCAGCCAGGTGCGCAGCGCCATGGCAATGGTGCGGGTGCCGAGCATCGAGCCCGGGCCTTCGCAATAGGCAAAGGCCGCGATGTCGCCGAGGCGGGCACCGGCTTTTGCCAGCACCGCTTCCGTGCCGCGGAACAGACCGCGTCCGGCCTCGTCGTCGGTGTGCTCCCAGAGCGGAGATTGCCCGGTCCGCAGCACCCCGACCTGCACCCGCTGCGAGGCCGCGTCGAACAGGAGGATACTCCCGTGTGCGGCAAGGAGTTGGGCGAGGGTGGACATGCGGGCAGCTTGGGTGCGGGCGGACGAAAATCAAAGGCGGATTGCGCCCGATTCAGCCTCTGCGACAAAAAGCCCTCAAATTAGGACGCCGCCGTGTCGAAAGAGGCCTTGACCGGGTCAGGCGGGGCTAGTTACTTCGGCCTCTTTTCGCTGAAGAAACCTCCCCGAATTTTACACCGTGAACGTTCAAATCACCGACATCAACGAGACCCGCAAAACGCTGACCGTCACCCTCGACAAGGGTGAGGTGGAAGGCGAATACAAGAGCCTGCTCGGCGAATACACCCGCCAGGTCAGCCTGCCCGGCTTCCGTCCCGGCAAGGCCCCGGCCGCCATGGTGGCCAAGCGCTTCGGCAAGGAGCTGAAGGACGAGTTCAAGAACAAGGTTATCGGCAAGGCCTATCGCGAGGGCTTGGAGCAGTCGAAGCTCGAGGTGCTTTCGCTGGTGGATGTCGAGGAGGGCCAGATCGAGCCCGAGCTTTCCGCCGCCATCAAGCTGACCGTGGACATCCGTCCGGAATTCCAGCTGCCCGAATACACCGGCATCGAAACCCAAATCGAATCCACCGAGCCGACCGATGCCGAGGTCGAGGCCGTGATCGAGGGACTGCGCGGCGAGCGCGCCGACTTCAAGGTCGCCGAGCGTCCCGCCGCCAAGGGAGACTACGTCCGCTTCGGCTACACCGGCACGCTTGACGGCAAGCCGCTCGACGAGGTCGTCGGCGACAAAAAGATCTATGCCGCCGCCCCCCAGACGTGGGAGGAGGTCGAGGGTGCCAACGAAGGGCTGCTGCCCGGCGTCGCCAAACAGATCGCGGGCCTCAAGGCCGGCGACAAGAAGAGCATCGATGTGGCCTTCCCGGCCGACTTCTCCGCCGTGCCCGCGCTGGCCGGCAAGACCGTCGCCTACGCGATCGAGGTGCAGGAAATTCGTGAACGCGTGCTCGCCCCGCTCGACGAGGAGTTCTTCAAGTCCCACCAGGTTGAGAACCTCGACGGGCTCAAGGCCCAGGTCCGCGGCAACCTGACCGCGCGCAAGGACTACGCCAACCGCGGTGCCCAACGCCGCCAGATCACCGAGGCGCTTGCCGCCAAGGCGAACTTCCCCGTGCCGGACAGCCTCGTGGGCTCCGAGCGCGACGCGCTGCTCCGCCAGTTCATCGAGGAGAACCTCCGCAACGGCATCCCGCAGGAGAAGATCGAGGAGAACAAGAAGGAGCTCTTCGAGAACGCTTCCAAGGCCGCCGCCACCCGCGTGAAAATCCAGCTCATCCTCGCGAAGATCGCCGAGGCCGAGAAGATCAAGGTGGACGAAAAGGACTTCAACAACTGGATCATGCGCGAGGCCATGCGCAGCGGCCAGCGCCCCGACAAGCTCGTGAAGGACCTCGGCAAAGATCGCGACCAGGTTCGCGCCGTGCAGCAGCAGCTCACGTTCGACAAGGCCCTTGATTTCCTCGTCTCCAAGGCTAACGTCAAGACGGTCACCAACAAAGCATGAGCTACTACGTCCCCATCGTCCTTGAGAACACCGGCCGCGGAGAGCGGTCGATGGACATCTACAGTCGCCTCCTCAAGGACCGCATCATCTTCATCGGCACGCCCATTGACGACGGCGTGGCCAACGTGGTGATCGCGCAGATGCTGTTCCTCCAAATGGAGGACCCGAAGAAGGACATCCACGTTTACATCAACTCGCCCGGCGGTGTCGTCACCGGTGGCATGGCCATCTACGACACGATGAATTTCCTCCAGTGTGACATTGTCACCTACTGCGTAGGCATGGCCGCGAGCATGAGCACCGTGCTCCTCGCCGCTGGCACTAAGGGCAAGCGCTTCGCGCTTCCCAACAGCCGCGTGATGATCCACCAGCCCTCCGGCGGTGCGGGCGGCCAGGCGGCCGACATCGCCATCCAGGCCAAGGAAATTCTCCGTTGGCGCCAGACCCTCAACAACGTCATCGCCAAGCACACCGGCAAGACCCCGGAGCAGGTGGAGAAAGATTCGGACCGCGACTACTACATGAGTGCCGAGGAGGCCAAGGCCTACGGTATCGTGGACCACGTCGTCACCTCCACGCGCGACGCTCAGCAGATCTCCCAAAGCGCTGCCTGATTGCGCTTTGCTCCGCCGGATCGTCCGACGGAAAATCCCTCGACTAACACCGACTTGGGCCGATTATAACTCGCAATGGCTAAATCTTCTCGCATGACCCTCTGTTCGTTCTGCGGTAAATCGCAGGCCGAAGTCCGCAAAATCATTGCCGGACCGGGGGTTTACATCTGCGACTCGTGCGTCAACGTCTGCAAGACGATCATCGACCGCGAGGTGAAGACGCCGGCTGCCCCCGAGGGCACCGCCGCCAAGCCGGCCTTCCGCTTGGTCAAGCCGTCCGAAATCAAGAAGGTCCTCGATGAGCACGTCATCGGTCAGGACCACGCCAAGAAGGTTCTCTCGGTTGCCGTTTACAACCACTACAAGCGGCTGAATTTCGACTCCAATCACGGCAACGCTGCCGACGCCGCCTCGCTGCCCGCGGAGTTCAGCGATGTCGAGGTTGAGAAGAGCAACATCTTGCTCGTCGGCCCGACCGGCTCCGGCAAGACCCTGCTCGCGCGCAGCCTCGCCCGCATCCTCGACGTGCCGTTCGCGATTTCCGACGCCACCACGCTGACCGAGGCCGGTTACGTGGGTGAAGACGTCGAAAACGTCGTGCTCCGCCTTCTCCAGTCGGCGAATTACGATGTGAAAAAGGCCGAGTGCGGCATCATCTACATCGACGAAATCGACAAGATTCGCCGCACCACCGAGAACGTTTCGATCACCCGCGACGTCTCCGGCGAGGGCGTGCAGCAGGCGCTGCTCAAGATCCTCGAGGGCACTACGTGCAACGTTCCCCCGCAGGGCGGACGCAAGCACCCGAACCAGGAATACATCCAGGTCAACACCTCGAACATTCTCTTCATTTGCGGCGGCGCCTTCGTCGGCCTCAACGAGGTTATCAAGAAGCGCATGGGGCAACGCTCGCTCGGTTTCCACATCAACGCCAAGGATCACGATCTCACGCCGGACGAGATGATGCGCGGCGTGGCCCCCGAGGATCTCATCCGCTTTGGCATGATCCCCGAGTTCATTGGCCGTCTCCCGGTCGTCTCGGTGCTCGACGAACTCAAGGTGGCCGATCTCGAGAAGGTTCTGCTGCGCACCAAGAACGCCATGGTGAAGCAGTATTCCAAGCTCTTCGCGATGGACGGCGTGCAGCTCAAGTTCACCCGCGACGCCATCGTGGCCATCGCCAAGAAGGCCATCGAGCTCAAGACCGGCGCCCGCGCGCTGCGTGCCATCTTGGAGAAGATCATGCTTGAGGTCATGTATGACCTTCCGGCGCGTGATGACATCTCCGAGGTCATCATCGACCAGGCCGTGGTCGAGGGCCGCAAGAAGCCGCAGCTCAAGAAGCCCGGCACGGCGAAATCCGACAAGAACGCCGCCTGAGCCGGCTTTTGTAGGCAGAGATTGCAAGGCCCGCTAAGGCGGGCCTTTTGCTTTTGCACGCTCGGCTTGCCAGCGACGGTCGCCCGGCCAAGCCTGCGCCGGCACATGCGTTTTGCCGCAGTTACATTGCAGGACTTTCGCAACCTGCCGCTCGCCGAGGTTGCCCTGGCCGGGCGGCGGACCTTTCTGCTCGGCAGCAATGCGCAGGGGAAGACCAACTTTATCGAGGCGATGGGTTACGTGACCGCTTTGCGCTCGTTTCGCGCGGCGGAGACCCGGGCGCTCATCGGGGTGGGGCGCCCGCAGGCCGGCATGGCCTTTGGCATCGAGCACGAGACGTTCGGCGCCAGTCGTGTCACCATCACTCTCCGGCCTGACGGACGCGAGGTCATGTGGGAACAGGGAAAGGTGACCAGGCTCGGCGATTTTCTGGGCCGGTTTCCGACCGTGGTGTTTTCCTCGCAGGACAACCAGTTTCTGCGCGGTGCACCGGCGCTGCGACGGCGCTGGCTCGACCTGACGCTGGCCGCAATGGATCCGGCCTACCTGACCGCCCTGCAGAGCTGCACACGGGCGCTGGCCGAACGCAATCTCCTGCTCAAGCAGGGAGGCCGCGACACCGGCGCGATTGAGGCTTTCGAGCACGAACTCGCCGGTCACGCCGTGGCGCTCGTGTTCAAACGCGCCGCGGGGATCGCGGAACTGGGCGAGGCGTTTCGCGCGGCCCACGCCCGGCTGGTGCCGGAATCGGAAACCGCCGGCCTGATCTACGCTCCCGACAGCGCCGCTGCCACGCGCGAGGCCTTCGCCGCCTTGCTGGCAAAGAATCGTCCGCGCGACACGCTGCTGAAATCCACCGAACGCGGCCCGCACCGCGACGACATCGAACTGCTGCTCAATGGTCGTCCCGCTCGCCAGTTTGCGTCCGAGGGACAGCAGCGATGCCTGGTCATCGCGCTGCGCCTCGCGCAAGCGGCCTACTTCAAGGCCAAGGGCGGCGTCACGCCTGTGCTGCTCTGCGACGACGTGCTGGGCGAACTGGATCCCGTGCGCCGCGAGCGCTTTTGGGCCTCGCTGGAGCACGACCCGCAGGTCGTGGCCACGGGCACGAGTCTGCCCGCGGATGCAGGTGGGTGGCAGGTGTTGAAGGTTGAGGGTGGGGCGGTAAAGGCAGAGTGAGTTCGAAACGCCAAATCCCAATGCCCAAACGCCAAACAAATTTGGAAAGCCTGAAATCCGATCTGATGGGTCATGGGATTTATTTGGCTTTTGTAACCTGGTGTTTGGATTTTTCTGCCGATGCACTTTGATTCCTGGCAGTGGGCCTTGCTCGCCGTGGCGGCGGTGTTCTTCGGGTTTTCGAAGACCGGCATTCCTGGCATTTCGATCCTGTCGGTCGGAATCCTCGCGAACTTGATCCCGGCCAAGCAGGCGACGGGGGTGGTGCTGCCGATGCTGATCTTCGCGGATGTTTTCGCGTTCTTCGTCTATCGCAAGAACCTCGACTGGGCGCGCGTGGGCCGGCTGTTGCCGTGGGCGGTGGGCGGCGTGGTGCTGGGCTGGTTGGCGCTCGGCCGCATTGACGATCGGCAGACCGCCCGGTTGGTAGGTGGCATCCTTGTCCTGATGCTGGGACTGCAGCTCTGGCGGCGCTGGAAGAATCCCGACGAGGC
>CBINOW010000085.1:0-20079 GCA_966252395.1 uncultured Oleiharenicola sp. | reverse complement strand
GAGGCCGCCGTGGACATTGATGCGCAGCGCGTCGCCACCTTCGCCAAGCAGCACAACATTCCGGGCTGCTTCACGGATTACAGCACGATGCTGGCTGCCGTGAAGCCCGACATCGTGCTCGTCGCCACCCCGCCTGCGCAGCATGCCGACATGTGCATCGCCGCCATGGAAGCCGGAGCCTGGGTGATGTGCGAGAAGCCGCTCTGCGGCTCCCTGGCCGAATTGGACCGCATCGAGGCCGCCGAGAAACGCACCGGCGCCTTCACCGCGTGCATCTTTCAGATGCGCTTCGGCGCCGTCACCGGGCACGTGCGCCGGCTTTCCGACGCCGGACACCTCGGCCGCCCGCTGGTGGGCGTCTGCAACACGCTCTGGTTCCGCGACGCCGCCTACTACGCCGTGCCGTGGCGCGGCCGCTGGGAGACCGAACTGGGCGGGCCCACCATGGGCCTCGGCATTCACGCGATGGATCATTTCCTTCACCTGATGGGAGACTGGAGCGAGGTGCGCGCCGTCGTGCGGACGCTCGACCGCGCCATCGAGGTCGAGGATGTCTCCATGGCACTGGTGACCTTCGCCAACGGCGCCGTCGGCTCGATCGTCAACAGCGCCCTCAGCCCGCGCCAGGAAACCTACATCCGTCTCGATTACCAGCGGGCCACAGTGGAACTCACCCATCTCTACAGCTACACCCGCGACAACTGGCGGCTCACGCCGGTGCCGCCCGCTCAGGATGACGGCCTGCTGCAAGCCTGGCACAGTTTCCCGCCCGATGTGGGCTCGACGCACGGTGCGCAGCTCAACGCCTTTGTCTCCGACATGGACGCCGGTCGCCGGCCCTTGACCTCGGGCGACCAAGCCCGCCAGACCCTCGAACTGCTCACCGCGATCTACAAGTCAGGCTTCACGGGCGAAATTGTCACCCGTGGTTCCATCAAGCCGGGCGACTCGTTCTACACGGCGCTGCACGGCCAGCGTGCGCCCCGGCGGCAGAAGGGCGAGCATCCGCGTCCAGATTGAGCTGACGCCATGAACCGCGAGGCGCTCGCCGCGCGCACGATCACCGGATACCTCTGGGGCAGCCGCGGTTCACTCTGGCGCGGGCTGGGCCTGGCTTTGCTCCGCTCGCTCGCGGTGGCGCCCTGCCCCTGGCTGTTCCAGCGCATGATCGACGTGGCGGTGCCCGCCCGCGACAGCCTGGCGATCGTGCAGTTGGGCGGCGTGTTCGTCCTGCTGCTGGCGGTGCACTACGTATTCTCTGTCTGGGGCGCCAACGAGATCGCGAAGGCCATGGCGCAGATGATGGTCGAGATGCGCTCGCGCATTTTCTTCAAGCTCCAGTTCCTGAGCTTCGGCTACCTGGACCAGCAGAAGACCGGCCGCCTGCTCTCCAAATACGCCTTCGATACGCAGAAGGTGGAGGCGCTGCTCTACAACATCCTGAACCAGTTTCTGCCGAACGTCCTCTATGGCGGCAGCATTTTCGTGATTCTCGCGGTGCTGAACTGGCGGCTCGCGCTGGTGCTGGCCCTCGTTCTACCCGCCTACGGCATCGCCAAGTATCACTTTTTCGCCCGCATCAAACTCAGCAACAACGAGGCCCGGCTCGCACAGGAGAAGCTCACTGGCACGGCCAGCGAATATATCTCCGCGCTCCGCCTCGTGCGCAGCTTCGGCGAGGAGCGCCAGGCCGAGGCTGACCTCGACCGGACCAGCTCCGCCTTCGCCCGCAGCCGCGTCCAACAGAGCTACGTCAACGCCGTGTTCGGCACCTTCTGGTATGTGAGCACGCAGGTGATCGCGCTCGTCGTGATGGCCGGTGGCGCCCTGCTCGCCATCCGCGGCACCATCTCGCTCGGCACGCTGTTCGCCTTCGTGGCCGGCCTGCCGGTCGTGCTCGGCCCGATCCAGGCCTTCGTGGGCCTGAGCGAACAGTATTTCGTCGGACGCGAAAGCTACCAGAGCATCAAGGAGCTCGTGGACTCGACCTATGTCGAAAGCTGGCACGGCACCCGGCGCTCGGAGCGTCTGCGCGGCGAGATCGTCTTCGACCGCGTGTCCTTCGCCTATCCCTCCGCCCCCGACCGCCGCGTGCTGCACGACATCTCCCTGCAGCTCCGTCCGGGCGAACACATCGCCTTCGTCGGCCCCTCGGGTTCCGGCAAGAGCACCCTGGCCAACCTCCTGCTCGGGCTCTACGCTCCGGGCGAAGGCCGCATCCTGATTGACGGCGTCCCGCAGGCCGAATGGGACATGCGCTGGATCCGACGCCAGCTTGCCGTGGTGCTGCAGGACAGCCTGCTGCTTTCCGGCTCGATCAGCGACAACCTCCGTTTTGCCCGCGCCGACGCCACCGAGGACGAACTCCGCACGGCGGCGCGTCAGGCCAACGCCGAGGAGTTCATCACCCGCCTGCCCAACGGCTACGCCACGCTGGTCGGCGAGCGAGGTGCCACGCTCTCCGGCGGCCAGCGCCAGCGTCTCGCCATTGCCCGCGCCATCTTGCGCAACCCGCCCGTGCTCATCCTCGACGAGGCCACCTCGGCCCTCGACTATGAAAGCGAACGCCTCATCCAGGAAGCACTCGACCGGCTCGCCGAGGGCCGCACGGTCATCACCATCGCCCACCGCCTCAGCACCATCCGCAACGCCAGCCGCATCATCGTGCTGCACGAGGGCCGCATTGTCGAAGAGGGCGACTTCGCTTCCCTCACCGCCCGCGGCGGCAACTTTGCCCGGCTCGTCGCCGCGCAAAATACTGGCGACGGATTTCTCCGCCCCTAAACTTATCCCATGAAGACCCTGCTGCTCTCCGCCCTCCTGCTAGCCAGCACCTGCCTCGCCACCGCCCAAACGACCTTTCCCGGCCTGAAGGCGATCCTGAGCGAGGCCGAGTGGAAACGCGCCGGCCTCGACCGGCTCTCCCCCGACCAGATCGGCGTGATCGATGCCGCACTTATCCGGCACCAAGCCGGTGCCACGGCCACCCTACGCACCGAACTCGCCGAGGCACGCACCGCCGCGACCGCCGCCACCAAGGCCAATCCCGGTATTCTCGAGCGCTTCGGCCTGCCGCTCTTTGACGACGCCGACTGGCGCACCCTGCCGCCGCTGCGCGCCAAGGTCGTCAAGTGGGAGGGCGGCAACCGCTTCAAACTCGATAACAATCAGGTTTGGGAGGGTTACGAGCCCATCACCTACGAGTTGGTCGGCAAGGAAATCGAGATCCAAGCCCGCCCGCACGGCCAGTTTGCCCTCGTGGTGGACGGCGCAAACACGACGCTGCGCGTCATGCGTCTCCGCTGAACCCGGCGCCCGTCCTTATGCTGACCCTCGCCAACGCGGAATTGACCGTGGATCTGCTCGACCCGGCCGCGGAACACGCGCGACTCGGTCCGCGTTTTTGCTGGGGCGGCTACATTTGGCAGGTCAACGACCGCAGCATCGGCACGCTCCTGACCGGCCCCGAGTGGCCCGACCCCACTCCGCAGCCGCACAATGGCCAGGGACTGCCGGAGTCTTTCCGCCACAGCACCACGACGGGCCAGCCCCTGCTCTGGGACGGCCAGGTGGGCCTCGCGCCGGGGGCCGGCGCCCTCGGCCGTGACGCCCAAGGCGCAGTCGTCGTGACGGACCCCTGCGTGTGGGAGATCGAGCGCCAGCCCGAACAAATCATTTTTCGCACCGCGCAAAGCGTGGGCCGCTGGTCCTATTCCCTTGAGCGCGTCATCGAGCTGCGCGGCCGCCAGCTCATTTCCCGCTCCCGTCTGACGAACCGCGGCACCGACGCGCTCAAGCTCGAGTGGTTCGCCCACCCGTTCTTTGCGCTGCAGAGCGATGGTCGCTTGCGCGCCACCCTGCCGGCTGCGGTCACTCTGGAAGAAAATCCCGGCTACACCCTCACAGACGCAGAACTCACGTTGCGCCGCGCCTTTGTCGGCGTGCATGACGGCCATCTCGTCCACCTCGGGCTGCCGGCGAACCAGCCCTTCGTCGTGTCCCTATCGCACCCGAAACTGACCACGGTGCGTTTCGCCACAAACTTCGCGCCGTTCAAGTGCGTGCTCTGGGCCAACGGCAACACGCTTTCCTTCGAGCCCTTCCTCGCGCTGGACCTCGCCCCGGGCGAAGCGCGCGAATGGACGCTCACCTACGATTTCGGCACGGCGCGCTAAAGGATTGGTGGAGGCGGGGTGCCCCCACCCCGCAGGTTGAGCCTTTCGTTGCCTGTGCCTCGCAGGATGAGGCACTGCAGCCGGACTTCTTATCACGGCAACCCGCGCAGCAGCGCATTCAGCGCCTCCGCCATCGCAACGCCGTATGCCGACCCAGCCTGCCGACCGAAGAGTCTCCGGCCGGTTGCCTCTTCCGCCAGCTGCCAACTGACGCGCGCCTCGTCATCCACCGAGGTCCGGATGGCATCGAGCCGACAGGGCCAAGATTCCAGCCCGTCGGCCGCGGCCGTCGGCACAAACCGCCAGCCTTCCGAGGTGCGCGCCGGAACGCGACCCGCGCCCATCACCAGCGAAATCGTCGCCCACATATTGCGCTCGCCGGCGAGCACCTCTTCCCACGCCGCGCCGCGCCCGCTTTCCGCCAACGCGCGGATGATGTCGCCCCGTGCCGACCCGGCAAACGCGAAGCCGAGCCACGCGCGCAGGCCCTCCGGCAGTTCGCGGAACAGCGTGGCGTGCGCGACCTTCCAGTAGGTGCCGCGCTCGTGCGCCGGATCGAAGGCGCTGCGGTCCGTCCCGCACGGAAACCAGTCGATCGGCAGGCCCGAGCGCCACAACGCGATGTAGGCGGCGGGATCGAGGCCGACGTTCCATTCGCGCTTCGGCCCGGCAGTCGAGCCGATGTTGAGGAGAATCGTCCGGGTTTTCGCCCGCATCAGCTCCGGCTCGCGGTTGAACGCCGCGGCAATCACCCGGGCCGAGCCGACGGCCGAAATCGTCACCGGCTCCGGACTCCGGGCGAGCACGTCCAGCAGCAGAGCGATGCCGGCCTGCTCGGGCGCCGGACGGTCCCGGGCGTCGTCGGCCGGATGTGCCAGCGGATCGACCGGCCCCATCGCCGCGGGGACGGCGCGGCCGGTGAGGTGGTTCAGCTGTGCGACCGACACGTAACCGGGATCGCGGGCGATGTCCCAGCCGTCCGGTTTGGGCACGAGGAATTTCCGCGTGATGTCGAGCACGACGCCGCGCAGGTCGTATTCCGGCAACGCGACGATCGTCGCCAGGTCGAGATGGTCGTCCGGATCCTGGGGCGGATGGTAGAGGTCCGTGACATGCACGAGTGGAATGCGCCGGTCCGACACGACCGCCCCCGCCAGTGGGCGAGGCAGGGCCGTGCCGGCCGCCAGCGCCGCCAGGCCCTTGAGGGCGCTGCGTCGAGAAATTTGCTTCATGGAGCCAGTTCGGGCACCGGCTCGCCGGAAACCAGTTCCCGCATGACGTCGGTCCGGTAGAGCCAGCCGCGGCCGGCTTCCAGTCGCACCACTCCGTCGGCCAGCCGGGCGATCGAGGCGTTGGCGAGGGCGATCACCGTTTCCGTGGGGTTGAACTGCAGGTAGGCCTTGATCTTGCCAGCGCGGCCGGCGAAGTCGGCCTGGGCCTCCGGCATCGGGTGATGTGGGTTGATGACCGCGGGGAAGATGCCGAGCGATTTTCGACTGGGAATGTCCGCGGTGGGAAAATCATTCGTCGTGCCGATGAGCAGGCCGGCAATGTTGGCTCCGGCACTGGAGCCGCCGTAGGGCACCCCGGCAGCCACGCGCGCCCGGATCAGTTCCAGTTGCCCGGTGCGATACAGGTCACCGAGCAGCACAAAGGTCTCGCCTCCGCCGACGAAGATGCCATCGGCGCTTTCGAGCAAGGCGCGTTGTCCTGCTGCATCATGACGGTGCAGCGACTCGGCCGCGATGCCGTCGAGGTGCAAAAACGCCTCCTGCAGGCGCGCCTCCATCCGGTCCCGCTCGGCGGGCAAGCTGGCGTTCAGCACCAGCGCGACCTTCTTCACCCCGGCATAGTGCCGGCGCATCACCGGAAGCACGGAGTCCGCGAAATGATTTCCGTTCATCATGCTCCCGCCGCAAACCAGCACGGACGGCGACGGCGCAGCGTGGACGGAACCGGCCACGGACAGCAGCAGGAGAGCGACGAGCAGCAGACGCTTCATAGAAGGATCTCGCGGTTCAGGCCTTGGCGCAATCCAGGCAGGCACGCTTGATCGCGAGGACGTTCTCGACCGGCGTGCCGAAGGCGATGACGCCCGTGCCCATGATGAAGCCGGGCAGATCACGGCCGCGGCGCAATTCCTCCACCGCCACGGCATAGATCTCATCGGGCGTCGCCGACTGGATCAGGCGGGGCGAGATATTGCGGCGGAAGGCCCGTCCGTGTTCCCGGCAGGCCGCGGCCCACTCGTCGAAATCCGCGGTGAAGTCGCAAAGCAGGTTGTTGGCCCCGGTGCGGGCCAGCAGGCCGGCGATCGAAGTGGTGTTGCCGCCGATGATCAGCGGCAGGTCCCGCACGCCCTGCGAGGCGGCCCAGGCCACCAGATCCTGCGTCACCGGCAGGACGAACTCCTCATACATCTCCGGCGAAAGCAGGTCGGGCGACGCCTGCGAGTCGAACACGATGAGCTCGGCCCCGGCATCAATATAGCCCTTGGCGAATTCCTTGATGATGCGTCCGGCATAGGCGAGGACGCTCCGCACCCACTCGGTCTGGTCGTAGCAGGCGAGGAAGAGCGCCTCGGCGCCGACCAGCGAGATCGCCAGGGAGAACGGCCCCGAGATCGCGCCGCGCACCCAATAATTGTCGCCGAGCGCGCGGCGGACGTTGCGCGCGGCCGCGAGGTTGACCGGCATGCGGCCGGAAGTGAGCGGATTGGGCACCGGCGCGGCCGAGAGGTCGTCACCGACGTGAAACAGGTGGTTGCCCGGACTGATGCCCGGGATCGAGGTGTCGTCGCCCTCGTAGAACGTCACCCGGCAGCCCACGGCCTCGGCCTCGAGGTTGTAGACATCCACGCCCACCGCGAGCGCGTCGGGGCCGATGGCCTCGTATTCGGCGAGCAGCGCGCGGGTGAGCAGATCGCCGTCGCGGGCGATCGCCGACGGTGTGCTGCCGATGAACCACGCCTTGTGCTCATAGATGGCGGGCAGAAACAGCGGCACGCACCGCGGCGGACCGCAGCGGAGGATGGTTTCGACTTCAGCGCGGGTGGCGGGAGGATGGGATGAGGCGGACATGCGATAACAGTGAGAGGTTTAGCTGCCGAAGGTCAGGACAGCCTTGAAGACGACGAGCACGATGCCCACGAGGGCGCAGCAGCCGAGAAAGCCGAGCAGGTCCTCGCGGTTCCATTTCGTGAACTCCCAGTTGGACCGGGGAAAAAGCTTCTGGTGGTCGAAGCGCTGCGGCGCAGCGTAGCTCCGCTCCACCTCCGCGGCATCCTCTTCCAGCGTGGCCGCCACCGGCGTCTTGAGCCGCACGTAGAAACGCGCGAGGCGGGCCGGGTCGGTCGGACGGGTGAGCAGGCTCGCGACGACAATGATCAGCATCGGCAGCAGCACGTCCACGAGGTAGCGCGTCGTGAGCAGCAAGGCAGGGGAGAATCCCGCCACATCGGCGCCTGTCAGCGAGACCAGCCACACCTCGAAGCGGAACAAGCCTTTGCCGGTGCGCGGCGACGTGGGATCCTGCGGATCTTTGCGGACCACGCCTTCCTCAAAATAGATCGAGACCGGCTCCAGGCGGCGCGTCTTGGTAAACGTCTGGCCCACCGACGTCGCCCGTCCGGCGGCGACATCCTCGGCCGTGGCGATGGCCTCGTTGGTTAGAATCCGCTCGCGCGTCATGGCCGTCAGCGTCTCCGACTGCGCCAGGGCCGGGATCGAGGATACGCCCCACGGGATCACGGCGATCAGGATGAGCGTGGCGAACACCTGCACCCGGACCGCAGTCTCCGTCAGGCGCCGCCAGAGGAAAATGAACGTGATCGGCACGCCCCAGATCAGGAGCAGGACGATGGCGAACTTGAGCAACGCCACGACGCTGTTGAGGAACAGGCCGACAACAACACCCGCCCCGAGCACGGCCGGCACGGTGAGCCGGGCGATCACCATATAGTGCTTCTCGGATTTACCCGGGAAGAACGGCTCGTAGAGATTTTTCACCACCAGGCCGGCGAGCACGACCGACTGCGCTCCGAGCAGCGCCAGTTTGCCGCCGAGGATGCCGATGATCATGATGCCAATCAGGCCGACCGGCAGCAGCGCCTTGGTCAGAAGGCCCCAGGCTTGGTCCGGGTCGGACAGCGAAGGACCGAAGAGCGCCAGCGCGATCAGGCCGCAGTAGGCCCACGCGATGGTCACGAAACGCTTGCTGAAGCCGCCCGTCACGGCCCCGATGCGCGCGGCGTATTCGTTCTTCGCCGAGCCGGCGATTGTCATGTTGGCCTGCGAGCCGACGATGCCGACCAGCTGCACGAAGAGCAGCGCCGCGATGGAATACCAGGTGTATTCACTGGCCCCGTCGCCGCCGAAGAGGTTGAACATCGCCGCCGGCACCTTCTCGTGCAGCGCAGAGATGCCGCCGATCTTGGCCAGGCCGAACGGGATCAGGATGAACGATATCACGATGACCAGCACGGCCTGCAAGGCGTCCACCATGGCCGAGGCCTTCAGTCCCCCGAGCATGACGAAGATCGCCACCAGCACCGTGGACACGAGGTAGAACTGCACGGGCTTCAGGTAGGTGACGTAGGGCTGCAGCTCCCCGCGGTCGTAATAAGCCTTGAGCACATCGTAACGCGCGGCGCGCTCCGCAGCCAGCGGGGCCGTCTGGCGTTCCGTCCGCAGGGCGGCGAACTCGTGGTAGTCGGCCACACGCTGGGCTTCCACGACGGTGTAGGCGGCCGGTTCCTTGACCATGAGCGGCTGGAGCGTCTTCAACGCGACAACATTGCCGCCCGCGATGCTCACGATCGCCATCAGCACCGTGGTGGAGGCGTAGAGCGTGGCGAGGAATCGGTTGCCGAAACGGTCCTCGAACAACTCAGCCGTGGTGGTCAGGCGCACGCGCCGGAACCAGACCGTGGTGAACCAGTAGTAAGGAGTGAGGAAAAGCGTGATGAGCGCCAGCCACGCGCCGCCCGCTCCCTGCCGGTAAACCGAACTGGAGGTCGTCGTCGCCTGCCCGGGGTCGGTCATCGTGCCGAAGCTGAGGAAGAACTGGAACCACTTGCCGAGGGAGCGTCCGCCGAGGAAGAAGTCCTTCTCGCCCTTTACGCCATGGGACAGCACCTTGCCGATCGCCAGCACGGCGATCATATATACGCCGATGATCAGGGCATCGACCCAGTGAAGACCGAAGAAGTTGGCGACGAAGACAGGCGGAGTGAGGGCGGTCATGGGGTATGGGGTAATTGTCAGTTGAACGGCCAGTAGCCGATGGCGCGCATGCGGCGCTCGAGGCCGAAATCCGTGAAAAGTTTCTCGGTGTCCGCGGGCGCCCGTCGTTCCGCGCGCAATTCCGGATCGGCGCACAGCGTGAGCACGAGGTCGCCGATCACCGCGGTGGAATCGGTCACGATCTGCGCGGGCAGCTTGTCTATCGTGTCGGCGAGGTCGTGATAGTAACGCACGGATTCACGCGGGATCGGGGCATTGAAGGTGATGGTCCGCACCCCGGCGAGTTGGTAGGGCGTGTGGTCGGAGCCGAACCAGTTGATGTTCTGCACGCCCAGCGAAAGCGGTTTCTCCCGCGTCGCATTCCAGCGCTCCAGCGCAGGCACCAGCGAGGCGTCGCCGAGGGCGTTCACCGCGATCGGCACGCCGACCATGTCGAGGTTGATCATGGCGACGATCGGCGCATCGCCAGTCCGGCTCGCTGCATGGCGCGAGCCCCACAGGCCCTGCTCCTCGCCGTTGAACCAGTGTAGCTCCACCGTGCGCGCGAGGTCGCGTCCGCGCAGCGCGTGGGCGAGTGCAAAGAGCTGCGCGGTGCCGAGTCCGTTGTCCAAGGCCCCCTGCCCCAGGTCCCAGCTGTCAAAGTGCGCGCCGACGATGATCCGCTCCGGCGAACGCCCGGGCAGGCGCAGCACGAGATTCGCGGTCTCGATCTCACGGCACCGCGACTTGGTCTCCAGGCGCACGCGGACGGATTCGCCGCGTTTGATCAGCCGCCGGAGCCAAAGCCCTTCCTCCTGAGTGATCGAATAGGCCGGCAACGGCAGCGGTTCGCCGGTAAAAGAGCTCGAGCGCGCCAGCAACTGGCCGCCGCCTTCGCGGTTGATGAATAGAATGCCGCGCAAGCCACGCTCGGCCGCAGTGCGTGCGATCTCGCGCAGCTGCAGGGCGGTGGAAGCACCGAGCAGCCCGATGCGCCCCTTCCCGTCCGCCGGATACTCTTCCGGCTTTCCGCTGCCCAGGTCCACGACCGCCGCTTCGAAGGCCCGGTGTGGCTGCGTGTAAGCCAGCGCCGCCACCCGCAACGGCCGCTCAAACGGCGCCACCAGCGCGACGCGATCGGCGCCCCGCTCCCAACCGGGCATCTTGAACGGCACCACCTCCGGCTGCAGGCCGAGCGCACGCAACTCGTCGGCCAGACGCACCAACGCACCGCGATTGGCCGGCGTGCCGGTCAGGCGTCCGCCAAAATCGTCGCAGAGCCGGGTGAGCATGGCGTGCGCCGCACCCGAGGCGTCGTCGAACGTCCCCGCGGCCGACAGGGCGCAGGCGAGGACCAGACTGGCGGCGAGGCTCAGGATTCTCTTAGCCATACTCGCATTTCTCCTTCGCCACGGTTGGCCCACAGCGCATACGGCACCGCGCACAGGGCGACGGACGTGATCGGCGCCGGTTCGGTGGTGTAGAGTTTTTCGCCCGCGCCGGTGCGCTGGGCTTGGCCTTCAAGGATCACGCACCCGCCCAGCAAATCCGGGGCAAAGTGGGCCTTGAGCGGACTCGCGCGCGGCAGACTCAGCGCGGAGAGTTGCGCGCCGTTGTCGGCCTGCTCCACGCAGTAAACAATGGGCCCGCGCTGCAAGGCCACCTGCCCTGCGGCCGCGGCCACCCGGGCGTTCGCCTGCACGCGCTCGATCGGCATCGGCAGGTCGAGCGTCACCGTGTCACCCGACTGCCACGTGCGACGCATCCGCGCATAACCGCGGCTCACCTCGGGCGCGAGTGGCTGGTTGTTCACGGCCAGATGAGGAGTCCGACACCAGCCCGGGAGTCGCAAATACAGCGTGAACTCCACGGGCGCGGCCGTTTCGACGGCGATCTCCACCCGTTCCTTCCACGGATAGTCGGTCGTGACGCGCAGCTTCACCGGCGCCGGGCCGACACTGAACGAAACATCGCCGCCCGCGTAAAGGTGCACGGCCAGTCCGTCCGCCACCTGCGCATAGGCGTAGGCGCCGAGCGAGGCAAAGAGCCGTGCGACATTGGGCGGACAGCAGGCGCAGCCAAACCACGGCACGCGCTGGGTCTTCACAAGGTGACACTCAAAACGCCGCTTGGCGACGGCCGGCACGACTTCCAGCGGGTTGACGTAGAAATAGGTGCGCCCGTCCAGCGCGAGGCCGGCCAGCACGTTGTTGTAGAGCGCGCGCTCCATGACGTCCGCATGCGCCCCGTCCAATTCGTGATCCAGCATCCGGCGGGCGCACATCACCACACCGATGGCGGCACAGGTCTCGGCGTAAGCCCGGTCCGGCGGGAGATCAAAAGGCTCACAGAATTTCTCACCGTAAGGTTCGCTGCCGACGCCGCCCGTCACATAGAGGTGCCGCTCCACGATGGCCTGCCAGAGGCGGCGACCGTGGTCGCGAAGCGCGGGATCGTTCTTTTCCTGCGCCAGGTCGAGCATCGCCGCGAGGAGATACATCATCCGCACGGCATGGCCGACCGGCTCCTTCAGTTCCGCGACCGGGCGCGCGGCCTGCAGGGTCGCGAGGCCGTCGTGATGCATGTGCCAGGGCAGTTTGCCCTTTTCGCCGCGATGCCGGGCTTCCGTTTCGAAGTAGTTGGGCGACTGCCCGCGTTGCGTGATGAAATAATCGGCCAGCGCGAGGTAGCGATTTTCGCCCGTGGCGCGGGCGAGTTTCACCAGCGCGAGCTCAATCTCCTCGTGTCCACAATAGCCGGGAAGCTGCCCCGGGCCGGTGCCGAAGGTGCGCGCGACCAGATCGGCGAGCTTGCTGACCACGGCGAGCAGCGTGCGCTTGCCCGTGGATTGGAAATGCGCGACGCCGGCCTCGATGAAATGCCCGGCGACGTAGAGTTCGTGGCAGTCACGCAGGTTGGCCCAGCGGTTCTGCGGTTCGACGAGCTGGAAGTAGGTGTTGAGATAGCCGTCCTCACGCTGGGCCTTGGCGAGCGTGGCAATCAAGCGGTCGAGCTCCGCATCCAGCGCCGTGTCTGGATGCGTGGCGAGCCGGTAGCTCGCAGCCTCGATCCATTTCGCCAGATCGGAGTCCTGCCAGAACAGGCCGTGAAACTCCCCTGCCTTCTCCCCCGCCGCCACCTGCAGGTTGTGCACGCAGCCGCTGCGCTCGGCGCCGGGAATGCGGTCGTTGAGCGCCTCCCACTGACCGGGAATCACGGTCTCCCGCACCAGCCGCGCCCGGCCGGCGAGGAAGCCGTGATCGAAACGCACGCGGGACAGCGGAAGGGCCGAAGGATAGCTCATGCGGGACTCAGTTGCCGCGGACGCGGTCGGTGATCGTGAGCGTGTTGAAATCGAGCACGCGCTCGAGCCGGCCATGCGTGATGGTCAGCTTGCGCGAGCCCCGGTCGGCGTTGAGGTGCGGGCCCTCGAAGAGTTTCCATTTCGCGCAGTCGACCTTCTTGCCGTTGACCTTGGGGGCCTGGCCGTAGGCGAAGGTAACTTCACGTCCGCGCAGCGTCCGGATCTTGACGGAAGGCGTCGGTGAAAGTGTGAACTCGAGCGGCAGCGCGCGGATCGCATCCTGAAACGCAGCGAAGTCCTTGAACTCGCTCACGCTCGCCGCCTGCACGATCGTGCCGTTCTTGCCGTGCGGGCTGACGAGGAGCTTGTCGCCCTTTTCGCCGCGGTCCACGCGTTCCCACTTGTAGCCGCTCGTCGAGGGCAGCTGCTTGTAGCCGAGCAGATGTTCCCAGTGGAACGGCGCCAGCGGCCGGTAAGCCAGGTAGGTGTTGCCACCCTGCGCAAAAACCCAGCCGGACTGCTTGTCTTCAGTCACATTCACCAGGTCTTTCGAGAAGAAGCCGTTGACGCGCGGGTAACGGTCGTCCGCCGGGATGTCGTAGAGCGCGATCACAGTGTCGAGGTCCTGGAAAACCTGCTCGTAGGGCGAGCAGCCGAGGATCTTGTCGGGCACGTCGTAGGATGGTTTGCCCTGGCTCGCCAGCAACTCGAGCATGTGGTCCGGCAGCTCCGTGAAATACATCTGCATCGCGCGGGCGGAGGCGTAGGGATGCGCGGAAAACATCGTGTTGTGCACGCCCCGCGGGTCCGGCACGGACCAGGTCACGTCCCAAACATGGGCCTGAATCGGATCGGTCATGCCACCTTGGTAGGAGCCGACGGCGTAGTCGCGACGCACGTAGTTGGTCTTGTAAACCAGCGCCATCAACTCGTCGCTGTAGCGCCAGCGGCGGCGGCTGCGCTTGAGATCGCGCTGGAGAAAGTCCTCCTGGCGATCAACCGCGATGCGATGGACAACTTCGGGCACCTCGTAGTTGGCGGCCGCGACCGCGAACCAGATGCCGAATCCGCCGTAGCTTGGCGGCGGCGGGGTGTTGCCGAAACACTGCCAGCTGAAATAGGACGACAAAGCCAGCCAGCGCTGGATGACCGACGTGTCGTCGGTGCGCGCATTGGGGCCGCGCAACACGCCGTCGAGGGTGTTTTCCGCCAGATCGGCCAGCAGCCAGTCGAGCTTCATGCGTCCGCGAATCTTCATCTCGGGGTCCTTGGCCCAGGTCGCGAGGTAGAGCATCGGGATGGCGTATTCACCGATGTAGTGCGTTGGGTTGAACTCCCCCTGCCCGATCGTCGTCGCCAGGTCCATCCAGTGGATGAGGTAGTCCCGCGCCTCCGCGCGGTTCTCGGCGGAACTCTTGCCGGTGAACCAGCTTTCCGCCGGATCGTCGGGGTAGAGTTCAGTCATGAGGTAGAGCGACGTGTAATACATCGCCCAGTGATTTTCCGTGTCGCCGCGCATCGGGAAGTAGGTCTTCCACTGGCCGCGGATCGCAGCCTTTGCCTCCGGCGTGAGCTGGTCGCGGCCAAGGAAGGAGATCGCCGTCCACGGGAACATCCAGAACATGTCCTGGCTCTGCGGCCGGCTCATGAGCTCGATGACCCGGGCCGAAACGGCGGCGGCATCCTCGCGACGCGCGAGCTTGGCCGCGATCTGGCCGGTGCCGAAGGTCGCCGGGTTGTCCGGCTTCATCGAATCGATATACCACTGCATGACCTCGTCCGCGCGGGCCAGGTAGGCCGTGCGCCGGGCATCCGTGGCGAAATCGGTGACGCGCGGCGGCATCGGACCCGTGGTGGCGGGCTGCGCGTTGACGCCGGAGAGGAGCAGGCTGAAACAGAGACCGAGGAGAAAAGTGCGTTGCATGATGGCGATGGCGTTCAGGAGCCCGACCGGGGCACGAAGGTGAAGGTCTGGACCGAGGCCCCGTCCATGCTCGGGACGGGACGCCAGGTGCGACCGAAGTCAGCCGAAACATGAAGTCCCAGCCCGAAGACGGAGGCGTAGAGTTCGCCGGAGTCCGGATCAATGGCCGTCCGCCAGACGCGCGGCGTTCCCTCGCCGGGCAGGCCGGCGTGCCGCGGCGTCCACGTGGTCCCGCCATCCTCGCTCACCAGCAGACCGTGGCTCCAGCTGGCCAGAGCGAGGCGCTTGGGATCGCGGGCATCGAAACTGACGTTGTAGAGGGCCTTGTCCGAGGGAGCCGACGCAATCTTTGTCCAAGTCGCACCGCCATCCCGCGAGACGAGCGCGCCGGCACTCTGCGTGACGGCGATCCAGTGCTGCGGATCATGGGGCGATTGCTGGAGATCGTTCACCGTGTCGGTCGTGGCCTGGACCCTGCGCCAGGAGTTCGCGCCGTTCTCGGTGAGATAGATGCCGCTCTCGCAACCGATCAGCACGCGACCTCGGCGGGTGCGATCGGCCCGCACGACCTGGGTGTATTTGCCGCGGGCCGGCAGCCCTTGTTCCCGGCGTTGCCACGTCTGCCCGCGGTCGCGCGTAACCACGATGCCGTCGGGCAGGCCGGTGTAAACGTGATCGGGCGCGTGAAAATCCACCGCGATGGACTTCGATTCCGTCTCGGCCCAGCCCGTGACCAGGCGCCAGGACTTGCCGCCGTCGAGCGTGCGCAACACCCCGCTCAGGCAGGCCACGTAGAAAACGTTGGGGTCGCGGGGATCGAAGGTCGCGGAAATGGCCAGCGCGTAGTTGAGACCGACGTGCTTGAACCCGTCCGCCGTGCGCACGAAAACGCCGTTGGACGAACCGTCGTTCGAGCCCATGACCCGGCTGCCGTTGTTGAAGGAGGCGCAGACGAAAAGGTCGTGGCTGGCGGCGGTCAGGCAGGGCGCGAGCAGGCCGAGCATCACGGCCAGGGCTCCGCGCTGTAGGTGTCGAATCAGGTGGGGTGGTCTCATCATGATGGGAAAAGGGTTTCGGCGTTGCACCGGCCGGCGACGAAGTGTGCAGTCGGCGCATGAAGCACTTCCTGCGCGGCGTTCTGTTTGTCGGCCTCACTCACCTTGTCATCGCCGCAACGCCGGCCGAAAAGCTTGCCGAGCTGGGCATCACGCTGCCGACGGCCACACCGGCCATCGCCAACTACGTGCCGGCCGTGCGCACAGGCAACCTGGTCTTTCTCGCCGGCCAGATCGCGCGTGATGCGGATGGCAAAATCGTGACGGGCAAGGTCGGCCGCGAGTTCACGGTGGAGCAAGGCGCGGCCGCGGCGCGCACCTGCGCGATCCAGCTGCTGGCCGCGTTGCAGGCAGAAATCGGGGATCTGTCGCGCGTGAAGCGCATCGTGCGCGTGGGCGGATTCGTGAATTGCACGGATGACTTCACCGCGCAGCCCAAGGTGCTGAACGGCGCCTCCGACCTGCTCGTCGCGATTTTCGGCGACCGCGGTCGGCACGCGCGCGCCGCGGTCGGCGTCAACGCCCTGCCCGCCGGCGCGCCGGTGGAGGTCGAGCTGATCGCAGAAGTGGAGTGACGTAGCGCGCATGGCTCAGAGATCGCGGACCGACGCCCGCACGGCGGCGATGACGCGGGTGCAGTCGGCGGCGGAGTTGAACACGTGGGTGGAAATGCGCACGGCGCGCAGGTCCTGCTCGGTCACGGGCCGGCAGCGCAGGCGGTGCTTTTCCAGCAGGTAGCCGAAGAGTTTTCCCGCATCCGCCCGTTCGTGACGGATCGTGGTGATGGCACCGCGCATTTCCGGGGAAACTGGTGTCAGCACGGTGATGCCGGAAATACGGGAGAGTTCCGCGTGCAAGCGACCAGCCAGTCCCGCACCGTGCGCCGCCACGCACTCGCGACCGATCTGCTCCTGCAGCCGCACCGCGGCGGCCAGGCCTTCGATCTGCGCGGCGCTGCGCGTGCCGTATTCGTGCCGCGAGGCGGCGCCGTGATATTTCAGTTCGCCCGGCAGGTGGGACAACTCGCCCGAATAGGCCCCGATGCCCGTCGGCGCGACAGCCTCGAGCCGGTCGCGTCGGATATAAAGCACGCCCGTCTCATGCGGCCCGCCGAGCCACTTGTGGCCGCTGAATGCGTAGGAGTCGCAACCCAGGCCGTGCAGATCCAGCGGAATCATGCCGGCCGCCTGCGCGCCATCCACATGCAGCCAGATGCCCCGGTTGCGCAGCGCCTGCGCAATCCGCGCCACCGGCAGCAACTGGCCCGTGGTGCAGGTGACGTGGCTCACCTGAACGACCTTGGTGCGCGGCGTGACGAGGGCCAGGATGCGCGCGACGTTGCCGTCTTCGGCCACCGGGTCTGGCTCAAACAGTTTGACCACCACGCCGCGCTGCTTCGCCTGGTTGAGCCACGGGAAAGAGCCGCCGGGATGTGCGTGGGATTCGAAGATAACCTCGTCGCCCGGCGCAAAGGCGAGCCCGGCCGCGATGATCGAATTGCCCTCGGTGGCGTTGCGGACAAAGCAGATCTCGTCCGGCTGCGCACCGAGGAAGCGCGCCATCGCTTCGCGGGCCGGTTCGAATAATGCGTGTCCTGATTCCGAATGCTCCTGCAACCGCTGCGCGGTCGATGAAACCGCCGCCAGCACGGGCCGAGATGCAGGACCGAGTCCACCCGTGTTGAGGTAGAGCGGATCTTCCAGCAGCGGAAACTGCGCCCGCACGGCCTGCCAGAAAGCATCCGGCGCCTCCGGCGTGAACGCCGGCAACCCGCTCAGCTCTTCGCCGGCCACGGCCACGCCCGCCAGCGTGCCGAGCGCGCCGGCCCCCAGGCCCCGCAGAAAGGTGCGACGGTCAACGTTCATGCATCCGAAAAGGTCAGCGTGTGGTCGAGTTCCAAGGTGGCGCCCGGCGCCAGCGGGAGGTCGCGCTCGTATTGAAACGGCAGGGCCGCGAGCGGATTGTGGCGCCGCACAAACCAGTGCAACGAGCCGTTGTGATTCTCGAAGCGGATGGCCACGCGACGCAGCGAGGTGTCTTTCTGGCCGCGCCATTCCATCCAGTGCGCCGCGGCACCATGCACCGCTTTCTCTCCAACCAGCCCGCCCTCGGCGAAGACGTTGATGGTGTCGTCAAGATGGTCGTCGAGCAGATCGCGCGCGCCGCGGAATTGGAGACCCGTGTAATGCGATCCCGTGAGCCCCTCGGTCGAGTGATACTGGCCCAGGGACAGCGCGCGCCCGGTCACATTCCGAAGCGTCGCGGTCCAGCGCAGGGTCCAAACTTGCGGCGAAACGACGGCGAACGCCAGCGCGCGCTGCTCTTCCAGCAGGCGTTCGCCGGTGGCATTGACGCACCACTCCAGCGTGTGCGCGAGACGGTGCGCACTGCGCTCGCTCCAGGCGAGATGCCGCTGGCTGCCGTGATCCCCACGCATTTGGTAGCCATCGGCCTTCCGGTAGGTGCCGCCACCCCAGAAATTATGTCCGGAGAGACAATTGATGGTGAAGTTCAGGCCATGGTGCCAGCGGTGGTCGTTGGGCCGGAAGTTGGTCAGCAACTCGCCGGCGAGTGTGTTGACGGGATGCGCATACGGGCGCGGCGACTCGTCGGGGGCGGTTTCCGGCCGGAACACATAACGGAGCAACAACCCGCCGCCGGCCCGGTGGATTTCCACGGCCCGGTCACCGTCGGCCCGAAGCTCGAGCGGCGCACTCATGGGCAGGCTCCTTCCAGCCGGATGCGGCCGCCGGCAGCCTCCCCGGTCGTTCCGTCGGGCAAGGTCACGGTCGCGGCGATTTTATCAGGCAACGTGGCGTCAAAATGAAAACGCGCGCCCTCGACCCGCCACGTCACCGTGATCATACCATGCGGCGTGCAGACGCTCCCTGCGGCGTGGGTCAGCCCGCAGCGATGCGGCGTGATGGCGACACGGGCAAAGCCCGGCTCGACCGGCCTGACGCCGAGGATGCTTTGCTGAAACTCGAGCACCGGATGCGCCGACCAGGCGTGGCAGAGGGAACGCCAGTAGCTGTTCTCTTCCACGAAGGTGGAAAGACCCGCATTGACGGAGTCATGCCAAGGACCGAGATGCCGGGGCAGATCGTCGAGCCGCCCGCTGCGCGCCAGCGCGGCAAAACCCGTGTGCCACCAGAAGAACGAACCCGGCGCGAGCTTCGCGTCATCGGGAAACCGGCGCATTATGATCGCCCGCTCGCGCTCACCGGCCAGGCCGGCGACAATGGCCCAGGCGTTGCCATATTGGCTGACCTCCGGGCCGCCGGGCCGGTCGAAGTAGAGTCCCTCGGTCTCGGACCAAAACACCGCGTGCGCCGTGCGCCGCAAGGTGTTGGCCTCGGCGACGAGGGCATCCGCTTCGGCCGCGTGCCCGAGCTGCCGCACCATCCACGCCGTTTCGTCGAGGGCGTTGATGAATTGAGCGGAGTGAATGCAGGTCGCGCCTGTGTCGGCGCCGGGCACCACGCCCCGCGGCCACCAAGGACACCAGTCGGTGATGTTCCAGAACGGCAGCTTGGCCGGCAGTCCGTCCGGACCGGCCTGGCGGCGATACCAGTCCAGCACGGCGCGCACGCCCGGCAGGAGGTCCGCCGCCGTGGTGCGGTCGCCGGTGCAGAGGAGATAGTCACGGATCGTGGTGATCCAGTGGATGCTCCAGGCCGGGATGACCTGCACGAGCCGCGACGGGTAGCGCGACTGCGTGAGTCCGTCGCTGAGGCGTGACCAGTCGAAATGATACAGCGCCTGCCGGCTCAGTCGTCCGTCGCCCGTGGTGAACAGCGCGAGCTGCGACGTGATCATCGTGTCGCCGGCATACTGCATCTGTTCATAATGCGGACAATCCTCGAAGGTCTCGTGCGAGCACATGCGCATCGTGTGCAGGCCGACGCGCCAGATCTTTTCGAGCGCCGGATCGGAGCAGCGGAACTTCGCCTTCACCCGGTAGGGATAGGCGGTGAAGCGTTGGCGCACGGCCCGCAGCTTCAGTGGTTTGCTCCCCACGGTGATGCGCAGCCCGACGTAGTGAAACGCCCGCCAGTGCAGCGGCTCGAACACTTCCTCGCGGCCGGACGGCTCCCAGAGGTCGCTCCAACCGGTGACCTTGCCGCGACGGTCAAAGGTCCAGCCGGTGCTTTCGTCCGCATAGTGCGAGGCGAGGTTCGCGAGCGACTGCTGCCGGCCGAGCAGCTTCGCGCCCGCGGTGGACCACGGTAGCCGCCGCGCCACTGCATAAGTGAGTCGGATCGTGCTACCCGCACCGCCGGAGACCGCGAGGTGCGGAAACGCGGTGGTCAACTGGCCCATGTCGAGCACGAGATCCACTGTGGACCGCGGCTTGAGCGTGAGCGCGCGTCCGTCGTGGAGCAGACGTTTCCATTCG
>CBINOW010000084.1:0-20366 GCA_966252395.1 uncultured Oleiharenicola sp. | reverse complement strand
CGATCTCGGCGCCGCTGGTGCCGATGTTGACGTTGGCGATGCCGCAGTCGCTGCCTCGCGCCGAGAGAAACTGCTCCGATTCGCGCAGGTCGGTCGTGAAGATCGCGGAACTCAACCCCTGCGGCACAGCGTTCTGCAGCGCGATGGCCTCGTCGAGCGTCTTGTAGGTCATGACGTAGAGGATCGGGGCAAAGGTCTCGTGCTGCACCACCGGCCAGGCGTTGTCGGCCTCGACGATGGCGGGCGTCACGTAGGTGCCGCCGAGGTGCTCGCCGCCGAAGAGCACGCGTCCGCCGCGGGCCTTGGCCTCATCAAGCGCGGCCTGCATCGCGGCCACGGCGCCCTCGTCAATGAGCGGTCCGACCAGCGTGCCCGGCTTGAGCGGGTTGCCCACGGGGAGCTGGCGGTAGGCGGCGACGAGTTCCTCCACGAAGGTTTTCCGCACGGACTTGTGCACGATGATCCGGCGCGTCGTCGTGCAGCGCTGGCCGGCCGTGCCCACGGCGCCGAAGAGCACCGCGCGCAACGCGAGCTTCCGGTCGGCCGAGGGCGTCACGATGATGGCGTTGTTGCCGCCGAGCTCGAGGAGCGAGCGGCCGAAGCGCTTCGCCACCACCTCGCCGACGCGCCGTCCCATGCGGGTCGATCCGGTGGCCGAGACGAGCGGCACCCGGGTGTCTGCAGCGAGCATCTCACCGACCGCGGCATCGCCGATCACGAGGGAGAAGATCGCGGGGTTTACGTCGCAATCGTGGCATACCAGCTCGGCGAGCCGGATGCAGGCGATGGCTGTGAGCGGGGTTTTCTCCGAGGGCTTCCAAAGCGTGGCGTCGCCGCACACGGCGGCGAGCGCGCTGTTCCAAGCCCAAACAGCCACGGGAAAATTGAAGGCCGAGATGATCCCGACCACGCCGAGCGGGTGCCATTGCTCCAGCATGCGATGCCCCGGTCGCTCCGACGCGATGGTCAGGCCGTGCAGCTGGCGCGACAGGCCGGTGGCGAAGTCGCAGATATCAATCATCTCCTGCACCTCGCCCTCGCCCTCCGCGGGAATCTTGCCCGCCTCGAGCGAGACGAGCCGGCCGAGTTCGGCCTTGAGGCCGCGCAGGGCTTCGCCGTAGCGGCGGATGACCTCGCCGCGTTTCGGCGCCGGCAGGTCGCGCCAGTCGGCGAAGGCCTCGTGCGCCGCGGCGGCGGCACGCTCATAATCGGCCGGCGAAGCGGTCCGCACGCGCGCGAGCAGCGAGCCGTCAATGGGCGAGAATTTGTCGATCACCGGCCCGGAACCGCCCCATTCGCCCGAAAAAACGCCGGGATTGGCGGTCTTCGCGGAGAGACCGAGCTTGGGGAAAATCGCCTTGGCGACCGTGGCGACGGAGGTGGAGTTGGTGGGCATGTTGGGAAAAGTTGTAGGGCGGGGTCTCCGAACCCCGCCAAGGGGAGCCGTTTCAATTCAAGGCGGGGTTCGGAGACCCTGCCCTACACCCTATCCGCCATAAACCTTCCCGCCCCACTGGGTGGTGAGGAAGTCTTCCAGCGCGACGGACTCCTGTTTCACGAAGCCGGGACCGAGCTTCTTCTTCGCGAACAGCTCCAGCACGCCGGTGATCCCGGCAGCGGTGGTGAGCTGGATGGCGTTGAGCTTGCGACCCGCGATGACGGCGCCGTGCATCTTCTTGATGAAGCTGCGCTGTTTCAGCCGGCCGTCGCGGTCGGTGCCGACGACGCTCACGTAGAACACGACGACGTCCGACTCCGTGAGCGGCACCTCCTGGTCGAAGATCTGCGTCACTAGCTCCTGGCGCGGCGCGAGGTTGAGGTCGTGCAGGAGGAACTTCATGAGATCGCGGTGACCGGGGTAGCGCAGGGTTTTGTAATTCAGTTCCTGCACGCGCCCGGCAAAGGTCTCGCCCATCGTGGCCACGCCGCCCGAGGTATTGAAGGCCTCGTATTCGACGCCGTCCACCGTGAGCCGCTCCACGCCGTCGAGCGGCATGGTCGTCACGCGCCGGCCGCCGTAGAGCGCATCGCCGGGCTGGCAGTATTCGTTGATCAAGCCGGCCGTGCTCCAGCTGAGGTAATATTTCATCTGGTTGCTGGCGTTGAGCGGGAGGGCGCCCACGCGCATCTCACAGGTGCGAACGTTCTCCAGCGACGAGGCCAGCGAGCCGCCCACGATGTTGATCGCGCCGGGCGCGAGACCGCACTGCGGCATGAAGGTGCCCTTGTGCTTCGCCGCGAGGTCGCGCACGAAGGTCGTCGTCTCGACGTCTTCCGTCAGGTCAAAGTAGCTCACGCCCGCCTCCGCGCAGGCGGCGGCGATGGTCTTGTTGAGGAAGTAAGGCGCGGCGCTGACCACGGCGCCCATGCCAGTAACAAAGGCGGCGAGTTCGGCTGGCTTCTTGACGTCCACGCGGGCGAACTTGGATTTTTTCAGGCCTTGGAGATCCACGCCCGGACGCACGTCCGCCAGCGCGACGCTTTTGCAGAATTTGCAGGACTCGAGCAGGGTCGCGATCGTGCCGCCGACCTTGCCCGCACCGATGATGCCGATTTTCATGGCTCAGTGGGTGTGGGAGACCTCGCGCACGTTGCGCGGATCGACGGCGGCGATGATGGCGCTGACGGACTTCTGGTTGAAGCCCTTGAAGCCGCCCTTGCGCTCGAGGTTCTCGAGGTGGCTGCCGATGGCGCCGTCCTTGACGAAGGCCGCCGCCTGCGCGTCGGTAATCGAGCCGCGCGCCCGCAGCCGTTCGACACGGCCCGGGTCCACCGTCCAGCGTTCGCCCTCGGTGAAGGCCTGCTTGAGGAACGGGAAATCGGAGAACGGTTTCATCGTGGCGATGCCCTCCGCCGCGAGCTGTTCGCGCAGGAGCGGGTGGTTGAAGCGCGCCTCGAGGTGGTGCATGCCCGCCTGCAGGAAGCTGTCGCCATGCAGGCCACACCACAGGCCGACCGTGCCGACCTTGGCCACCTCGGGCAGGCGCTTCGCCGCGTAGTCTTCGTTCACCTCGTCGGGCAACAGATCCACGTCGGCGAAGACCACGATGCCGACCGCGGCCGTCTCCATCACCTGCGCGCCCCACCCCGCCTCGGCGCCGGCGTAGAACCGTTCGCGCTTCTCGAGACCGAGCCGCTCCATGAACTTCACCAGGTCGGGAAAATGCCGGCGCGAGCACCGGTAGGTGTGATGATCGTGATTGGCCCACCCGAGACCGAGCATGTCCTGCCGGCGCTTCTGCACGCGCCCGGCCCGGTTGCGAAACATCCAGAACTCGCGCTCCTCGGCGAAGAACAGCTCGCAGGCCACATCGCGCCCGACCAAACCGATGCACTCCTCCAGCACGGCGAAGGCCTGTTTCACGCCGTCGTCATCGTTGGCGAAGTTGCGTTTGCGCGTCCGCCACAGCTCGCGCGCCCGCAGCAGCGCGGCCGCGAAGCCCGCCGGCGGCTCCTGCACGACAAACCCGCGGTATCCAAGTCGCTCGACGGCCAGCAAGGTCGCACCGTTTTCCTCGCCGATGCACAGCTGACGCAACCGCGCTCCCGGCGCGCCGCAGATTTCACCCGTCAGCCCGTGCCGGGCCATGAAGTCGGCCAGAAATTCCGGCCGGATCGCCAGCGTCCGCGGAAAGGCCGACGGCGCAGCCCCGGCCGCGACCAGCACGCGCGGCAACATGGCGTGCGGATGCGCGAGCACCCTGTGCCCGGCGGGCACGTCGGCGCTCTCCGGCACAAAGCCGACCGCGCGAAACTCCTTCTCTTGTTCCGGCGAGACGACGAAGTGGTCCACCCACTCGAAGAATTCCGTGCCGGTCTCGTCGTGCATGCGCTGCGCGAGCCGGGCGGCAAAGGCGTTTTTTCCGAGGAAGGCGTTGATGTGGCGGGACAACAACGCCTCGGCCTCATAGGCCAGCGGCCAGTTGAAGTTCGTGGGGGTTTGGAGGGAAGACATGGGGTAGGTTCTTTGCTTGTGTCATAAAGGTCCGGAGCGATTAACCAAGGTTTTTTGGTCCGCGGATGGCCGCGGCTTTGGCCTTTGCGGCGTCGCCGCTTCGTGTTCTATCGAGCCAGATGATCGCAACGCCTCCCGACCTCTCCGGCCTCGCCGCCCGCCTCACCGGCGCGTTGCACACGGGACGGACGATGCGCGCGCTCTACGCCACCGACGCCTCCGAATACCAGGAGCTGCCGCTGGCCGTCGCGCTCCCGCAGACCGAGGCCGACGTGCGCGAGTTGGTGCGCTACGCGGCGCGGCACAAGGTCGGTCTGATCCCGCGCACCGCCGGCACATCGCTCGCGGGCCAGGTGGTGGGCAACGGCATCGTCGTGGATCTTGGCCGGCATCTGAACCAGATCATCGCCTTCGACCGCACCGCCCGCCGCGTGCGGGTGCAGCCCGGTGTCGTGCGCAACGAGCTCAACCTCTTCCTCCAGCCGCACGGCCTGTTCTTCACGCCCGAGACCTCCACCGCCAACCGCGCAATGATCGGCGGCATGGTCGGCAACAATTCCTGCGGCGCGAACTCCATCGTCCACGGCACCACACGCGAACACCTCGTCTCCGCCCGCGGTTTCCTGAGCGACGGCAGCGAGGTCACCTTCGGCCCGCTCACGGCGGCGGAGTTCGCCGCCAAGTGCGCCGGCCCCGACACGCTTGAAACCCGGATCTACCGCGAGGTCCGCGCCGTGCTGGGCGACGCCGGCAACCGCCAGCTCATCCGCGACCATTACCCGAAGCCCACCGTCACGCGCCGCAACACGGGCTACGCGCTCGACCGGCTGATGGCGTGCAACGTCTTTGATCCGGCGTCCGACCGGCCGTTCAATCTCTGCCAGCTGCTGGCCGGCTCCGAGGGCACGCTGTTTGTGGGCGTGGAGTTCGAACTGAACGTCGAGCCGCTGCCGCCGCCGGGTGCGCTGATGTGCGCCCATTTCGCCAGTGTCCACGACTCGCTCCAGGCCACGCTCATCGCGATGCGGCACCGGCCCTTCGGCTGCGAACTGATCGACCGCCACATCCTCGAATGCACCAAGGCCAACCTTGAGCAGGCGCGAAACCGCTTCTTCGTGCAGGGTGATCCGGGCGCGGTGCTCGTCATCGAGGTGCGTCACGCCGACCGGGCCGCCATCGAAGCCACAATGCGCACGCTCGAACAGGAGCTGCGCGCCGCCGGACTCGGCTACGCGTTTCCCGTGCTCTGGGGCGAAGACTGCAACCGCGTGTGGGACCTGCGCCGCGCCGGCCAGGGCCTGATGATGAACGTGCCGGGCGACGCCAAGCCTCGCGAGGTGGTCGAGGACACGGCGGTCGCCGTCGAGGATCTGCCCGCTTACATCGCCGAGTTCGACGCCCTGCTGCGCGAGAAATACGGCATCAGCAGCGTCTATTACGCCCACGCCGGCGCCGGCGAGCTGCACACGCGCCCGCTCTTCGACCTCAAGACGGCGGAGGGCCTGTGCATGTTCCGCGGCATTGCCACCGATGTCGCCGCGCTGGTGAAGAAATACCGCGGCTCACTCTCCGGCGAACACGGCGACGGCCGCCTGCGCGGCGAATTCATCCCGTTCATGGTCGGGCCGGAGTGCTACGCGCTCATGCGCCGCATCAAGGCAGTCTTCGACCCGGCCAATATCCTCAATCCCGGCAAGATCATCGACACGCCGCCGATGGACACGGCCCTCCGCCACGGCCCGGATCACCCGACGCCCGAATACGCCACGGTCTTCGACTTCAGCGCGTCGCAAGGCGTGCTCCGCGCCGCCGAGAAGTGCAACGGCGTCGGCGAATGCCGCAAGTCCCACCTCATGGGCGGCACCATGTGCCCGAGCTACATGGCCACGCGCAACGAGCAGGACACGACGCGCGCCCGCGCCAACCTGCTGCGCCAGGTCCTGACCGACGCGCGCGGCGAGATGAATGCGTGGGACAGCCAGCAGGTGAAGGAGGTCATGGCCCTCTGCCTCTCCTGCAAAGCCTGCAAATCCGAGTGCCCGTCCAACGTGGACGTCACTCGCCTCAAGGCCGAGTGGCAGCAACACTACCACGACGCCCACGGCGTGCCGCTGCGCTCGCGGATTGTCGCCGGCTACAGCACCTCGATGCGCTGGGCCACGCTGGTTCCGGCGCTCTACAACTGGATCGTCACCGCGCCCGACGTCTCGCGCTGGATCAAGGATTTCGCCGGCTTCGCGCGGCAGCGCAGTTTGCCGACTCTGCCGGGCACCACGCTGCGGGCGTGGTTTTCGAAAGGTGGAGCCCGCGCTCCGCGCGGGCTTTCCGAGACCAACCTGCGCGGAGCGCAGGTTCCACCCCGATACCCCAACGGCCGCGTCCACCTCTTCTGCGACGAGTTCACCGACACCACCGACGCCACCATCGGCATCCAGGCCGTGCAGCTGCTCCAGCGGCTCGGCTACGAGGTCGTTCTCCCCGAGCACGTCGAGAGCGGCCGTGCCCATCTGTCGAAAGGTCTCGTCCGCGACGCCCAGCGGCTGGCCATCCGCAATGTCGAGCTGCTCAAGGACGTCGTCACCGCCGACGCCCCGCTCATTGGCATCGAACCGTCCGCCATCCTCGGCTTCCGCGACGAATACCCCGACCTCGTGCCGGCACACCTGAAGGACGCCGCGCGCGCGCTGGCGAAGAACGCGCTCCTCATCGAGGAATTCATCGCCCGCGAGGCCGAGGCCGGCCGTATCCGCCCGGAGCAGTTCCGCGCCACAGAGCGCACGATCAAGCTACACGGTCACTGTCATCAGAAGGCGCTGTCCTCGGTCGCTCCGACCGTGCGCATGCTTTCGCTGCCGCCCGGCCACAAGGTGTCGGTCATCCCCAGCGGCTGCTGCGGCATGGCCGGGTCCTTCGGCTACGAAGCCGAACACTTCGCCGTTTCCCAGCAGGTCGGCGAACTCGTGCTCTTCCCCGCCGTGCGCAGCGCCACGCCAGAGGTCGTCATCGCCGCCCCCGGCACGAGCTGCCGCCATCAGATTCTCGACGGCACCGGCCGGATGGCCCGGCATCCGGTGGAGATTTTGCACGAAGCACTGGCTTAAATCATTCTCGTTCTCGTAATCCTAATCGGTCTCCTGCGTTTAATCCGGAAGAACGAGAACGATTAAGAGAATGAGAACGATCCCATTAAATTCCCAAGCTGGCATCCGTGCTGCTCACGGCTATTCTCCCGCCATGCCCCTTACCCGTTTCTCCGTCCCGCCGCTGCACACCCTCACCCGCTCGCTGGCCGCCGTCGCCATGGGCCGTGAGGCCCCGGACCTCGTCATCACCGGCGCCCGCATTCTCTCCACCTACACCGAGCGCATCCACGAGAACCGCGAGGTCTGGATCAAGTCCGGCCGCATCGCCGTGGTTAAGCCCGCCGGGACGTTCAAGCCCGGCCCGAAGGACAAAACGAAGTTCTACGACGTCCGCGGCGGCCTGCTCGCCCCCGGCCTCGTGGACCCGCACATTCACATCGAGAGCTCGATGATGACGGCCTGCGCCTACGCCGAGGGTGCGCTGCTCAACGGCACGACGACCATCTTTTGCGACAGCCACGAGATCGGCAACGTGTGCGACGCCGCCGGCATCGAGTGGATGCTCCGCGACGCCCGCCAGGCCCCGCTCAACATCTTCCTGACCGTTCCCAGCACCGTGCCGGCCACGTCGGCGTTCTTCGAGACCGCCGGCGGCGACCTCACGCCCGCCAAGATCGGCAAGCTCTTCGACAAATGGCCCGAGGCCGTCGCGCTCGGTGAGAAGATGGACTTCGTTCAAGTCGCGATGGGCGACAAACGCTCCCACGCCATCCTCGGCGAGGCCATCAAGCGCGGGAAACCCGTCTGCGGCCACATCTACGGCCGCGAATTCGTCGCCGCGGGTGCGGCCTCAGGCATCAACGACACCCACGAGGCCATTGATCGCGACATCGCCGACGACTTCCTCGAGAACGGCGTGTGGGTCTTCCTGCGCGGCGGCCCGCCGACCACGCCTTGGCACTCGTTGCCGCAGGCGATCAAGACCGTCACCGAGCTCGGCGCACACCCGAAGCGCGTCTGCGTCTGCACCGACGACCGCGACGCCGACGACCTCTTCCTCTTCGGCCTCGACTGGGTCGTGCGCGAGGCCGTGAAACACGGCATGAAGCCCGTCACCGCCTGGAGCATGGGCTCGCTGCACCCGGCCACGCGCTACGCGAAGGACGGCGACATCGGCGGCTTCGGCCCCGCCCGCCGCGCCGACCTCGTGCTGTTGAACGACGATCTCGTCCCGCAGAACACCTGGTATGGCGGCGAACTCGTCGTCGAGAACCGCAAGGTCACGCCGCTCCTCGATAAGGCGCTCTCCAAGCGTTACCGCTACCCGAAGGCCGCCTACCAGACGGTGAAGCTCGCGCCGAAGCTCACGCTCACCCCCGCTCTCCCTGCCGCTCCGGTCACGGCCAACTGCATCCGCACCGCGCTGCCCGGCATCATCCTCTTCCACGAGAAGGTCGCGCTGAACCCGCAGCCCGGTGAAACGTGGCCCGACCTGTTTGCCAAGCACGGCCTGTGTTTCGTCACGGTGATCGAGCGCCATGGCAAATCCGGCAAAGTCGCCCACGGCTTGCTCAAGGATTTCGGCCTGAAGGAAGGCGCGGTCGGCAGCTCCGTCGGCCACGATGCCCACAACATCATCCTCGCCGGCACGAACGAGGCCGACATGCAGCTCGCACTCAAGACCATCAAGGCCATGAAGGGCGGCGTCTGCGTCGTGCGCGGCGGCAAGGTCGTCGCGAAAGTCGCTTTGCCCATCGCCGGCCTGCTCTCCGACAAGCGCGCCACCGTCGTCGCCACCGAGTCCACCGCGCTCAAGCAGGCGTGGTCGGAGGCCGGCTGCACCCTGCCCTACATGGGCTTCAACCTCATCCCGCTCTCCGTCATCCCCGAGATCCGCATCACCGACAAGGGCCTCGTGACCGTGCCCGGCATGCAGATCCTGCCGTTGTTCGAAACCTGAGGTCGGGAAAAACAGGAAGCAGCGAAGGAGCCAAGGAGCCAAGGAACGTGCGGGTCTCCCTGCCTCTCCTTGGCTGCTTTGGGTTGTTAGCTTCTTGGAATTGGCCACCCGCTGGCCATGACCCGGGCATGACTTTCTTCCCATATCGCCAAGCCGGCCGATTGTGTTAGGCTGCGGGAACATGGATTTCTGGCCCAAGGACCGCGGTGCGTATTACGGCTCGTTCGCCTTCGCGAGCATCATCGTGGCCTGCTACGGTGGCATCCTCACGACCAACAATGTCCACGTCTGGCCCTGGCTGCGTGTCTCCCCCGAGTGGCTGACCCTGGCCACGATTTTCCTGGGCATGGTTTACACGATGACCGGAATCCTGTGCCTGAAGCTGACCGTCGGCAGCCCCGCGCGCTACCACTGGGCCTATTTTCTGTTTCAGGGCGCGCTCCTGACCACCATCCTCGTGATCAGCCCGACGCGCGGTTTCATCGGCATGCTCTGCCTGCCCGTGGTCAGCCAAGCCGTTTTCACGCTTCGCTGGCCGGGCATCACCGCGGTCACCCTCTACTTCTACGCCGCCAATGTTGCCGTCTGGGGCATCCCTTATGGCTGGAGCTCCGCCTTGAACGCGCTGATCAGCTATTCTGCCGGTTTCGCCTTCACCGTGATCTTCACCGCCATCACGCGTCAGGCGCTTGAAGCCCGGCTATGCTCGGAAAATCTCCGCAAGGAGCTGGAAGCCGCCAATGCCCTGCTCCGCGCCCAGGCCACCCAAACCGAGGAACTCGCCACGACCCGGGAACGCAACCGCGTCGCCCGCGAAATCCATGACGGCGTCGGCCACTACCTCACGGTCGTGAAAACCCAGCTCGACGCCGCCTCCGCGCTCCTGCCTGCCTCGCCCGACCGCGCCCGCGAGGCCGTCGGCAAGGCCGCCAAGCTCGCCGCCGAGGCGCTCGACGACGTGCGGCGCTCCGTCGGCACCCGGCGCACGGATGCCGCCCGTCCGCCCCTGCCCGACGCCCTGAAGGAGCTCGCCGCCCACGGCGAACCCGCACCCACGCTCGCCATCGAGGGCGAGCCCCGCCCGCTGACCCCGGGAGTCGAACACGCGCTCTTCCGCGCCGCTCAGGAGGGGCTCACCAACATCCGCAAGCACGCCCAGGCCACGAACGCGCTCCTCCGCCTCGACTTCCGCACCCCGCAGCGCGTCGTGCTCGAACTCGCCGACAACGGCGTCGGCGCGAACGGGGCCAGCGACAACGGCTTCGGCCTGCGCGGCCTGCGCGAACGCATCGAGCTGCTCGGCGGCACCGTGGCCACGGGCAACCGCCTCGAAGGCGGCTTCGCCCTCCGCGTGGAGGTCCCGGCGTGAGCAGTGCGGCCTTTTGTAGGGCGGGGTCTCCGAACCCCGCCATTCGCCCGATCGTGGCAGCCTGTTCGCGGCGGGGTTGCTTCGCCATCTGCGCCAAGCTTCCGTCGGAGACCCCGCCCTGCAGCACACGCCCATGAAAAAACTCCGCCTCCTGCTCGTGGACGACCAGTCGCTCTTCCGAGAAGCGCTGCGCACGCTGCTGTCGCTGCAGCCGGATTTCGAGATCGTGGCCGAGGCCGAGAACGGCGAACGCGCCGTGACCCTCGCCAAGGTTCACCGGCCCGACGTCGTGCTGATGGACCTGCGCATGCCCGTCATGGACGGCGTCGAGTCCACCCGCCGCCTGCTGGCCGTGGTCCCGTCGGCCCGGGTGGTCGTGCTCACCACCTTTGATGAGGACGAGGAGGTCATCGAGGCGCTGCGCGCCGGCGCCGTCGGTTACCTGCTCAAGGCCTGCTCCGCCGACAAACTCTGCGAATCCATCCGGGCCGCCGCCAAGGGCACCTCCGTGCTCGAACCGTCCGTCGCCGCGCGCCTGATGGCCGGACTGACCCGCGCGAACGCCCAGAACGGCAGGAAAGTTTCGCAGCCGCTCGCCGATCCGCTTTCCGAGCGTGAGCTCGACGTGCTCCGCCGCCTTGCCGCCGGGCGCAGCAACAAGGAGATCGGCGCCGAGCTCGGCATCACCGAGGGCACGGTGAAAAACCACATGACCAACGTGCTCGGCAAACTCGGCGTGCTCGACCGCACCCAGGCCGCCCTGCGCGCCCGCGAGTTGGGGCTGATCTGAGCCGCCGGCTTTGGCATTGGCGACGGCCCGAATCCCGCCCTAGCGTCGGCGTATGCAATTTGACTACCCCGCCCGGCGCGAACGCATCGCCCGGGCGCTGGCCCTGAAACACGAGGTGCTGCTCATTGGCGCGGGCCACCCGATCCCCAAGCCCGAGATCAGCGACGCGCTGCTGCCGTTCATCGCCCACCAGGAGTATTACTATCTTACGGGCCACGCCGAGGCCATCGGCGGCATCCTCACCTACGACCCGCGGGATGCAAAATGGACCTCCTTCGTTCCCGAGGTAACCGAGATTGACCGCGTCTGGGAGGGCCGCGAACAGCTCCCCGGCGAACGGCTGGCTGGTTTTCCCGATTGGCTCGCGGCCCGGCGCGACCGTCCGGTCGTGATGCTCGGCGCCCCGATCGCCGGCGTGGCCTGCGACGAAGCCCGCTCCGCCGCCATCCGCGATGAATACAAGCACGCCCGCCGCCCGAAGGAGGCGGGAGAGATCGAGCTGATGAAACGCGGCGCCGCCGCCACCGCCGCCGGCTACGCAAAGATCCAGCCGCTGCTCAGGCCCGGTGTAAGCGAGCGCACGCTTCAGATCGAACTCGAGGCCGAGTATTTCCGCCACGGCGCCCAGACCACGGGCTACGACACCATCATCGGCGCCGGTCTGCAGAGCGCGGTCTTTCACGGCTCACCGTCGCCGGACCGCGTGCTCAAGGACGGCGACTTCGTGCTAATCGACTCCGGCGCGCAGGTGGACCGCTACGTCACCGACGTCACGCGCACCTACAGCATCGGCCGGTTGTCCGGCTTCCAACGCGACCTCTACCAGGCGGTGCTCGACGCCCAGCAGCGCACCATTGACCGCTGCCGCGCCGGCGCCGAATGGAAGGATCTCCATTTCACCACCGCCGCCGACATGATGTGCAGCCTCGCCGCCATGGGCGTGGTGCGCGGCGACCCGCACGCGCTCGTCGAACAGGACATTCACACGCTCTTCTACCCGCACGGTCTCGGCCACATGGTCGGTCTCGGCGTGCGCGACGCCAGCGGACTCGAACCGGGCCGGCCGCGTGATCCACGTCCGTCGCTGCGCAGCCTGCGCATGGACCTGGTGCTGCGCGCCAACTACATCGTGACCGTCGAGCCGGGGCTTTACCTGATCCCGGCCATCCTCCAGGACCCCGGCCGCCGCGCGCGCCACGCCAAGGTCGTCAACTGGGACCTCGTGGACAAACACCTGCACATCGGCGGCGTGCGCATCGAGGACAACATCCTCGTGACGGCCGGCGAGCCGGTGAATCTCACCGCCGCCATCCCGAAGACCCTGGCCTGAGGGCCTTGAGTCAGCGGCGGTCCGGCCGCGGGGTGAACACGACCAGAAACAGGATGCCGATGAGGATGGACATCACGAGCATGCCCACGGACACGGCCACGACGGGCACGCTGGCGAAGGCGAGCGACACTCCGCCGAAAAAGCGCGAGTCCTTCGCATAGCGGTCCCGCAGGTTGCGGCCCTGCTCCTCAATGTGGTCGGCCGAGGCGTCGATCACGAGCTGGAAACGGTCATGACAGGGTCGCAGCACGTTCAGGTTGAACGCGGTGGCCTCGGCCATCCGGCCCTCGCGGGCCAGCTGCAGGAACTCGCGCACCAGCCCGGTGTATTCGCGGTTCAGCGCCTGGATGGCATCCGGATGCGCCGTGCCCTTGAAAATCTCCATCCCGCTCACGTCGTGGACCCGGGTGTCGAGCCGCTCCGCGGCTGTCGTCATGCTCGGGATCAGTTCCGTCCAGGCGGATTCATGCTCCGGTGTGATGACGCGGCGAGCGAGCCGTTGCACCCCGGTGACTTCCCGGGTGAGCGTGCGCAGGCTGTAGATGGCGGGGGCGCCGTGCTCGAAAAGCGCGGCGTAACGCTGGTTGACCGAGCGGATGAAATAGAGGCTCAGGATCCCCACCACGAGGTTGGCCACAAGCAGACCGGCCAGAATCCAGAAACGGGAGGATGAGCGCAGCATGGGATTACCCATACCACGTAGCCAGAAACGGGCCATTTGCACCTAGTATTTCCCAACCTTACATTAGACCAGCCAACGGCGCATCCCCGCCCCTACGATGGCCAGCGACAACAACGAGCTGACCGGCATCAGAATAGCCGCGAGCAGCGGGTTCATGTGCCCGCTCACGGCCAAACCCACCGCCAACGCATTGTAAGCCACCGAGAAGACGAGCAAGCCCAGCTGCGTGCGGCGACGCGCGGCATTGACGGCGAAAAGCCGTCGCAACCCACCCAGCCCCTGCCCGAGGTAATAGAAATCCGCCTTCCCTTCGAGCACGCCGCGATGGATCACTGGTGTGCCGCGCGCAAAGGCGGCATCAAATGCGAGGCTGTCGTTGGCTCCGTCACCCAGCATGAGCGTGTCGCGCCGGTCCAGTGTCTGCACCCAGGAGGCCTTCTGTTCGGGGGTGACCTCAGCCACGGCATGATCGGCCGGCAGCCCCAGTGCCCGGCCCATGGCGGAAACCTTCTCCCTCCGATCCCCGCTCAGGATGAACACCTTGAACCCCTCGCAGCGCAGCGCGGTGATTTCCTCCACCGCATCCGGCCGCACTGCATCGGCAAAGGCAAATTGCGCCAACACCACGCCGTCGCAGGCGAACTCGGTGTCATGGGTCTCTTCTGGAGCCGGGGTGCCCCCACCCCGGTTTTGGGCCCACCCCGGCCGGCCCAGCGACCAGCCCCCGGTCGCCGTCTCCAAGCGCACGCCGAAGCCCGGTTCCTCATGGATCGCGCCGGTTAACCCAAGGTAGGGCGAGTCCTCCGGACGAGCCGTGATTCCCGACGGCTCATCGGGTCGATTCGCCCTACCTGTCTCGCCGCCCGTGAGCAGGTTCTCCAGCAGGCTCTGGCTCACCGGATGCGGGTTGTCGCGCACGAGCGCAAGCAACGCCTCGCGGGCGACCGGTGACAACGCCGCGAGCGCCTCTGGATTGCGCAGCACCGGTGTCTCCAGCGTGAGCGTGCCGGTCTTGTCGAAGAGCAGTTTCCGGATGCGCCCGAGACGCGGCCACAGGTCGGCTTCGCGCACGAACACCCCGTGCCGGCGCAGCGCCACCGTCGCCATCTCGTCGGCCAGCGGGAAAGCCAGTCCGACCGCGCACGGGCACGAGACCACCAGCACGGCGGTCACCACCGCAAAGGTCCGCACCGGATCGTGCGTGCCCATCCACCAGAAAACCCCCGACAAAACGGCCGCCGCGAAAATCGCGATCAGGTAACCGCCCACGATGCGCTCCAGCATCCGGTGACGGAAGGCGTCCCGGCCGGCCGGTTGCAGCAGCTTGGCGAGCAGCGACTCGCTCCAGCCCTGCGCGGCGCGCAACTGCACTTCCCCGCGCACCAGCGACACCGCCCCGGCGGGAACGCGGCCGCCCTGGCGGTATTCGCGCGGATCGGCCTCACCCGTGATCCACGCCGTGCCAAAGGAGCCGGCCGCGGATTCCAACTGCGCCTCGACCGGCACCACCTGGCCGGAGCGGACGCGAAAGACATCACCGGCGCGCAGATTCTCAACCGGTTGCTCCACCGCCGCGCCCGAGGGGCCGAGCACCCGGACCTTGTGCGGCCGCGCCTGCACGCTGAGCAAGCGCCGACGGTTGCGTTCGACCGCCGCCACCTGCGCCCAGCGACCGACGAGCATCAGCAGGATGAAGGCGCCGACGAAATCGAAATACACATACTCCTCCCGTCCCGACACCCAGCCGTAGAAAGAACCCGCATAGGCGCCGATGATGCCGATCGCGATCGGCAGATCAATGTGGAGCACACCGCTGCGCAACGCCGCCCACGCCCGGCCGAGGAAGTAACTGCCGCCCGTCAGCAGGCTCAGCGTCGCAAATGCCATGGCCAGCGTGCCGAACAGGTGCGCGTAGCGGAACGTCGCCTCCATGCCGAAATACGCCGGCAGGGCGAACAGCATGATGTTCATCGAGAACGCCGCGCACAGGCCGACGCGGCGGACCAGCAGGCGGCTTTCCGGCACCGCCGGCTCTTCGCCCGGCGGGCCGACGAGGTAGTTGAAGGCCTGCAGCGCCCGCGCAAAGGCCGGCGCATCGAACCCGCCGCGTGCCCAGCGCAGGCGCATGCGGCCCAGCTGCGCGTCGGTCTCGATGCCCAGCGCGCCCTTCTGCTGGTGAAAGACTTTCTCGATCAGCCAGACGCAGCCGGCGCAGGAAATGCCCTGCACCTCCAGCATCATGGCCGGGGTGCCGGGAATCTTCTCCGCCTCGGTCTGCATCTCTGCGAGCCAGGCATAATCCCGGGGCTGGAAAACCACCTGGTCCACCGGGGCCACGACCGCATCACGGATCTTGTAATACCCCTCGAGCCCGTGCTCATGCACGAGCCGATGGACATAGGAGCAGCCCGTGCAGCAGAACCCGCTCTCGCGCGTGCGCTCCGTGGTCAGCGGCGTCCCGCAGTGCCGGCAGAGGTGGACGGAGGCGGCTTGCGGGGCGCGCAGTCCACGCACTCGCACCATCGGGCTCGCACCCCCGTCCACCAAATCTTGCCGGAAAGTCTCTTCATGCTGCTGTAGGGCGGGGTCTCCGAACCCCGCCAAAGAAGCCTGTGCCGCGCCCGAGGCGGGGTTCGGAGACCCCGCCCTACAACGATCCGCTTTGGTTCGCACGTTGCTCATGTCAGAAGCACACAAAGTCGTTCACCCCGGGACCACCCAGGCCCAGCGTGCCGCGCAACCGCCACACGAGGAGGGCGGCCACGGCCAGCGCCATGGCGGTCTGGATGCGGCCGAGCCACACGGGCCCGATCCGCACCCGGATAAGGTGGTAATTGGCCTGCGCCAGCCAGAGCAGCGGCACGGTGCCGAGGCCGAAGGCGAGCAGCGTCTCGGCGCCCTTCAGCGCGGAACCCGACAGCAACGCCAACGAGAGCAGGAAATACAACGGGCCGCAGGGCAGCAGCGGCGTCGCCAAGCCCAGCAGGGCCGCCGCCTTGAGTCGCGAGCCACCGCGCAGCCGCGTGGAAACCGCCAGGTAGGCCCGGCCGATCAACGGCAGCCGGGGCAGGCGCTGGTCGAAGCGCACGGCCACCGCGATGAAGAACAGCACCAGCAACCAGGGCAGGTATCGCAGCACGCCTTCGCTCATGAAGGACAGCGGGACCCGGCCAAGACCACCGACGAGCGCACCGAGCAGCGAGTAACCCGCCAGCCGCGTGACATGATACACCGTGGCCACGGCGTGCGGATCAGCCTCGTCGCGACGTGCCGGCATGAGCGAGCACGCCAACGGGCCGCACATGCCCGCGCAATGCAGGCTGGTGACGAGTCCCGCGAGCAGCGCCGATACCGGACCCGTGATGCCGGCCAGTTCGTGGGTCATGGCTTCGCCTCCTTGGTCGCAAGCGGCACGGTGCGCGTATCGGCCATGCGCGACGCGACGAACATGCCCGTCCACAGCACGCTCAGAAACAGGAAGCCCGCGGCCACCCAAAGCCAGAGACTGACGGACGAGGCGGCCTCAGCGCTGGATGCCTTTTTCACGGTCTTCCTCCTGGAGAAGTTTCGGGTCCGGCCCCATGAACTCGACGGCGCGGGACAGTTGGTAGGTCTTGCCCGCATCCTCGACGCGAACGGTGAAATGGAACGGGCCCGTGTAGTCCTTCCGGTTTACGATGAGCACCAGCGGGCTGACCGATTCGGCCAGCGGCGCGAGCGTGACCGGCTCGCCGAAGCCCGTCTGTTTCACCCCGGTGGGCACGCCCTCGGTGGCGACCACGAACGTGGCGGGTTCGGTGCGCTTGTTGACCAGCCGCACCATGAACTGGTTGCGCACATCGTCGCGGTCCACGAAGTAGGCCGCACCGCTCATGCGATAGACGAGGAAGTTGGCCGGCTTGACGGTGGAAAAGGCGAAGGACGCGACGGCGATGCCGACCAGCAGCATGATGAAGTAAACGATCGTGCGCGGCCGGAGCCAGCGGGTGCGCCCACCCTCGAGTCCCACGAAGGAATCGTAGCGCACGAGACCGGTCGGCCGGTGGACCTTGGTCATGATCTCGTCGCAGGCATCAATGCAGGCCGCACAGCCGATGCACTCAAGCTGCAGGCCGTGGCGGATATCAATGCCCGTCGGACAGACCTGCACGCAGCGGTTGCAATCGATGCAGGCGCCGGCGTCGGGCGTGCCGACCTTGCCGCGCGGCTCGCCGCGCTTGCTGTCGTAGCCGATGACCATCGTGTGGTCGTCGGTCAGCGCCGACTGCAGCCGGCCGTAGGGGCAGATGACGATGCACAGCTGTTCGCGGAACCAGGCGAAGTTGAAATAGAGGATGCCGGCGGAGACGAAGACGAACACGAACGCGGCCCAATGGTCGCGGGGCGCCTCGCGCATCATGTTCCAGACCTCGGGCAGGCTGACGAAGTAACTGAGGAAAATGTGCGTGATGATGAGCGACACCACGGCGTAGAGGGCATGCTTGAGCACGCGCTTCGCGGCCTTGCGGGCGGTGAGCGGCGCTGCCGTCAGCGCGCGTCGCGCGGGGGCGTCGCCGTCGATCCAGCGCTCAATGAGGCGATAGACATGCTCCAGATAAACCGTCTGCGGGCAGGCCCAGCCGCACCAGAGGCGGCCAAACAGCGCGGTGAGAAAAAACAACGCGAAGCCCAGGCCCGTGACGCCGAAGAACAGCAGCCAGGTGTCCTGCGCCGCGAGGGTGAAGCCGAAGAAGTGGAACCGGCTCCCGGCGATGTCGAGGAAGACGGCGGGGTAGCCGTTGACCGGAATCCACGGCAGGGCGACGTAGAAGGCTATCAGGGCCCATCCGCTCCAGCGGCGCGCGCCGGAGAAACGGCCGTGCACATCGGCCGGATGGATGTCGCGGCGGGAGCCGTCGGCCGCAATGGTCGTGACCGAGTCCACCGAAGGCAGCGGACGTGCCTTCGCGGACTTGGATTTGGAATTCTCGTTGATGGGTTGGGCGCTCATGCGTGGTTTGAGCGGGTGGTAGGGCGGTGACTCCGTCACCGCCGCGGCGCGGCACCGAGTACGCCCCCGACCCCGGTTATTTCACAGCCGCGATCCTGATGGGTTCTCCTTTCTGGTGTTTGGAGAGAAGGAAGGCCACGACCTCGGCGGTCTTTTTCTGGCCGAGGACGGGTTCCCAGGCGGGCATGCCCTTGGCGAGCACGCCGGTCGAGACGGTGCGGTAAATTTCCTTCGGCGTGCCGCCGTGGATCCAGGCGGTGTCGGTGAGGTTGGGACCGACCGCACCGGGGTTCTCGGCTTTGCCCTTGAGGCTGGCGAGGTGGCAGGCGGCGCACAGCGAGGCGTAGGTCTGCTTGCCGGCGTCGGTGAAGACCGGATTCTTGCTCATTTCCCAGAACACCTCGTCGTTGGTGACGTCAATGGACGTGGCCATCTTGGCCGCGGCGATCTTCGCCATCTCGGCATCCACCTGCTTGCCGTCGGAGGGGATGACCTTGGCGATCATGTGGGCGAACCAGAACACGATCGAGAACGCGATGGTCGCGTAGAGCGTGTAGAGCCACCAGTTCGGGAGACGCTGGTCGAACTCCTGGATGCCGTCGTAAACGTGAGGACGGACCGGCGGGCTGTTGTCCCCGGGGGGAGGCGTCGGGTGCGGATTCATGTCGGCGGTTTATTCGTGGTCGAAGGGCATCCGTGCGAGACGCTCGCTCTGCGCGGGCTTCATGCGCGACGCGCGCCAGGCGGCGGCGAGATAGACGAGCGACGCCACGGCGAGGGCGACGACCGGGAAAATGAGCTGCCAGTCTTCGTAGATGATGCGGCGGAACATGGGAGGGTTCTCCTATTTTCGATTTTGGATTCTCGATTTATTGATTGTTTGGAGTCTGAAATTTGGCGTTTGGACTTTTACCGCGCAGCGGTCTCGGTCGCCGTGGGCTCCCACTTCTTGCCCAGCGACTGGAGGTAGGCGATGAGGGCGACGATCTCCTTGTCGGGCTCGGTGTAGCGGCCCTGGTCGCGGAGCTCGGTGGCGATCTGCTTGGCCTGCGCCTTGGCGAGGGCGTCGATCTCGGCCGGCGACCAGTTGGGAAACGGGACGCCGAGCGTGCGCTGCACGCGGATCTTGGAGCTGAGCGCGGCGTAGTCGGTGGCCTGCTCGTGCAGCCAGGCGTAGGACGGCATGTTGGAACCGGTCGAGATGGCGCGCGGGTCGCGCATGTGGTCGTAGTGCCAGGCGTGGTTGTATTTGACGCCGACGCGGGAGAGGTCGGGACCGTTGCGCTTGGAACCCCATTGATACGGGTGGTCCCAGATGGATTCGCCGAGGCGCGAGTAGTCGCCGTAGCGCATGACGTCCGGCACGAGCGTGCGGATCATCTGCGAGTGGCAGGTGTAGCAGCCCTCGCGCACGTAGAGGTCGCGGCCGGCGAGCTCGAGCGGGGTATAGACCTTGGCCACCCGGTCCTCGGTCTGCAGGCGGCGCTCAATGGTGAGCATCGGGATGATCTGGATGAGGCCGCCGACGGCCACGGAGAGGAAGGTCAGCACGGTGAACGGCAGGGCGTTCAGCAGCAGCTTGTCATACCAGTCGCCCCAGGATTTGCCCCGGGACTGGAAGTGGCCGATGGCGAGGAGCACGCAGAAGGCGGTGGCGACGAGGCCGAGGATGTTGAGCCAGCCGGTGGTGAACATCCAGACGCAGGCGGCGATGAAGCCGAGCGCGCTGAACACCACCGGGGCGCTGAAGACCGTTGCGCCGGCACCGAGCTTCTCCTCTTCGGTGTGCGCCTCGACATAAACCTCCATGCTGCCGTTCACGGCCGCGGCGCCGCGGATCGAGCGCCAGATGTTGTAGGCCATGATGACGAAGCCGGTGAGGTAGAGAGCGCCGCCGACCACGCGCAGGAGCATGAGCGGGCGGATGGCGTTGAGCGTCTCGAGGAAGTTGGGATACTTCAGGATGGTGCCGCCCTCGGCGGTGGCGTTGAGCATGAGGCCCTGGCCGATGCCCGAGGCCCACATGGCGGCGACGTAGAGGAGGATGCCGAACATCCCGAGCCAGAAGTGGAGGTTGGCTAGCGACTCGGAGTGGAGCTTCGTCTTCCAGAGGCGCGGCACGAGCCAGTAGAACATGCCCGCGGCCATGAAACCGTTCCAGCCGAGCGCGCCGGCGTGGACGTGGCCGATGATCCAGTCGGTGTAGT
>CBINOW010000083.1:0-20832 GCA_966252395.1 uncultured Oleiharenicola sp. | reverse complement strand
AGGAATGGCCCGTGAGCATGGAGGTGCAGTTCCTCTGCACCGACTCCAAGGCCGGCCGCCAAACCGGCAACGCCTGCACGCCGGGCACCAACCTCGAATTGGACGGCAAGCTCACCACCGCCCACATCATCGACGCGACGAACAGCAAGCTCTCGCCGATGGAGGAGTGGGTCGCCGTCGAGGTGGAGGTCCATGGCAATGATGAGGTCATCCACCGCATCAACGGCGTGGAAGTCCTCCGCTACCGCCACCCGCAGCTCGATCCCAAGGACCCCGACGCCCAGCGCCTGCTCGCCGCCGGTGCCCCGTTGCAGCTCTCTTCCGGCCACATCGCCCTGCAAGCCGAATCCCAGCCCGTCTGGTTCCGCAACATCCGGCTCAAAGTGCTGCCCTGATCCGTGTCCGCCGGCCTACCGAACTGGCGCGCTCGCGCCTTCCTCGGGTCGGTCATTCGCTATCGCAAGGATTCCTGAATCGCCACGGCCCGCGTTGCGGGTCTCGCGAGGACAATCGCATGCGGAAAACACGCCTTGAAGGTGGCACCTGCGCTCCGCGCAGGTTTCTCCCGACAAGTCCCACCTGCGACCGACTCACCCAATCGCTCCGTCTAACGGCGCGGGCTTGGGCCGGGCCGGCACGGCCTCGATCTCGACATACACGGTGGTGGCGCCGCCTTCTGCCACGGTGTCAATGCGGCTGCCCACTTCCTTGAGCGGAAGCGCTTCGGCCGTGTCGGCGGCACGGCCCACACGGCACACGAACTCCCACTGCATGAAACCTTCCGTCACCGGCTTACGCCGGCAACGTCGCACGTATTTGTTGATCTCGTGTCGGATCTTGTCGCGCACCCGGGCGTCGTCCTTGCCCGGGGCTTGCAGGGGGAAATTCTTCTTCATCAGGCCGTCATCGTCACGGCCCCCCGGCCCGACTCAATGAGAATTGTCGCTCCCGCGCAGATCATTCCGCCGGCCAGCAAGCCCGGGCCGCGATGCGCTCGACCAACGCCACCCGCTCCTCCGCCGTGCTGGGATTCAGCACCGGCCGGGTCACGAGTTCCAACCCTTCGCCCCGTCGCACCAACCAGCCCCAGCCGTCGGGCACCTCGTGCGGTTCCATCACGTCGTCTTCCGTCACGACGTAGAGCAGACTGGCCGCGCGCCAGCGGGCGAGCTTCGCAAATTTCGTGCCCTCGTGCAGCTTGCGCTGCGCGGTCTGCAACTCCGCCGCGAGCCGGTCGTGCGTGTCGCGCCGCAGGCCGCGCAGGTCGTAGGCGTCAAACTCCGCGAACAGTTCCTCACCCTTGCGCAAGTCCGGCCGGTGCGCCGCGATGAGCCGGCGCAACTCATCGAGCCGCCGCGCCAATACCCCCACCCTGGCCTGCTCCTCCGGCGCACTGTCGCGCAGAAAATCGGCCCGTGAGGCCTTGCCTTCGAAGACCGCGGTGACGGCGTTGCCGGCCAGGACCCGCGGCGTGCTGGCGGCCACATCCGCGCGATAGCCGGACCGCGGCAACCGCACTTCGGTCGCCGCCAGCACCAGCCGGCGCGCCCGCGCCCAGACGAGCGCGAGGCGCTTCAGGTTCCGGTGCGCGTCGCTTTCCGAACCGGAGACCGGCCCGCTCACATGTGAAAGCGTTCGCTGACGATCTTGCCGTCCTTCACCTCATACACGCAGAGCTCGGTCATCTGCATCCGCGGCTGCCCCTTCATGGTCACGTCCATACTCATGGTGCAGGCAAACGAACTGTTGGCTACAACCGGCTCGGACACGCTCAACGCGTGCATGGTCTCGATCATGGCGTTGAACGTGTGCCCCTTCGCGATGATGGCCGCGAGTCCCTTGGTTTCCTGGGCAAACGCCGGCGTGGCATACGGTTCGAGGCTGACGGCGTGGTCGGCGTAGAGTTCGCGCTGGGCGGCCTCCCAGGCGGCTTTACGGCAATGCGCAACGAGTTTCTGGGCGATTTCTTGGGTAGTCATGGGGGGGTGCAGGTTGGAAGGGTAACGACAGGATAACACGGCCTGCTGACAGCCCTCTGTCAGGAGTCGAGCGCGGCGACCTTTTTCTGAAAATGCCTAACGGGCCAGGCTGCCCTTCACTTCTCTGAGCACAGGACTGCATCCAAGCACGGCGCGCACCTCGACCGTAAGACCGAGCGCCAAGCCGGGGCATTGCTGGGCGATGGCCGTCGCCTCGTCGAGGTCGGCCACCGTGAGGTAGAAATAGCCCCCGACGACCTCCTTGCCCTCGGCGTAGGGACCGTCGGTCACCCGCTCTCCGCGCGGGCCGGAAACCACCCGTCCGCCGAGATCGAGCGGGTTGGCGTGGGCCACCTTGCCCGCCGTCGCGAGGCGCTGGAACCAGTCGTTCCACTGCTGCGCCAGCTGCTCCCGCTGTTCGGAGGTGAGGTGCTCGTGCGTGTCGGGCCCGGCGTTGCGGAACAAAAGGAGGAACGGCGTGGCAGGGGTGTTGGTCATGGGGGAGCGTGGGTTTCCAGTGAACCGACGCACGAAACCAGCCCGGGCGGACAAATTCCACGAAAATTCCCCCTCTGTCTGCGGGAGTCAGCGGCACGGGGATATCACGGCGAACAGTCCGATCCCGACATGCTCTTGCCGCGGCCGGCCGGTCCGGCAGGCTGCGCATGACCCCATGCCTTCTTCCGCCCCCGTCAGCGTCCGCCGCGACACCGTCACCCTGCCCACCTGGCTGCCGGCCGCGCCGGATCGCAACCCCATGTTCCTGGAGAAGCGCGTCTATCAGGGCTCCAGCGGCCGCGTCTATCCCCTGCCCTTCACCGATCGCATCGCGGAGAACCCCGTGCCGCACACCTGGCAGGCGGTGTTTCTGGAAAACGAATTTCTGCTCGTGATGATCCTGCCTGAGCTCGGCGGACGCATCCATCGCGTGCTCGACAAAACCAACGGCTACGACGCGGTCTATCACCAGCCGGTCATCAAACCCGCCCTCGTCGGCCTCGCCGGCCCCTGGGCGAGCGGCGGCATCGAGTTCAACTGGCCGCAACACCACCGCCCCTCGACCTTCCTGCCGGCCGATGTCGCAATCGAGCAACACCCCGACGGCTCCGCCACCGTCTGGCTTGGGGACCACGACCCGATGACGCGCCTGAAAGGCATGCATGGCGTGCGCCTGCGTCCCGGTTGTTCCCGCCTCGATCTGCTCGTCCGCGCCTACAACCGCACGCCCGACGTGCAGACCTTCCTCTGGTGGGCCAACGTCGCGACACGCGTCCACGAGCATTACCAGTCCTTCTTCCCGCCCGACATCACTCACATCGCCGACCACGCGAAACGCGCGACCGACACCTTTCCGTTTTCCTCCGGCCGCTACTATGGGGTGGACTACGCCGCCCGCGCCCGCGAGGGCGTGCCCGCCGCCGAGCAGCCGCGCCAGTTTCAACCGCCACGCGGCGCCTACGCGCCGAATGATTTGTCGTGGTATGCCAACATTCCTGTGCCCACGTCCTACATGGTCATGGGCTCGCAGGAGGATTTTTTCGGCGGCTATGATCACCGCGCCCATGCCGGTCTTGTCCACATCGCCGACCACCACATCGCCCCCGGCAAAAAACAGTGGACATGGGGCAACCACGAGTTCGGCTACGCCTGGGACCGCAACCTCACCGCTCCCGACACCACCGGCGAATACGCGCCCTACATCGAGCTTATGGCCGGCGTCTTCACTGACAACCAGCCCGACTTCTCCTTCCTCCAGCCCGGTGAAACCAAGACCTGGACCCAATGCTGGTATCCCATCCGCGGCATCGGCCCGGCCCAGCAGGCCAACACCGAGGCCGCGTTGAGCCTGCGCGTCGAACGCAGCACCATTCACCTCGGCGTGGCGGTGACCGCCACGCAACCGGCCGCGCGCATCACGCTGTCCTCCGCCGGGCGCAAGCTGGCCGGCTTCACCCGTGACCTTTCTCCCGCCACGCCGTTTACCCAGACGCTCAGCGTCCCGCGGGCTCAAAACCTCACGCTGACCGTCCACACGCGCGACGGCCGCGAACTCATCCGCTACACGCCGAAACCGCCGCGCCAGCAACCGCCTCCGCCGCCCGCCACCGAACCCGCCGCGCCTGAGGCCGTCGCGAGCAATGACGAACTCTACTTCATCGGCCTGCATCTCGAGCAATACCGCCACGCCACGCGCCACCCCGAAGCCTACTGGCGCGAGGCCCTGCGTCGCGATCCCGGCGACGCCCGCTGCCACCTGGCGCTCGGCCGCTGGCACCTGCGCCGCGGCGAACTGACCGAAGCCGCGCGCCACCTCCGCGCGAGCATCGCCCGCGCCACCGCGCGTAACCCCAACCCCGCCGACGGCGAAGCCCACTACCAGCTCGGCCGCTGTTTAGCCGCCCAAGCCACCCGCAGTGAAAGCGAGACGGCGCGCGACTCCCTGCTCACCGACGCCTACGCCGCTTTCGCCAAAGCCGCCTGGAACCACGCGTGGCAATCCGCCGCCTTCCACGCCCTCGCTGAAATCGACAGCACGCGCGGAAACCGGGACGCCGCCCTGGAGCACCTCGACCGCTGCCTGCGCCTCAACGCCGACCATCTCCGCGCCCGCAACCTCAAGGCGCTGGTTCTCCGCCAACTGGGTCGTCCCACCGAGGCCACCGCAGTGCTGAAAGAAACGCTGGCGATCGACCCGCTCGATTGGTGGGCCCGCGACCTCCTCGGCGAAAAGCTGACCTGCGACAACCAGGTGCGTCTCGACCTCGCGCTCGACTACGCCCGCGCCGGCTTCCACGCGGAGGCCCTCGCCGTCCTCGACGACGCCCGTCCCGAACCGCACTCCGGCACGGCTCCGCTGCTCGGCTATTACCGCAGCTGGCTCCTGCATCGCCTGGGTCGAGAGTCCGAATCGCGCCGCGCCCTGCGCACCGCAGCCCAGGCCGCCCCCGACTATTGTTTTCCCGCACGTGTCGAGGAGATCGCCATTCTCCAGCACGCGATCGACGCCAATCCCCGCGACGCGCGCGCCCCGTTCTACCTCGGCAACCTGCTCTACGACCGCCGTCGTCATCGCGAGGCCATCGCTCTCTGGCGCCGCGCCGTGAAACTCGAGCCGCGCAACGCCGTCGCCTGGCGCAACCTCGGCATCGGCTGCTTCAACCTCCTCGGCCAGCCCGCCGCCGCCTGCACCGCCTATGAGCGCGCCTTCCGCGCCGCGCCGCGCGACGCCCGCCTGCTCTACGAACGCGATCAGCTCTGGAAGCGCCTCGGCGTCACACCTGCCCGCCGCCTGCGCGAACTGCGCCCGCACGCGCAGCTCGTCGCGCTCCGCGACGATCTCACGGTGGAACTCTGCACCTTGCTCAATCACGAGGGCCAGCCCGCCCTCGCCCTCGCCACGCTCGTGCCGCGGCGCTTCCAGCCTTGGGAGGGCGGCGAAGGCCAGGTCCTCGGCCAGTATGTGCGCGCCCTGCTCGGCTTGGGTCGCGCCGCCATGGCCAAGGGCGACGCACCTTCTGCGGTGGCGCATTTCCGTCAGGCCCTCCAGCCACCCGAGACGCTCGGCGAAGCCTGGCACCTGCTCGCCAACCGCAGCCACGTCCATTACTGGCTCGGCGAAGCCCTGGCCGCGACCGGCGACGAACGCGCCGCGCGCGAAGAGTGGGCCAAGGCGGCGACTTTCAAGGGCGACTTCCAGGACATGAGCGTGCGCGCCTATTCGGAGATGACCTACTACTCCGCACTCGCGCTCGAAAAACTCGGCCGCAAGGCAGAAGCTCGGAAACTCCTGCGCGGCCTGCTCAGCTATGCCCGCTCGCTCGCGCGCCAACCGGCCAAGATCGACTACTTCGCGACGTCACTGCCGACGATGCTGCTCTTCGACGACGACCTCGCCGCCCGCCAGGTCACCACGGCGCTCCTCCTCGAAGCGCAAGCCCGCCTCGGGCTCGGGAAGAAAGCCGCCGCCCGCCGTCTCCTGCGCACCGTGCTCAAGCGCGACCCCAACCACGCCCTCGCCGCGGATCTGCTGGGCAGCACGTAGGGCCGGTCTCCGACCGGCCGATGTAGACGCGCTTGAATGCCTTCGGGTAGGAGCCGATCTCCGAGCGGCCCGTCAGAAGGCGCGCAAACCTCTCGGCCCGCCCAAAGGTCGGGCCCTACCTCGCTTGTCTCAATCTGGAGTAATCCTAAATTGCGCTTCTGGATTCTTCGCTGCGCTCAGAATGACAGATGCTGAAATCAATTCTCGCTGCGTATCATTCTTAGCGCGGACGCAGGACTCAAGCGCGGCTACCCATCGGCCGGTCGAAGACCGGCCCTACCAGCCTCACTTCGGCAGCCACTTCTCCCAGTTCTTCGCAAAGGCGTCCACGTTGTCCTTCGTGATCGCGGTCAGCTCGGTGTCCTCGATCACTTTCGCCGGCGCCTGCTTGAGATGCAGCTTCTCGACCAGCCGCTCCACCGCGCGCCAGCCGTAGCCATAGACGTCCTGCGACAGCAGCATCTGCACATGACCGCTGCGCACGTAGGGTAGTTGCGGCGGCAGGGCGTCCACCGACACGCATTGGATCGTGCCCGGCGGCCACTTGAGCGCCCGGTCGGTGAACAACGGCCACCCGCCGAGAAAACCCCAGCCCGTGATGTCGGGGTGGGCCTGCATCACCTGCTCGATCTTCGCGACCGCATCGAGCGGGGTCTCCTTGTGGTAGAAAATGTCGAGCAACCGAATACCCGGATGCCGCTTCGCCGCCGCGCGGAAACCGGCCGCGCGCTGCTGGAGGTTCACGGCGTTGGGGTTGCCATCAATCGCGGCTACCACGCCGTGCCCGCCGAGCAGTTTCGCCAGTTCCTCAAAGGTCCGCTCGCCGCAGGCGAAGTCATCAATGCCGATCGAGACCATGCGCTTGCTCGCCGGGGCGTCGCCGGAAAACGTCACCACGGGGAGCCCGGCGTCCACGGCCTTGTTGATCGCGTCGGTCAGCTTGTTCGCGTCGGAGCAACTCACGATGATGCCGTCGGCGCCCGACAGCACGAGTTGCTCGATGAAGTCAGCCTGCTTCTGCGCGTCCTCCTCGTTGGGTGTGCGCCAGTCGATTTTGATCGTGATGCCGTGCTTCGCGCCGAGTTCGCGCGCCGCGTCGTTGGCGCCGGCCCGTGCCGCCTCGAAAAACTGGTTGCCCTGCGACTTGGCGACCATCCCGAGCGTGTAGGAATCGGCCGCGCGCAGCGCAGCGGTGAACAGGAACAGGGCGAGGACAAACAGGCGGGGTAGCATCGCCGCACCTTAGTGGTCGCCCGCCAAAATGAAACCGCAGAAACGCCGGCGGGCGTTTATCAGCCCGGCCCTCAGCTCTGCTTCGGAATCCGGCGGCTGGCCTCGGCGGAAGCTTGCCAGGAACCCGACCCACGCGGGCGAGGCGGCAAGGCTACGGTCGCGACCCCTACAGTCGCGTATTCCGTCTCTTCACCCAGCTCCTCGCTGCCGCCAATTTCCAAAGGCCCCAGCACAATCTCCTCCACGGGAACGCTGAACTTTCTGGCCGCAGCTTCGCGCAAGGTCTCCCGCAGCACGGATTGGGGCGGCATGAGACCGCCGCCGCCGGTGCTCACCTCTCCCAGCAGCACCAGCGAAGGATCAGAGGGGGCCGCAAACGAGCGCTTGTGCGCCTCCACGATGGCGGCGCAACCGGACACGATAATCACACAGACGACGAGCAGGCTCAGGCGAAGGAGGGCTTTCATGCAAACAGGGGTTAGGGGATAATTATTGCCGGTGGCCCAACCGACACCGTTACGACACAGGCACTCTGTCCAAGTTCCTCAGCAAACTTTTTGCATACCGCCGCGAACTGCCCATCCTGAGCGCGCCCCCTTACCCCATGCCTTCCCTGCCCCGTCTTGTCCTCGTCCTCGCCCTGACTGTCGCTGCTTCCGCCTTCGCCGCCGACGCCGCCCTTCCGCCCCTGCCCGCGCCACAAAACGTCCCGGCGCCTGGACCAAAAACCGATGCACCCTACGCCCCGCGGGCCGTGCTCCCCGGCGGCGTGGTCATTCCGCTTTACTCGGCCGGCTCGCCTTACCTGAAGGCCGACAAGGTCGCCGAGCCCGAGGTTTATCAAAACTGGGGCCCGGGGCTCGTCGGCGCCGTCACGAGCATCCACAATCCCTCGCTCGAGTTCCACGCTGGCAACGGCCGGCTCAACACCGGAGCGGTCGTCATCCTCGCGGGCGGCGGCGGTCACCGCACGCTCAACGTCGGCGAAGCCTCACCGCTCGTGCAGTTCCTCGGCCATCAGGGCGTGAGCGCCGTCATCCTCCGCAACCGCCTCCGCAGCGACGGCTACGAGCCCAAGACCGACGGCGTGAACGACGCCCTCCAAGCCATCAAGCTGGTGCGCGCCTACGCCAAGGAATGGAATCTCGATCCCGCCAAGGTGGGCATCATGGGATTCTCCGCCGGTGCCGAGCTGGCCATGAACGCCGCGCTGCGCTGGGAGGACTTCGACCGCGCCAACGACACGCCGGGCAATCCGCTGGCCAAGGTCTCCTCGCGCCCGGATTTCGTCGGCAGCATCTACCCCGGCCCGTCGCTGTTCTTCCGCACCGAGCAGAAGCCCGTCATCCCGCGGGCCATGCCGCCGGTGTTCATCGCCTGCGCCGGCCAGGGCGACTGGATCCACGCCTATTGGGCCATCGAGTTCTACGAGGCCTTGCTCATGGACGGTGTGCCCAACATCGAGATGCTGCTCTACGCCCGCGGCCGGCATCCCGGTGACAAGACCGAGCCCGGTGAGCCGCCCTCCACCGGCAGTATCAGCAACATGGGCGGCATCCCTTACGGCACGTGGTCGGACCGTTTCCTCGATTGGTTCCGCGACCTCGGCTTCCTCAGCGCGCCCGGCGTCGTGACGCAGGCCGCAAAGGACGTCTCCACTCACCTCGAGCGCAAACCGCGCACATTCAACTGGGGTCCTCCTCCTCCGCCCACCGCGCCTGTCCCGTCCAAGGCGCCTTGAGGTGGAACCTGCGCTCCGAAGCACAGGTTTTCAAACCCATCTCCGCCCGCCTACTCGTCGCGGTGAAAGAGGAACGTGCCCATGGGCTGCATGCGCGGCCCCAGCAAGGTCGGTGTCAACCGCTGGACCTCGACCTGCAGGAGCTTGTAGGCCGTCACGGTTTCGAGCCGGAGTATGAAATCATCGCCGTTCTCGCGCGCCGCCTTGAACCGCAGCAGGATCTGGGCGCCCCGCACGGCATAGTCATCGCCCTGCCGCCATGTCCGCTCCCATGCCACCTCGCCATCCCGGTTCAGTATCTCGGCCCGGAGCAGGCCGGCCGTATGAGTCAGGCGCACGCTGCCGGTCTGTTCGTGGAGAACCTTGGCGAGGCCGGGATTGAACTCCGCGATCAGCAGCGCGTGCAGGGAAACGACCTTGGGCTCGTCACCGGGCGGGGCGACCGCAATCGTGCCGTCGTCTGCGTAGGTGCCCGTGATCTCGGGCTCGCGCGCCGGTGTCACCAATTCGGCGCGCAACCACCCGCCCAGGAGCAACCCGGTTAGCAACACACTCAGGACGCGACGCGACACAGTCATGGCGAACGCCACCAGTATCCCCCGAACTCGGCCCCGCGCCACTGCAAATTTTGCCCGTCTCAGGCCATTGTTTGACCAGATCGGCATTTGCGGGAAGCCTGCCCGTGGTCACGTTGCGACCACCCCATGAAATTCCGCACCCTTTCCGTCCTCTTGCTCGGCTGGCTGACCTCGCTCGGCTCCCTCTCGGCCCAGGCGCCCACCCCGCAGGAGCTCATCTCCGCGTCCTGCCTGATCGCCCTCGGCCGGCCGGCGACGCCCGGCGAGCTGAATGACCCGCTGCTGGCGAACAAGACGCTGGCGCAGCTGGTCCAAGCCCACCGGGATAATCTGCAGAAGGATCCCGATCTGCAGCGCCTCGTGGATAACCAGGCCGAGTTGGACGCCAAAGGGCGCCGGACCGACCTGAAGAGCGGCGATCTGCGGGACCGGGGCATTCTCTACGTCGATCACTTGAAGCAAAATCTTGAGCGGCTCGGCCAAACGCCCGACGCCTACCGCGAGGTCATCAACCGCGCCTACCAGCTCGTCATCCGCCGCGACGCCTATCCCGAGGAGTTCGAGTATTGGAAGCCCTACGGCGTGCTGCCCTACGTCGTCCTCGTCGGCGCGATTGAAAACTGGGCCTTCCGCAACCAGCCCGGCCTGATGGTCACGACCGGCACGCCGGCCATCGCCGTGAACAGCCGTTTCCTCCAAACCCAGCGCGTGCCCCTCGCCCTCGCCAACGAGGCCCGCGAACTCCTCGGCCTGCCCGTCTGGACCGACGTCGCCCGCCAGCACAGCCCCGGCCGCAACATCGTCGCCGTCGGCGCCAAGGACATCGAGAGCGTCGGCGGCGTGCACTTCCTCCTCGCCGGCGGCGGCCCGCTGGCGGGGAACTGATGCTCAGGGAAACAAGCCCGGCCCCTGCTCGGGGGCCAGCGGGGCAAAGATAAAGCGCAGGCCGCGGGTGTAGGCCTCCAGCTGCATGCCGGCGTGCCTTTCGCCGTCCACGATGCGGAACTGGTAGGCGAGACCCGGATACTTGCGCGAACTAACCCGCGCGTTGTAGCGCAGGATGCCGCCGAGGAAACCGACGCCCTCGTTCTCGCCCATGCTCACGTGCAACCGGCCCTTCAGGGTGCGCCCCGCCTCGGCGAACTTCTTCTCGTAGTCCAGCAACCAGTCATTTCCGACCACGACCGCCGGCGTCACGGCGATCCAGCCATGAAAGAGCTCGGGCTTGGCATACATCGAGTAGAGCGTGAACAGGCCGCCGAGCGAGGCACCCGCCAGCACGCGGTGCTGCGGATCGGCCCGATACTCACGCTCCACGAAAGGGATGATGGTCTTCTCGATCGTCTCCAGGAACTCCGCCGCGTGGCCGGTGAGCGCATCGCCATCGCGCGCCACCGGGGACAACTCCCAGTTGCGCAGCTGGCCGGGGTTCAGGTTCCGGCCGGCGTAACCGAGACCCACGATGATGAACTCCGGCGCCACCTTGTCGAAGGTCAGCGAACCGCGGATCGCGTCGAGCTTTTGAAAATCCCAGTAACCGTCGGTCACATAGACCACGGGATAGCGCCGCCCGGGCTGCTGCGCGTAACTGGCGGGCAGACCGATGGACAGCTGGTAGTGCCGGCCGGCCGGCGTGGGCGGCAGCTCGCGAAGTTCGGAGTTGCCGATGACATGCGGCGGATAGGCCGGGGTCTCTGCGGCCCGCAGGCCCAGGGTTGAACCAACGAGAATAAGGAGCGCAGCGAAGGTAGCTTTCATGGGGTGATGGTGGTTAAACACCTTTCGGGCGACAACTCCGCCATAATTTGCTCACCACAATAGACCGGGCCCGCCCCACTTTGCGCTTTAAGCCGCGGCCCGGGAGGTTTTCGCTCGTCCCTCATGACCAAGCCCACCTGCCCGGCCTGCACCCTCGACGATGTCCTCGCGCATCCCAAACACTGGGAATGCGCGACCTGCGGCCACGAGTGGCCCAAGGAGGAGGCCCCTGAGGCCGCCCGCGTCGTCAAGGACGCCCACGGCAACGTGCTCGCCGAGGGCGACAGCATCACCGTCATCAAAGACCTCAAGCTCGGCGGCGCCCAGGTGCTCAAGGCCGGCTCCAAGGCCAAGAACATCCGCCTCGTGGACGGCGACCACGAGATCGACTGCAAGATCGACGGCATCGCCTACGGCCTGAAGGCCTGCTTTGTGAAGAAAGCCTGAGCGCCTCATAATCGTTCTCGTTCTCCTAATCCTCCTCGTTCTCTGTCTCTTGAGAGATCGCCCCCATTCAGGAGGAGAACGATTACGAGAACGAGCAAGAGAACGATTTCCAGCCACCGCGCGCCCCGCTCCGTCCTGATACTTGTCACTTGCCCCTTGTTACTTGGCGGCCCCGCGGCCCCGCCGCCCCTCACGTGATCCGGTTCAGGTGCCGGATGCAGGCCATCATGCCCAGCCAAACGGCGAACGCGATCCACGGCACCGCCGCCAGAGAGTGTTGGGCCACCCACCCCGCCAGCGCCGGTAGCACCGCCGCGCCAAAGGCCGCGCTGCCCGATTGGCGTCCGATCACCGTCTGCACCGCCTCCGGCGCGAACCGCTTCGGCACCTCGTGCATGAGCGCGGGATAGATGGGCGCCATTCCCAGGCCGACGAGGGCGAGCGTGAACACCGCCGCCGGCACCACCGCCGCAAAGGCGAAGCCCGCGATGCCGACCGCGGCAATCCCCGCGCCGAGCGCAATGGTCCGGCGGTTGCCCCAGTGTTCGATCACAAAGCCCACGCCGATGCGCCCGGCCGTCAGCGCGCCAAAGAAACCCGCCACGCACAGCGCCGCCGTCTCCGGCGCAAAGCCGCGCCGCACCACCAGCACCGTGCCCGCCCACACACCGATCGTGGACTCAGCCGCGACATACAGCGCAAAAATAAACGGCGACAGCCAGCCGGCGAAGGAATTGGCCAAGGCCGTCGGCACCTTGCCGCCCGCCGCGTGCTGGTCCGCGAAGCTTCGTTCCGGCACCTTGTTCCAAAGTCCGAGCGTGAGCAGAAACAGCAGCGCCAGCGTGGCCTGCACGCCGCTGATGAGCAGGTAACCGGCACGCCAACCGTGGCCGGACCCCAGCGCCCAACCGATGACAAACGGCCCGCTCGTCGCGCCGATGCCCCAGCACGCATGCAGCCAGTTCATGTGCCGCCCGCTGTAGTGGCGCGCCACGTAACCGTTGAGCCCCGCGTCCACCGCACCGGCGCCAATTCCCAGCGGGATCGCCGCCGCGTAGAGCCACAGCGCACCCTGCGCCTGCGAGAGGATGAACATGCCACCCGCCGTGAGCAGCCCGCTCACAAAGACCACCGGTCCCGTGCGAAACTTCGCGATGATCCACCCGCTGGCGAATCCCGCCGAGCCGGTCAGGATCGTGCCGATGGTGAGAATCGTGCCCGCGAGACCGATCGGCAGACCGAGCTCCGGGTAAATCGCCGGCCACGCCACGCCCAACGTGCCGTCGGGCAGCCCGAGGCTGATGTAGCCGAGGTAAATGATCAGCAGAAGAAGGAGTGAAGCGCGACGTTGGTCCACGATGAGGCGCCCACGCAGACAGTTCCCCCCGCCCCTGACAAGACACGACCCGGCTCTATCAATGCAGCCCAGTGCAATTCTCGCCACGGATTGCCCGGATGGGCACGGATTCAAGGCCATCGGAATTTTTGCCACGAAAAGGCACGATAAGGCCCCGTCCTGCCACGTGGATCTTCCGCGCGCCTATAGGCGCCTTGAGAGTCTCATTGCGGTCGGATTCTTGTGCCTATTTGTGGCCAAGAAATGCCTTGGGAATTGGTCTGAATCCGTGCCCATCCGAGCCATCCGTGGCTCCCCCTGCCTTTCACCTTCGTGACTCTGTGCCTTGGTGGTTAATTTCTGGCTGATTTCGTTTGGGCCACAGATTACGCCGGACGCCACAGCTGAATTCCACAAAAGAAAACCTAGACAACGGAGTTCTCCAACTCGGTTCCCTCTCTTCCCTCCTGTGTAAATCCCTTCCGAGTCTTCCGTGCCTGCCAGCCATAGGCTTGGCGACGGCTGGTGTTTCGTGGTTAACCTCCCCCACCCGGCCCCACCCGCACCCACTGTCGCCTAGACAAATCACCGTCTCCCGGCACATTGGCCCCCATGCAAAAATCCACCCTGCTGATGCTGCTCCCCTTCACCGCCCTCACCACCTTCGCCGCAGGCCCCGCGGCCAGCCCCAAGCCCGCGACCCGCGTGCGCGCCGAGATTCCGGCGAACTACCGCTGGGATTTCTCGCCCATCTACGCCGACTGGGCCGCGTGGGAGGCCGGCATGAAGGACATGGAGGGCAAGATGGACACCTTCGCCGCCCTCAAGGGCAGCCTCGCCAGCGGTCCCGCCGCCGTGCTCAAGGCCTACAAGCTCTACGACGAGATCGGCATGCTCCAATATCGCGTCTATCGCTATCCGCAGCTCCAGCGCGACGTGGACACCCGCAACCAGGAGATTGCGGGCAAGTTCCAGCGCGTCGGCGCCATCTTCGCCAAGTTCGGCACCGCCACCGCCTGGTTCAACCCCGAGCTGCTCACCATCCCGCAGGCGAAGATGGAAGAGTGGATCAAGGCCACGCCCGACCTCGCGCCCTACGCGTTCACCATCCTCGACACCTACCGCCAGCAGGAGCACGTGCTCGACGAGAAGGGCGAGAAGCTCCTCTCTTACGGCTCCCGCTTCAACCAGACCCCCGGCGCCATCTTCCAGGAACTCAGCACCTCCGACATCAAGTTCCCCACCATCAAGCTCGCCGACGGCAAGGAAGTGACCGTCTCCCCCGCCAACTACGGCCAGCTCCTCGAGACCAATTACAACCAGGCCGACCGCGCCGCGGCCTTCACCGCCCACCTCCAGACCTACGCCGCCACGGCCAACACCTACGCCGCGATCTACAACGCCATCCTCCAGCGCGGCTGGGCCTCCGCCCAGACCCGCAACTACCCGACCACGCTCGACGCCGCGCTCGACGGCGACGCCATCCCACCCTCCGTCGTGCAGACGCTCGTGGACACCACCCGCGCCGGCACCGCGCCGCTCCAGCGCTACCTGCGCCTGCGCAAGAAGCTCCTCGGCCTCGAGTCCTACCACCTCTACGACGGCTCGGTCCCGCTCTTCAAATCCGACGCCGTTTATCCCTACGACTCGGCCAAGGACACCGTCATCGCCTCCGTCGCCCCGCTCGGCGCCGACTACACCGCCAAATACCGCCAGTTCGTCTCCGGCGGCCGCATCGACGTCTATGAAAACGAAGGCAAACGCAGCGGCGCCTACTGCGCCGGCGTCTATGGCGTCGGCCCCTACCTCCTGCTGAACTACAACGACACGCAGGACTCCATGTTCACGCTCGCCCACGAGGCCGGCCACGCCATGCACACCGTGCTCTCCTACGAGAGCCAGCCCTTCGTCACCGCCAACTACACCATCTTCGTCGCCGAGGTCGCCTCGACCACCAACGAGCGCTTCCTCCTCAACCACCTGCTCGGCCAGACCTTCGACCCGAAGGAGCGCTTCCTCCTCCTCCAGCACGCCGTGGACTCGATCTTCCGCACCTTCTACACGCAGGTGCTCTTTGCCGACTTCGAGCTCCAGGCCCACCGCCGCGTTGAGCAGGGCCAGCCCATCACCGCCGAGGTGCTGAACGGCATCTACGCGAAGCTGCTCCAGGATTACTACGGCGACGCCGCGACGATCGACGATCTCTACAAGTATACCTGGGCGCGCATCCCGCATTTCTACAACTCGCCCTACTACGTCTATCAGTATGCGACCTGCTTCGCCTCGTCGGCCCAGCTCTTCAAGGCGATGAACACCGGCACGCCCGCCGAGCGCGCCGCCGCGACCGAGCGTTACCTCACCCTCCTCCGCAGCGGCGGCAACGACCACCCGATGAAGCAGCTGCAGAAAGCCGGCGTGGACCTCTCCAAGCGCGAGACCGTGCAAGCCGTCATCGACCAGATGAACGACCTCGTCTCCCAGCTCGAAGTCGAAGCCGCCAAGATCGCCCCCGCGAAGTGATTCATCTTTTGGAGGGCTGAGCTCCCGCGAAGCCGCACCAGATTGTGCCCCACCCAAACCGGCCCGTCCTCGGGCCGGTTTCTTTTTTGGGGGCGCACCGGAGGGCCAAGCTCCCGCGCGGCCGAACCTCGCCACGGATTACACGAATCGACACCGATCAAGACAGACGGATTTTTAGCCACGAAAAGGCACAAAAAGGTCCCGTCCTGCCACGCCCATCTCCCGTGCGCCTATAGGCGCCTTGAGAGTTTCATTGCGGTCGGATTCTTGTGCCTCTTTGTGGCCAACCAATGCCTTGTGCTTTACACAGGAGCTAACGGAGAAAACCGAGAGAAAAGCCTCCGTTCCCTCCTGTGAAATTGGCATGGTCTGAATCCGTGCCCATCCGCGCCATCCGTGGCTCCACCCTGCCTTTCCCTTCGTGTTCTTGGTGCCTTCGTGGTTATCCCTGCCTCTGCCCCTTTCGTGTGTTTGGTGTGTTTCGTGGTTACTCAACTCACTCCGTGCTTTTGCTCCTTTCCGTGTCCTTCGTGCCTGCCAGCCATAGGCTTGGCGACGGCTGGTGTTCCGTGGGCCACCCTGCCTTCCGCTTCGTGCCTCTGTGCCTTCGTGGTTAACCTGCCTTGAGCTCCTTCCGCACCACCGGCGCGACCTTCGTCCCAAGCAGCTCAATCGCCCGCATGATCTGCGCGTGCGTCAGCAGCCGGTTGTCGATCAGCACGGTCATGCGCGCGAACCCGCCCAACGCCGCGTGGTCGGCCAGGATCTTCTCCGCGACAGCATCCGGATCGCCCACCAGCAGCGCCCCCTCCGGTCCGCACTGGGCGTCGAACTGCGCCCGCGTGGGTGCGGGCCAACCGCGCTCCCGTCCGATCCGCCCAAAAGCGTCGCGGTAACCGGGCCAGAACGTGTCCAGCGCGCCGGCCGTGGTGTCGGCGAGGAAGCCGATGTGGTGGATGCCCACCGTGAGTTTCTCCGGCGCGTGACCGGCCTCCGCGCCGGCCCGGCGGTAGAGGTCAATCAGCGGACGAAACTGCGCCGTCGCCCCGCCGATGATGGCCACCATCAACGGCAGGCCCAGCCGTCCGGCACGGATGACCGACTTCGGCGTGCCGCCCACGCCGATCCACACCGGCAGCGGATTCTGCAGCGGACGCGGATAAACGCCCTGCCCCGTCAGCGCCGCGCGGTGCTGCCCCGACCAATGCACCTGCACCTGGTCCCGCAGCTTGAGCAGCAGGTCGAGCTTCTCGGCCGCGAGCGCCTCGTAGTCGTCGAGGTCGTAACCGAACAGCGGGTAGGACTCGATGAACGAGCCCCGCCCCACGATGATCTCCGCCCGCCCCTGCGACACGAGGTCCACCGTGGCGAACTGCTGGAACACGCGCACCGGATCGTCAGAGCTGAGCACCGTCACCGCGCTGGCCAGCCGGATGCGCTTCGTCCGCGCCGCCGCCGCCGCCAGCAACACCGCCGGCGCCGACGACACGTAGTCCGGCCGGTGGTGCTCCCCAAGCCCGAAGACATCCAGCCCGACCTGGTCGGCCAGCTCGATTTCCTCGAGCAGCTCCCGCACCCGCTGCGCATCCCCCGGAGGCCCCGGATTCGCCGTCGCCACAAAACTATCGATCCCAATTTGCATCCGTGGGACATAGCCAGCTTCGGCAAATTGGCGAGTCGCCGCTTCTCCGTCCTAGAAAATCGCCTGCGCTCGCGAATCAGATATTGAAGTCGAAACGCTTAAGCTCCTTCCTGCCCGCAACGGGCCAAGCTAAACGTGGGCAATACGCGTAGGCTGAAAAACACTGTTAGCCAAAAAATGAAGACGGTCATCGACAAGATTGACGCGCATCCTCCGCACGCGTTTTCGCCTGCGGAGCTCCGCGCTTTCTTACGACTTTTGCCGGTTGAGCTTTTGCGGGACGTCGCCGTAGTGCGGCTGTCGAGCGCGATTGAGCACAGCGCAGCCCAGTGTGTCGCCAGCTTTTCCCGGCTCGAACGGCGGCTAGTGATTGTTTCGCGAAGCGTGCCGCGCGACATCGCGATGCTCGAAGTGATGCGGTGCTTGATCATGAGCAATAAGCGCCGTCCTGCGAGTTTCGGCCGCGGCTCGATCGCACTTTCGAAATCCAGCGTCGAGAAGATGGCGCAGCATCTATTTGCGCAGGTATCTCCGCTCATGCCGGTCGCACCACATTGGAGCCGATTGCATCTAAAGTATTTTCCACGCAAAGAAACAGAGGCTAACCAGTAGGAATGAGAAGGCGTAGAGGGTTTCATCCGTGAGGATGAGATCTTACTCTACGTCTTAGAGCGGCCAAAAGGGGCAGGCTGCGGATATTGAGGTGGACGCAATTCCGCTCCCCGCTTCGCGAACTCCCTTAGCGCTTCCCGGCCGATCCACTGGGCGGAGGCGAACTCGGATTCCGTGAGGCGAGTGGCCATGGCGGTGCAGGCTTTGCGCAGGCCGCGGCTTCACCGCCCGCTGCGCGTTGTGAATCCAGCCCCCCTGTTCACTCCCGCAGCGCGCGCAGCCCGAGGCGGGTGATGCGCTCGATCAGCTGCGGGTAGGTGATGCCGGCCTTGAGCGCGGACTCGGCGAAATCCTCGTCGGGCGCCAGCGCGGGATTCGGGTTGGCCTCGATGAAATAGAGCTCGTTCGCCGCCGTCATGCGCAGGTCAATGCGGGCGTAGCCGTCGATCGTCAGCAGGTGGTAGATGCGCTTGCAGGTGGCCTCGATGTGCCGGACCAGCGCCTCATCGAGCCCCTCCGCGAAGCGGTTCTCCAGGCCCCAGCGCTGCCGGTAGGCCTCGTCCCACTTGGCCTTGTAGGTGGCGATCTTCGGCTCGTCGGGCGGCACCTCGCGGAAGACCAGTTCGCGGACGGGGAAGGCCTGCAGGCGGTGGTTGCCGATCAGGCCGACGTAGAGTTCGCGGCCCTCGATGTATTCCTCGGCGATGACGTCGTTGTCCGTGTTCTCGTGCAGGTAAACCACGCGCTCCTTGAACTGCTCGTCGGTCTCGACGAAGGAGGCCTGGGCGATGCCGTAGGAGGCCTCCTCCTTGAGCGGTTTGACCAAAATGGGGAACTTCAGGTGCCCCGGCCGCACCGGCCGCTTGCCGCGAGGGATGGTGACGAAGTGCGGGATGCGGATCCGGTGGTAGCTGAGGATCTTCTTCGAGATGGCCTTGTGCTTGCAGAGCGTCAGGCCGGAGGCGCCGCAGCCGGTGAAGGGGATGCCCGTGAGCGCGAGGAAGGAGGCGATATTCTGGTCGAGGGCGCGGTTGTTGCGAAACTGGTCGGCCAGGTTGAAGATCACGTCCGGGCGGAACGATGCGACCTTCTGCCGCACGAGATCGAGGTCGTCGAAGATGGCCTGGTGCTCGTGGGGCCAGCCGAGCTCGGCCAGCGCCCGGAGCACGGCCGCCTCGGTCTTCCAGTCGGCGGTCTTCAACTCGGGGGTCAGGTCCTGGTCGAGCGTCGTGGGGCGCACGGCGTCGAACAGGGCGAGCACGCGGGGTTTGCGGGGCATGGGCGGTTTACTTGGTGCGTTTGAATTTCCCGGTGAACAGGTAGTTCATCACGAAGGTGGTGAGCGTGGCGGCCACGGCCATGTCGGGCGCGGGCGCGGCCGGGTCGAGGTGCAGGTCGAGCCGCTCGCAGCGCTCAATCAGGCGGGAGAGGAGCTTGTGCACCCGGTATTTCTTCTCGTTGGTGGCTTCGCAGACCGCGTCGCGCAGACCGCGGCGGCGGGCCCGCAGCCAGGCGGAGGCAAGGTGCGCCTTGCCGGCCTCGGCGGCGCCGGGGAAGAGCGCGCGCAGGTCGCGGTCGTAGAAGTCGGGATAGGTGTCCTCGTTCTGCTTCCGCTTCTTGGCGTAGTAGGTCTTCAGTTTCTGGTTGAGGCAGTTGAAGTCCTTCTCCCGGTAGGCGGGCTGGTAGGGCGGCGGCACGCCGGCGAGACCGCGCATCAGCTCGTCCACATACTCGAGTTTGTGCAGCGCCTTCCACCCTTGGTAACGCACGCGCCAGTCGAGCCCGGGCGTGAGCCACACGGCGAAGGTTTCGGCGAAGTCCTCGTCGGGGTGGCTCTGCGCATACCAGTCGTCGAGGTGCACGACGTAGGAGCGGCTGTAGGGGCGTGGCCGGTAGAACTGCGGCGTGTCGTCGGTCGAGCTCTTGCCAAAGACGCGCTGCCACTTCCGCTTCCGGAAGAGCTGGTAGGCGTAGGCGTAGGCGTGGGCCGCCTCGTGGCGGATGAGGCGCATGAACCACTCCGGGCTGTCGCCCTCGACCTCCAGCATGATCGTGGCCTCGAGTTTACGCAGGCGGTCGTGGACCAGGAAGAAGGGCACGAAGATCGCCGGGATGCCCACCGGCACGAACCACTCGTCGCCCACGTGGCAGGGCGGCATGAACCCGAGCCCCTTGGCGGCCAGTTCCTCGTGCAGCTTGCCGATCAGGGGTTCGAGCGGCGTGCCCGGCAGGGTCAGGCCGAGGCTGGAAATCTTGCGGTCGAGCAACGCGGCGTCGTCGAGTTCGCTCCAGCCGGGGGATTCCATTCCCGGACCCTAGCCGGACACCGCGCCGGCTTGAATCAAAATCTTCAACCGCGTTGCCCCGGACTAAAACCGGCCAGGGGAGCCAAAAAGGTTCAGGCTTTGCCTTCCCGCTTCGCGAACTCGCGCAGCGCCTCCCGGCCGATCCACTGGGCGGAGGCGGACTCGGATTGCGTGAGGCGCTTGGCCAGCGCGGTGCAGGCTAGGCGGGGACCGGGGCATTGGAGAGCTGCCTGCGCTCGCGACTCGGAGGTTGATGTCGAACGGCTAAACCACCTTCCTACCCGCAACGGGCCAACCTAGGCGTAGGCAATACGCGTGGGCTTAATATCATGATCGGAGGAAAGAAAATGAAGAGCTTCACCTGTAGTTCGCTCGCGGCGCTGTTTTCCCTTTTCGTTGCGATGGCCGCCTGCTTCCAGATCGGTTTTCATTACGGAGTGCGCCCTTACCGTCAGTTGCTGTCGGGGCAATTGAGCGTAGCGGTTACAGAGATCGCGCTGAGCCAAAGCAAAGTGGTGTATGCCGTTTCCGTGGCGGGCCTGATCTTCGCGCTGCTGGGCCTCGTGCTCGTGATTTGGAGCCACGTGAGGAAAGAGCCGGTCCAGATGGAAGGGCCGATGTCGCCCTCCGGGCGCCAT
>CBINOW010000082.1:0-21079 GCA_966252395.1 uncultured Oleiharenicola sp. | reverse complement strand
ATTGGCGGCCAGGACGTCCGAAGGTTTGGTCCCCATGCTGCCGAAGACCACCGGATACTGCACGCGCGACGATTTCACCAAGGGCCCTTGCCGGGCCGGTGTGAAGCCCGCCCGCGCGATGGCGCGAAGCGATGTCTCCACGAACGCCGGATGGGTCGCCCACAGCACCCGCGGCTGGCTCACCGTGCCCGCGGCATCCACGGTGAACTCGATGTGCACCTCACCGGGCAACTGCCGCTCCTCAATCTCGGCGGGGTATTCGGGCTCGATGCTGCGGTCCGGTGTGGCGGGGGTTTCCTTCACCGGCACCGGCCACAACACCTGCGGCGGAAACAGCGGGGCGGTTTTTTGTTTCAGCTGGGCCAGCTCGAACACCACCGGCACCCGCAGGGCCGAGGCGACCGGAGCACCGTGCTCCAACGCGGGCTTGAACTTCCATTGTCGCACCGCCGCCAGCGCCGCCTGGTTGAACCGCGGGTCCGCGCTCTCGTTGATCGTTTCCCGCGAAACGCTGCCGTCCGCCTCGACGACAAACTCAACCACCACGGTTGCCTCGGCCTTGGCCTTGCGCGCCTCGGCCGGATACTCCGGCCGCACCCACTCGGTCATCAGGGCGGGACCGAAATCCGCGGCCGCGGGAGCCGGCTGCGCCCGGAGCGGAAGTCCCGCCAAGCAGGCCAACCCGATCGGGCCGGCCCAGTGAACCAGCAGGAGGACAATTTTAAACGGGCGTGATGCGATCATGGTAAACCTGGCCCGTTTACGTGAGGCATGGCTAAACCGGCCTCGCGCGGGCGAGGCAAGTGCAGACCGCGGCAAACCCGCTTACTTCTTCTCTGCCGGCGCCGCCGGTGCGGCGGCGGGAGCCGGGGCCGCGGGCGGAAGCGGGGGCCGCACGGCGGTGAAGGCGCCAAGGCTCGGGCGCGGCGCGATGCGCCACATCCAGTCGGCTTCCTTGCTGTCCACGGAAAAATTCACGGCCACGCGCCAGCGCGACTCGACGGCCACGCCGTCCTTCTGCGCGGGGGCAAACTGCCATTGCTGCACGGCGGCGAAGGCCGCGTTGGCAAATTCGGGGTGGGAGGAGCGCATCACGCTGGCCTTCTTCACGGCGCCGTCGGCTCCGATGATGAGCTCAAGGATCGCACCGCCGACCGTGCTGCTGGCGGCGAGATTCTCCGGGTAGACGGGCAACGGGGCGGACTTGAGCGCGGGTTTGGGCGCCTCGTTGGCGGCGGCTCCCTCGTCGCCCTCCACCGGGAAATTGAACGGGGCGCGGGCCTTGAACTTGACCGGCTTGCCCTCCTTGTCGGTGCGCGGGGCCTGCTTGACCTCCTCGGCGAGGCGCAGCGCGATCTGGTCCAACACGCGGGCGCCGCTCGGGTCGTCGCTCTGCACCACCTTGCCTTCCTCGGCGAGGCCCTGTTCGTCGAAGGTGATTTCGACCACCACCTTGTAGCCGGCGGGCGCGGGCGGGGTCTGGGCGCGGGCCGTGGACAGGCTGAGCGCAACTGCAACAAGGAGGAAGAAACGGAGAAGCGACTTCATGGGGGGCGAATGCAGACAGCTGACCGGAGCGCCGGTTTCTGGCAATGGGATACTTCGCCCGACGGCGCCGCCTTTACAAACCCGCGGGAACCTCCGCTCGGAGCCGCAGTCGATAAATCCTGCACACCCCCACCCCATGCATCGCGCCTCCCCCGCGGTCGTCCTCACCCTCCTGCTCCTGACCCCGACCGTGAGCCGCGCCGGCCTCTGGGATCTCATCCGCAGTCACCGCGATCTCGAGGTCATCACCGTGACGGAAATGTCCGGCCACGGCCAGTTCCTTGCCCCGGCCAGTCCGGAACGGCCGCATTACTACATCGCCGCCAGCCTGGGCTACCGCGACCTGGGGGCCTCGATCGCCGGATTTTCGGAGCCGCCGCCCGACAAGGACGTGATCCATCTGATTTCCTCCGAGCTGGCCAAACAGGGCTTCCTCCCCGCCAAGCCCGATTCGCCACGCCCCTCCCTGCTGCTCGTTTACACGTGGGGCACGCTGAACGCTGAACGGTTCTACGGGGGCGATCCCTCGTATTCGACCCAGATGAACCACGGTCAGATGGTGCGCTTCCTGGGTGGCTCCAAGGTCGGGCTGGGCCGCGACTTTTTCAACCCGCTGACCGCCCCCATCGTGGGCCTGACCGCGCAGAGCTTCGACGCCCGGAACATCTACGAAGTGGCCCGCGAGGATCTCTATGTGATCGTTGTGTCGGCCTACGACCTCGAGGCAGCGCTGGACAGGAAGCGGCAGCCCCCGCTCTGGGTCACGCGCATCGCGGCGCCGTCGCTCGGTTTCAGCTTCGGCAACGTGCTGCCGGCCATGCTCGCCATCGGCGGCCAGCAGTTCGGCCGCGACACCGAGCGCCCCGTCTGGGTCAACGCCTCCGACAAGTTCAAGCCCTCCGTCCACCTCGGCGAGCTGCAGCTGCTGGAATACATGAAGGGCGAAACCCTCCCCGTGGCGGACGTCTCGGACGCACCGCTGGAGAAGGGTGAAAAACGTTAGCGCGCGGCCGGCAGATGCCCCTTGAGCCGGCCGTCGGGCGCCGCCAGCCTGCCCGCATGCGCTTTCCCATTCTCCGGCTGGTCCTGGCCGGGCTGGCCGCCGCCCCCGCGCTCCTCGCCGGCGGCACCGAGGTCGCCATCCGCGGCACCGACTTCCTGATCAACGGCCGGCCGACCTACGAGGGCCGCACCTGGGAAGGAGCGCGCATCGAGGGCCTGCTGCTCAACGCCCGCCTCGTTCAGGGCGTCTTCGACGACCTCAACCCGGCCACGCGCGACCGTTGGGCCTACGCCGACACCGGCCGCTGGGACCCCGACCGCAACACCTCCGAGTTCATCGCCGCCATGCCCGCGTGGCGCGCCCACGGTCTGCTCGCCTTCACGCTGAACCTGCAGGGCGGCAGCCCCGAGGGCTACTCGAAGGGCCAGCCGTGGGAAAATTCGGCCTTCGCGCCCGACGGCTCGCTGCGGCCGGCGTATCTGGTGCGACTGCAGCGCATCCTCGACCGTGCCGACGAACTCGGCATGGCCGTCATCCTCGGCCTGTTTTATTTCGGCCAGGATGAACGCCTCGCCGACGAGGCCGCTGTGCTGCGCGCCATCGATGGCACCGTGGACTGGCTCCACGCCCGCGGCTACCGCCATGTGCTCCTCGAGATCAACAACGAGTGCGACATCCACTACGACCACGCCCTGCTCCAGCCCGCGCGCGTGGCCGAGGCCATCCGCCGCGCCCAGCGGCCCGGACCCGACGGCCGGCGTCTGCTCGTGAGCACCAGCTACAAGGGCGGCGCGCTGCCCTCGCCCGACGTTGTCGCCGCCAGCGACTTCGTGCTCCTGCACGGCAACGGCGTGCACCAGCCCGCACGCATCGCCGCGATGGTCGCTGCCGTGAAAACCAACCCGACCTACACGCCCAAACCGATCGTCTTCAACGAGGACGACCACTTCGATTTCGATAAACCGGAAAACAACTTCATCGCCGCCCTGCGCGCCGGCGCCTCGTGGGGGTATTTCGACTACCGCATGAAGGGCGAGGGCTCGGCCGACGGCTTCCAGAGCGTGCCGGTGGACTGGACCATCACCTCCCCGCGCAAGCGCGCCTTCTTCGCCAAGCTCGCCGAAATCACCGGCAGCCGGCCGTGAAGGTTGTGGATTGAATGTAGCCGGCCTCGTTGAGGCCGGACCGGGGTCAGCGACCCCGGCTACAGCAATCCGACTCGCCTACCTTGACCGCCAATGGCGACTCAATTCCCGTCGTGGTAGGTCAGAATATTTCACCACATCACCCGTATGGTTGTTCAGGTAATTGTCGCACGGATTCTGTTAATCAACTGCTGCTTCAAATCCTCCGGAGTATTGTATTTGATGTAACTATACTGGCGGGTGTCGAAATGAGGTTTCTCTTGTTCCGTCGCAGAGATGCACCAGATCACAGGCAGGTTGAGTCCAAGCGCGAAACCAGCCTCATAGTATACGTTGGGACGGTGTCCTGTGTAGTCTGCAATTAAGTAACGACTACGACGAATCTCAGCGATAATCTGATCGTCGATCTTGTTGTTATGCTCTTTGCGGTTGACGATAAATGCCTTCGTTTGTCCTCCGTCCGCTTCTTCAATAGCTGGCTTGTAGCCTCTGTCGAAAATTTCAGCATGCGACTCATCAAAGCGCATCGCGACAAACGCTTGTTTGGAAAAACGCCCCGGTTGCTTGATCGATTGAAGTCGCATCCAACCTTTCGGCAAAATCTGGAACACGTGCGTGCCAGTGAGCGAAATATAACCGAGATCAGCTAGCTGTCGAAGTATAGCCGCGGCATTATCCCGCTCAGAAAAAAGCGCTGCCCAATTATACTTAACGAGTGGAACAGTAGCTACAGGGTGATTTGTCAGGCATTCGAGATTTTCTAGCGCTCTGTCGAAATATTCCAACGGCTCCTTAGGATATAGATACAATAACTCATCGACCGTGGTGCGCGGCAGTTCCCCCACAGGAGCGCCCGTGCGAGAAGCAATAAACAATCGAGGGCGACTCCGTAACCGATGCTCGCATAAAATGTGCTTTAGTTTTATACGTTCATTGTCGCCGATACTAACACGCCCCTGATCCAGTAGCTCGTGTTCAAGCGCGAAGCCACCGCAACAGGGACAATCGAAATTGCCTCCCCCCGGCGTGGAGGTTCGATTCGCTTCGTGCTCTTGGCAGACTGGACACAATGCAGCATTCATATTCATCGTAACTTTCCGATCTCGGATTGATTTGGCCCGTAAGAGTGCAATGTTGTTCGTGCCCTACCATTGAGGCGACATCCAATTCTGCAGGAGCCTGTGCTAATCGCTAAGAGTCATCATCGTCTTCAGCTAATTTTTCTCAGATTACGCATATGGAATGGATCACTCCCACTACCCTCTCAATCATTGGTGGCGTTGCGGTCTTCTTCTGGCCCGTGCTACAATTCATACTGACACGTCAAAGAGAGGCGGATTGGCGCGAGTTCGAGACATACCATCGCTTAATTAAGGAGCTGGTCCAGCCCGACACAGGCATGGAACACGTGAAGCTAGATCGACAGATTGCCGTGGTCTTCGAGTTGCGGCATTTCCCCCGCTATCGAGAACTGACGATTAGGTTGCTTCGAGGAATGCGCGCAAGTTGGGTAGCTAATTCCGCAAACAAACGCCTAATTGATGAAATTGATCTGACCCTGGGCGCGCTAAAATGATGCATGGGGTCTATTTTTTGCCGCCCCAAGGAAACTTGGGCCAGCGACGGATAGTGACGACGCCAACAATCAGCATGATTGCGACGCCAGCCCAAAATATGTGGGCGGGGGTGATGCCTGTAATGTTCATAAGTTGAATAGGTTGGTGTTAGCTTCTAAGTTCTTTGGAGTGGTCCGCAGGAGATCGGTCAATTTTTTCGATGATATTTTTGGGTATCCCAAGCGGTCCTTGGATTTTGCGAGTTAAGTCTATAGAGCCGACTTTGCTTCGGGTGGTTGCATTTAGGGTTTTTCACATTAGGACACTACGTGTTGCCAGCTACTCACCAAGGGGCGCATTGATAACCGTGGTTCACTAGGAGGCGGCGGAATTAACCACGACGCATGACAAGGGCGGCTAACTGAACCACGCCGCTACACGTTTACCGCCAAACAAGAGGTTCAAAATCGCCGCGATATCGGCTGGCTGCTTGCAAGGTGGGTCTGAAATTAACTCGTTGTAGTCTAGACCGAAGGAAACGGAGTCACTACCTGACCGCCCCAAGCCTTGACCGGCCTGCGGCCGCTCTCTTTGCTGGCCGGCTGCTCCCCACATCCAGTTGGGGGCGCTCCTTACCACCATGTCCACTCCCTCCGCCGAAAACCCGAATCTCATGGAAGCCCTCGTGTCGCTCGCGAAGCGCCGCGGCTTCATTTACCAGTCGTCCGAAATCTACGGCGGCCTCAACGGTTTCTTCGACTACGGCCCGCTCGGCGTGGAGCTCAAGCGCAACATCCGCGACTGCTGGTGGCGCGACATGGTCCACCGCCGCGACGACGTCGTCGGCATCGAGACCTCCATCATCATGCACCCCAAGGTCTGGGAAGCCTCCGGCCACGTCGCCGGCTTCACCGACCCGCTCGTGGACTGCAAGGTGAGCAAGCAGCGCTATCGCGCGGACCAACTGTTCTGGTCGCCGGTCGTCGTGGACGGCAAGGTCGCGGGCTACGTCTCCGCTCTCGAGAGCGAGAAGACCGCCGAAGACCTCCAGGCCGCCGCCGAGTCGTTCAAGCGCAAGAAGGCCCTCCAGGGCACGCTCGCCCCGGTCGTGGTGAAGGACTTCACCGAGGCCGCCGAAGCCGAGATCCCTCTCATCCCCTCGCCCGCCACCGGCGAGCCCGGCAGCCTCACGCCGCCGCGCGCATTCAACATGATGTTCGAGACCAACGTCGGCGCGCTCAAGGACGCCTCGTCGGTCGCCTACCTTCGCCCCGAGACCGCGCAGGGCATGTTCGTGGACTTCAAGAACGTGATCGACACCACCCGCGTGAAACTGCCCTTCGGCATCGCCCAGGTCGGCAAGTCGTTCCGCAACGAGATCACGCCGCGCAACTTCATCTTCCGCTCCCGTGAGTTCGAGCAGATGGAGATGGAGTATTTCATCCATGAGGACGCCGACTGGGCCAAGGCCCACGAGGAGTGGATCACCTGGTGCGAGAACTGGCTCAAGAGCATCGGCCTGCCCGAATCGCACCTCTCGCGCTACGCCCACCCGAAGGAGAAGCTCGCGTTCTACTCGCGCGGCACGGTGGACATCATGTTCAAGTATCCCTTCGGCGTGCAGGAGCTCTGGGGCATCGCCGCGCGCGGCAACTACGACCTCACGCAGCACGCCAACGCCTCCGGCAAGCCGCAGGAGATGTTCGACGAGGCCACGAAGAAGAAGTTCGTCCCGCACGTCATCGAACCCGCCGTCGGCACCGACCGCATCTTCCTCGCCGTGCTCACCGCCGCCTACGCGGAAGAGGACGTGAAGGACGAGAAGGGCAACGTCGAGAAGCGCACCGTGCTGCGGTTCTCCCCGCGCATCGCCCCGGTCAAGGTCGCCGTGCTCCCGCTGCTCAAGAACAAGGAGCAGCTCACCGACCGCGCCAAGGCCCTCTACGCAAAACTGAAGCGCAACTACGCCGTGCAATACGACGACGGCGGCGCCATCGGCAAACGCTACCGCCGCCAGGACGAGGCCGGCACGCCCTGGTGCGTGACCATCGACTTCGACACCATCGAGAAGCCCGGCGACACGTTCACCCTCCGCGAGCGCGACAGCATGCAGCAAAAGCGGATCACGGAAGCCGAGCTGTTTGCGCTCCTCGCCGAACAGGTTTATTGATCCTGCCATGTTCTCCACGCTCACACCCGGTTCCAACTTCCTCGTTCGTCTCGCCCTTGCCTTCGGCACAGGGCTGATGATCGCCGCGTTGCTGTGAACCGTTTCCGCTACGCGCTCGATCCGCTCTGTCTGGCGGCGGGCGCGGCGTATGCGGTGGGACGCTGGGCCGTCCAACCGCGCGTGACCGCTGGATTCTGGCACGACCAGTTTACCGACTGTCTGCTGATTCCCGTCGCCCTGCCGCTGCTGCTCTGGGTTTACCGGCGGCTCGGCCTCCGCGCCCACGACGGCTGGCCGGCATGGCGCGAGATCGTCCCGGCCCTGGTCATCTGGACATTCGCCAGCGAGGTCGTCGCGCCGCGACTCTTCGCAACTGCGACGGGCGACTGGCGCGACGTGCTGGCCTACGCGTCGGGTGCACTCGTAGCGGGCGGCTGGTGGACGCTCGTCGCCCGGGCCGGATTCGATCTGCTCGCGCCGGTTTATCCGTTGATGGAACGCCTGCTCGCCGGCCGGCGCCTGCAACGCTGCCGCACCGCCTGGCTCGGTGAACTCACGGGGGCGCGCCGGATGCTCGTCGCCGGCGTGGGCCACGGTCCCGCGCTCGCCGCCGTGCTGCGCGCCCACCCGCAGCTGCGCGTCACCTGCGTGGACGCCAGCGCCCGGATGCTCGCCGTGGCCCGCGCCCGCTTGGAGCGCGCCGGTTTGGATCTGGAGCGGATCGAATTCGTGCAGGCGGAACTGCCCGATTGGCGCCCGACGAGCGGAGCGTTCGATGTCATCGCCACGCATTTCTTCCTGGATTGTTTCACGCCCGACCGGCTCGGCGCCGTCGTGGCCGCCCTCGCCCGCGTCGCCACGCCCGATGCGCGCTGGATCGTTTCGGATTTCACTCTGCCAGCGCGCGGTCCCGCCCGCTGGCGCGCGCTGGCCGTGCACCGGCTGATGTATTTTTTCTTCCGTCTCACCACGCGCCTCCCCGCCCGACGGGTCACGCCGCCCGACGCCATCCTCGCCGCCCACGGTTTCCGCCTGCGCGGCCGTCAGACCCACGATTGGGGCCTGCTGCACGCCGATCTTTGGCTGCGCGCCGCCTGAGCCCACGGGTAGCTTCGCCCGCCGAACACGCGCCGGCCCCGCCCGGCCAATAAAATCTCTCGTCGGGGTCGCGTTTTTGATGCGGCTCCTCATTCTTTTCCGCCCATGCCGCCCAATCCCCGTCAACCCGCCGTGCGCTCGGTCCGCACGCCGCAAGCGCTCACCGCGCTGCGCGGCTGGTTGGGCACTTTTCCCGCGGAGACGCGCGAGGCCGGTGGTGACCATTACCGCCACAAGGCCGTGAAGGAGGTGTGGTCCGAGGCCGACCACCTCGTGAAAGCCGAGGTGGATATCGGCAGCGAAGTGCTCGGGATCACGCTGTTTCTCACCCGTGGCGCGTGGACTTCGCGTTGCTCGTGTCCGGTGCTCGACCGTTGCGAACACGTCTATGCCGCCGGCCTCGCGTGGCTGGCCGCGGTCGAGGCCGGCCAGCTCGACGGTCGCCGGCCGACCATTCCGCTCTTGCCGGCGGACCGTGCCGCCGAGGCCAAACCGGCCGCCCTCGCTGCGCCGAGCAACGAACCCGTGCTGCCGGCCGGTCTCGCCGCGTGGTTGCGCGCGCTGCCCACGCCAGGTGAAAAGCCCGCGGTTGGTCCGCTGCAACAGATCGCCGGCCTGCGCGTGCGGCTCGAACCCACCGGCAAGTGGCAGCTGGAGGTCCGCGTGGCCGACGAACCGCGCTGGAAACCGCCCGCCAAGCGCCTGCTGGCCGATATCGCCGCGTCGCGTCCGGCGGATTTCGAGCACCTCCCACCCGCCGAGGCCGCGCTTGGCGCCGCCTTCGCCGCCGAATGCCGCCTCGACGCCCGCACGCTCACGCCGCGCCTGTCGCTCTCCGAGGAAACCGTCGTCGGTCTCCTGCTCACCACGGCCGCGCGCGCGGCCCTCGTGCTGCCCGACGGCAGCCCCTTCGCCGTGCAGCCGGAACCGCTCGCGTTTCAGGCCAGCGCTTCACCGGGGAAGGCCGACCGGCTCGACCTGCACCTCGTCACGCCCGACGGTCGCGTCGCGGCGGGCGCGCGCCTCATCGCGCCGCGCCCGGAGCCGCTTTACCTGTTCGACGGATTCGTCTGGCGCGGTCCGCCGCCGGCTCCTTCCACGCAGCTGCCGACCGCCGCCCTCAACGACGCCCGCATTTTGCCCCGCCTGCGCGCGGCCGGCATTCGTCTGCCGGCGGGGCTTTCGGCCGAGATTCGCACCGTCGTGCTGCGTCCGCGCCTGCGTTGCTGGCTCACGCCCGCCTACGAGGAAGACGAGCGCGACTTCCACGCCCAGCTCGTCGCCCGCGCGGAGAACCCGCCCTGCGAGCAGCGCTGGACCGAGAACGCCGGCTGGCAGTGGACGCCGCAGGGCCTGCCGCCGCCGCGTGGACCGGGGGAACCGCTGCTTGAATTTGATCTCTCCGCCGCCCAGATCGTGAGCGGCAGCTTCGCCTCGTTCCGCCTTGTGTGGGACGGCTGGGCCGAGGCGTGGACGCGGCCCGTGTCGGACAGCTTCCCCGACGAGTTCATCGACTGGCACGAGTCGCTGCCCGACGACGTCGAACTCGATGTGTCGCCGGAACTCGCCGCCCTGCTCGGCGCGCCGTTGCGCGCGCACCTGAAACTCGGCGTCGCCCCCGCCGCAGGTAACAAAGAGGACTGGTTCGACCTGTCCGTCGGCGTGAAGATCGAGGACACCACGCTCACGCCCGAGGAAATCTCGCTGTTGGTGAAGGCCCGCGGCAAATGGGTCAGCCTGCCGAAACACGGCTGGCGCCGCCTCGACCCGTCGCTCGCCATTGATCCGCTCGCTGCGGTCGCGCTCGAACGCATGGGCCTGAGCCTCGACGAGGTCATCGCCACCGGACGCACGACCAACCACCGCCTGCACGCCCTGCAGCTCGCCGCGGCGGCGGAGCCCTTCGTCGGCGAAGACGCGCTGGTCATTCATCAGCTGAAAGCGCGCCTGGCTAGTCTGGCCGCGTTGCCGCCGCCGGCACTTCCGTCCGGACTGCGCGCCGAGCTGCGTCCTTACCAGCGCGAAGGCTTCCAATTTCTTGCCCACCTCTCCCGCCACGGCCTCGGCGGCATCCTCGCCGACGACATGGGCCTAGGCAAAACCGTGCAAACCCTCGCCTGGCTGCTCCACCTCGTGGAAACCGCGAATGTTCGTAATACGAACATTGGGCCGGAGGCCGCGCGGCCGTTTCGCTGCTTGGTGGTGTGTCCGAAGAGCGTGACGCACGGGTGGCTCACGGAGGCGGCGCGTTTTGCGCCGGAGCTGGAGACGGTGGCGTTTGATCCGGTGAACCCGCGCGCGATCACCGAGGCGATCGACGCGCCCGGGCGGACGGCGCCGCGCGTGCTCGTGGCCAACTACGCGCAGCTGCGGCTGCACGCCACGGCGTTCCGCAGCGCGGAGTGGGACGCGGTCGTGCTCGACGAAGGGCAGTTCATCAAGAACCCCGGCAGCCAGGTCGCCATCGTCGCGCGTTCCCTGCGGGCCCAGCACCGCCTCGTGCTCACCGGCACACCGATCGAGAACCGGCTCACGGATCTGTGGAGTTTGTTCGCTTTCGCCCAACCCGGCCTGCTCGGCGACCAGCCCGGTTTCCGTCGGCAATACCCCGAAGTCGAGCCGGCCGCCCTCGCGCGACTGCACCGGCGCGTGCAGCACTTCCTGCTCCGCCGCACCAAGGCCCAGGCCGCACCCGACCTGCCGACGCGCACGGAGGACGACATCATCGTGGACCTCGAGGGCGAACAGCGCGCGCTCTACGACGCCGAGCTGAAGCGCGCCCGCGCTCACCTGATGGGCGTGAAGACGCCCGGCGAGCTCGGCGCGGTGCGCTTCCATGTGCTCGCGAGCCTGCTGCGCCTGCGCCAGATCTGCTGCCACCCCGCGCTCGTCGATCCGGCGCACGCCCCGCTGCCCAGCGCGAAGCTCGACGCCCTGCTCGAGCGCATCGAGGAACTCGCCGACGAAGGGCACCAGGTGCTCGTGTTCAGCCAGTTCACCGGGATGCTGGAGCTGATTCGCGCCCGCTTGGTGGAGGCGAACATCGGCCACCTGATTCTCACCGGCGCGACGGAGAACCGCGCCGAGCTGGTGGACCAATTCCAGACCGACAAGTCCAAGACCGTCTTCCTGCTCTCGCTGAAAGCCGCCGGCTTCGGCCTCAACCTCACGGCCGCGAGCTACGCGTTCCTCTACGACCCGTGGTGGAACCCCGCGGCCGAGGCGCAGGCCATCGACCGCATCCACCGCATCGGCCAAACGCGCCCCGTGATGGCCTACCGCTTGATCGCCGACAATTCCGTCGAACAGAAAATCCGCGCCCTCCAACGCGAGAAATCCGCCCTCGCCTCCGCCGTCATCCAAGAGGAGTCCGTGTCCACCGTGATGGACCTGGAAAGCCTGCGGGAGATTTTGAGCTGAGCCCGTTCCGTGGAAAACCCCTGCACCTTCTCCCCGGACCGGCGGCACCGCTACTCGCTCGTGCATCGCTGGAATCCGCTCTTCGGTGACCGGCTCATCCTCTGGATCGGGCTCAATCCCTCCACGGCCGACGAACAGCAGCTCGACCCGACGCTCACGCGCATCCGCTCGTTTTCGCAGCGCGAGGGCTTCGACGGGTTCTGGATGGCCAACCTCTTCGCCCTGCGCACGCCTTACCCGAAGGATATGATGGCCGACCCCGATCCCGTCGGCCCGGGCAACGACGCGGCCCTGCTCGAGGCTGCGGACCGCTGCGAGCGCATCGTCGCCGCCTGGGGTGCGGGCGGAGATTTCCAGGGCCGCGCGACCGCCGTGGCGAAACTCTTCGCCGACCGCGAACTCTGGTGCCTCGGCACCACGCAAGACGGCCAGCCCCGCCACCCGCTTTACGTGGCGGGCAACGCGCCCCTGGTGCGGTGGACGGCGCCAAAACCGGGTAGCCCGTAGCCGCGCTGGAGCGCAAAGACCGCGTGGTTTCCGACCCGCGCCACGCTTTCGTCCCGCGAGGCGGGACTCAAGCGCAGCTACATCGGAATGATTCCGGCGCGGATGCTTGTCGCAGCAGTGCTCCCGTTCATGCTGCCAACATGAAACTGCCCCTGCTCGTTTGTCTGCTGTTTGGATCCTTGGTGGCGAAACCCATCCCTGTCCTGCTCGACACGGACATCGGCACCGACATCGACGACGCTTATGCGCTGGTGCAGGTGCTGCGCAGCCCGGAGCTGGAACTGCTCGGCGTGACGACCGTGTCGGGTGATGCCGTGGCGCGCGCGCGACTGGCGGCGAAACTGTTGACGGTCGCCGGGCGCGGCGAGGTGCCGGTTCACGCGGGCCTTTCCACACCGACGCAATACATGAAGCAGGTCGAGTGGGCCGCAGGCTTCGCCGCGCCCGCGCTGCACGAGTCCGGCGGCGTGGAATTCCTGCGCCGGCAGATCAACGCCCGGCCCGGCGAGATCGTCCTCATCGCCGTCGGCGAGCTGACCAACGTCGCGGCGCTGCTCGAGTCCGAGCCCGGCATCGGGAAAAAGCTCAAGGCCATCGCCCTGATGGGCGGCTCCATCCGCCGCGGCTACGCGCCGGGGTCCAAACCCGAGCCGGAGTGGAACATCAAGTCCGCCGCGAGGGCCGCGCAGGTCGTGTTCGCCTCCGGTGTGCCGCTGCTCGTGGCGCCGCTGGATTCCACGGCCGACCTGAAGCTCACGCCGGAGTGGAAGGTGCGGATCTTTTCGCGCGGCTCACCGGCGAACGACGCCCTGGCCGCGCTCGATTTCGTGTGGCGCCACACCAACACGTGGAAGGGCGAACACCCCACCCTGTTCGACAACCTCGCCGTCGCGCTCGTGGCCACGCCGGGCGTCGCCCCGCTGACGCCCATGCCTCTCGTGGTCGAAGCCGACGGCACCACGCGCGAGGTCGCGGACCGCCCGCCCAACGCACAGGTCGCGCTGACCTCCGATCCGAAGGCGTTCCTCGAATACTTTACCACCCGACTGGCGCGGTGAGAGTGTCTCGGGCGGGCCAGGCCGGTAGGGCGAGTCGTCCCGACGAGCCGCTACGCAGCACGGCTCATCCCGAAGATTAGCCCTGCATCAATCCGTTCCACGCTCCAGCTTGGCGCGGAGCTCGGCGATGAGGGCGTCGATGTCTTGGATGAAATCGCCCAGCTCCACGAGGATCGGACCGAGGTGCTCCGACTTGATGAGCTTCTCATCGTGGCATGCTTCCACGGCGCGCAACGCATCCTCCAGGTAGCCGCGCGCCCGCTTGAGGCGGACGATGGTGTGTGCGCAAAACTCAATCTCCGGCGGCCAATACTGGCCGTTCAAAGCGCCCGCGAGCTTCGGCCCGGCAATCATCGTGGCGTCGAGCAGTTCTGACACGGGATGTTCCTGGCCGGCATCTTCCGGCCGCCACCCCTCGTCCTTGGCGGTTATGCGCAGTTGCAGGGCAAACTCCATGACGCGCGCCACCAGCGGGTGCTCAAATTCCAATTCCTTCTCGAGCTCGGGATCGGGGTTGGCCAGCGCCTCCTCGCCGGCGCGGTTCATCTCGTCGATCCACTCCGCGTTGCGGGCGAGCTGCTCGGGCGTGGGTTCGGGCCGGCCTTCCTCGCGGTGCAGGCGGTCGATCTCCTCCTCGAGAATCCGGTCGTAGGCTTCTTCGCCCTCCTTGCGCAAACGCGCCTCGATGCGGTCGGCTAGCTTGTCGCTGCGCGCCTGCTGGGCCTCGGCTTCTTCCTCCGTCTGGGGCTTTTCATCCCACTCGGCCGGGGTGTCGTCCACGATCTCGCGCTCCTCCGCGCCCGCCGCTTCAGCGAGACGCTCCATGAAACCCGTCATCGCCGCACCGTTGGCCTTACGTTGGGCCTCTTCCTCGGCCTCGGACATTTCCCACGCGGGCTCGCCTACGATTTTCAGGTCAAAGGATGCCGACTCGATGACGACGCGGCCGTTTTCCTCGCTGAACCACTCCAGCATAAGCGCGTTGCCCCAGTGCCAAGGCATTTCCCGGCCGGTCTTGTAGTAAAGGTGCAGATCGCTGAGCGGGATGTCGGGCACCTTGACCTTGCGCGAAGCGCTGATGTCGCCGACCACGCCGCGCTGGAGCGGAGCGAGTTTTCCCACGTCTCCCGGCTTGGGCTGCGGGTTCGTGAATTCCAGCCGCCGGCCGGCCAGGTCGCGCCAGCAGTTGCCCGCCAGATCAAGCACCACTGGCTCGTCGCGGCCGGCGAACCAAAGTCGCCCCGTCACATGTCCGCGCATGCGGTTGTCGATCTCGCCGCGCACCACCGCTTCATCAATCCGCCATGCCATGCTGGGATTGTGCGTAGCAGGGACTCTCGTGCGAGCCGGTTTTATGTCATGCCACGGATCGAGTAGGCTGGAGGGAAAAACACCTGATCAGTAGTCCCATCACCAAGCCCACCAGCATGCCGGTGCTGCAAAAAGTCAGCCAGATTTCCGCCTCCGTGCGGTGTCCGCTCGAAAGCACGAGCGGAATGGCCAGCCCGGCCAGCAACCCGAGAAACGACGACCAGCCGACCAACCGCCAGCTGGCCGGATCCAGTCCCTCTCGGATTCTCCATTCCATGATCACGGCGTAGAGGATGCTGGGCGGGCCGGCGAAAACATAGGCCGGGACCAGCATGAACAGATAATCGCGAGCTTCCTGTCTTAAAATCCCGAGGCCCCCGCCCCGGCTCAAGCTGGCGATGATGAAAATGCCCGCCATCACCATCGTCCCCAGCGCCGGCGGGCCGAGCACTTCGAGAGCGATGCGCTTGCCGCGGGTGAATTTCATGGTGTGGCAGGACGAAGTTTCGTTGGGCGGCTCATGCGGACGTCGCGCACGCCGGGCGAGCGGTGCGCGCTGTGCAACCGGGCGGCGGCAAACCACGGAAAGGCGCATTCGAGCAGCGCCGCGTCGGCGCGAATCCAATCCACGGCGTGAAATTGCCAGGGCTCATGCGCGACTTGAAAGCAGCGGCGCACGCCTTCGCGGCAGGTGTAAGCCGCGTAACGTTCGAGCAGGAAATCCTCAGTCCCACCGGGGCGCACGGTGGTGAGTGTCGCGGTTCGCACGGGGAAGGTCAGCCTGAAGGTGGCGTCGAGCGCCGCATCGTTGATCTCGATGCGACCGACCCCGCTGGTGCCACCGAACGGGTCGCAGTCGAACCGTCCCAGCCGGTAGGGCAGACCGTAGGTGCGCGGCCCGAACCAAGCGCTGAGCCGGTTGGGAATCCACTCGGCGAGAAAATGGATGCCCGGCCCGCCCTCCGCGCGCACGTAGGTGCGGACGTTGAGAAACAGATGGTCCGAGATCGGCCGCAGCAGCGCGCGCCCGACCACGCCGGTGCCGGGCGGACGCATCCGCTCCAGACGGAAGAACACGAGACTCACCCACGCATCGCCCTCGTGGAGATCCAGCGGGTGAGGAACGTGCGGTTGCAGCACTTCGGCGGGAACCCGGTAGTGGACGAACAGCATGTCCCGCCAGTCGGCGACGAACCACGTAGCCAGCGGACCAATGTCCGCGCGCGCATATTCCGCCGGACCGACGGGCGGAGCTAACGAGGGTGCGGTCCGGACGGCGTTCATGGCGTTCAGCCTTTCAGCGGCGGCGGTTCGACCGCCACGCCCTCGGGGCGCAGGCCCTTGCGGCGCATTTTGTCGAAGTTGAACAAGTTGAAGAAGTGCATCGCCCCGAGCACCACGAGCACGACGCCAAGCTTCGTGCTGAGAAACTCGATCACCTCCTGCGTGTCGTGCGGTTTGTAGCCAAAACGCAGCGCGGTGGCGATGAAGCCGAGGTTGATGAGATAGAAGCCGACGACGAGCAGGTGGTTGACCGAGTCGGCCATGTCCTCGCGGCCGCGGAAGGCCTGCACGAGGAACACGCGGCCGTTCTTGTGCAGCGTTCGCGCGACCCAGACGGTCATGGCGACCGCCACGGGCAGGTAGATGAGATAGGCGACGACGGTGTGGTTCATGGGGATGTTCTATGTTTTCGAGATTTCTGATTTTTGAGAAACTTACGGGCCAAACAAACTCCTCAGACGAGGCGGAAAACTTTTTCCCCCAGAGAACAGAGCTTCTTGGCGGAGTTGGGCGTGAGGGCTTGGGCGCGGTCGGCCCAGGCGGTGGTCAGCTCCATGAATTCGATCAGCTCCTTGAGCCGGCGGGCCGTGTGCTCCGTGTCATCTTTGCTGCCTTCTGCCGCGGTCGCGCATTCGCGCAGGGCGGCGAGCGTGGGATCGAGCTCCCGCTTCTTCCGCTCGCGGAGGATGATCAGGAACATCTCCCACACGTCCTTGAGCGTCTCAAAATGTTCGCGGCGGTCGCCGAAGACGTGGACCACGCGGATGAGGCCCCACCCCTGCAGCTCCTTGAGGCTGGTGCTGACGTTGGAGCGGGCGACGTCGAGCGCCGCGCAGATTTCGTCGGCCGGCAGCGGCTTCGGGCTCAGCATCAGCAGCGCATGGACCTGCGCGACCGAGCGGTTGATGCCCCAGCGCCACCCCATCTCCCCCCAGTGGAGGATGAACTTTTCCATGGTGGGCGTGAGCTTCATGGTTATTTCAGTAATTTCAGAAATTACTTTCGTCAAGCGCGGATTTTGCAGGTTCATTCGCGGGCGGGGTCGCCTGCGCTCCAGGCGGACGACCGGGGCGAGGGCGCCCCGGCTCCATTTCTTCAGGCTGGAGCCACGGCGACCTCGCCGTGGTCTTCGCTCACAGCCCCTTTGGCGCGCGGAACCAGTCGATCAGTTGCTTGCCGGTAACGAAGCGCACCTCGGGTTTAGTGAGGGCGTAGGCGACGAAGTCCTCGATGGCCTTGCGGCGGTCGGGCTTGTTGGCCGGATAAAGCGCGGTGTGGCCGCCGACCATGAAGGGCGCGCGGTTGCCGGCGAGCCGCAGGTCGAGGGTGTATTTGAGAATGGCGAGGAACTCCGGGCCGTCGCACTTCGCGGCCTCGAGCACGTTCCAGTCGAGGCCGGTGATCTTGTCGGTCGGTTCGCCCGAACCGCCGCCGTAGCCGACCTTCAGCGCCGCGCCGATGCGGGCGCGCAGACCGGGCTTGGCGCCGTAGCGCTCGCAGTCCGCGTCGGACGGGATCATGAAGACGTGGATCGGAATTTCCCAGAGGCCGGGGTGGTTGCCCACGCGCTTGGGCGAGCCCACGGGATTGCTCGCGGCGTTGCCGGGGCTGCCGTTGTCGAGCGTGTAGGGCCAGAGGAAGTTGGTGCCGTCCTGACCGGGCTGGTCGCCCTCCTCGATGGAGCTGTCGTAGAGCTGGCCCTCGGCGGCGAGCGCCTCGAAGGTGGCCGCGTTGTAGGCGAGGAACGGCGTGCGGTAACCCACGATGCCGGCGGCCGGGATGCCCGTCTCGTTGAAGGTCGCCTCGCAGGCCGCGATCTCGGCGCGCCATTTCGCAACGGTGAACGCGCTGCCGTTGTCGTGGTTCTGCGTGTGGTTGGCGATCTCGTGGCCCTCGCTGAGCGCGCGGTGGTGGATCGCGATCAGCGAGCGGTCGTTCCAATACTTACCGTTGCTGAAGAAGATCGCGCGCACGGGGTTGCCGCCGGCGTCGCGCTTGTCCTTCAGCGCGTCCACGAACCAGGTCATGGGCTCCGTCTGCGGGTTATCGTCGAAGCCCAGCAGCACGAACTGCGGGGCCTGCGCGACGGCAAGGCCGCCGGGCGGTTGCGGAGCGGGGGCGAGCTTGTCGGCGGCGACGAGGGAGACGGCCATGAGGGGGAGAAGGGGAAGGAGCCAGCGGATGGGGCTCGGCCGGAATTGCATGCCCCACCCAAAGCCCGTTCCGCCGCTGCGGCAAGCGGCGTGTTGGTCTCACGGTCGCACTCTATCGTTCGCAGTGGAGGCGCGCGCCGGGGCCTTGCCTTTCCCTCGCCGGCTGGTCTGATGGCCGCGCCCCGTCCACCCCACCCCTTCGCTGATTTCTGTCATGAGTTCTCCGGCCGCTCCTGTTCGCAATCCCTGGCTCTGGGTCCCGTCGTCCTACCTCGCGGAGGGCATCCCCTTCGCGATGGTCATCTGGGTCGCCGGCACGATGTTCAAGGACCTGGGCCACACCGACGGCCAGATCACGGTCGCGACCGCGAGCATCGGCATCGCCTGGTCGCTGAAGCCGTTCTGGGCGGCCTTCCTCGACATGTATAAGACGAAGAAGTTCTTCGTCCTCACGATGGAGGTGCTGATGGCCGCGCTGCTCGCCGGCATCGCGGTATGCCTGCCCCTGCCCAATTATTTCCAGATCACCATCGCCGTGCTGTGGGTGCTGGCCTTCATGTCCGCCACGCAGGACATCTGCGTGGACGGCATCTACATCACCTCGCTCGACGAGAAAAAACAGGCGGCATTCATCGGCGTGCAGGGCGTGTTCTGGAACGTCGGACGCCTCTTCGGCACCGCGCTCATCGTGTGGACCGCCGGCTCGCTCAAGGAAGACCACGGTCTTTCCGCCACCGCCGCCTGGGGCTGGGCACTCGGCCTGTCGGCGGCGACGCTCGCCTTTCTCGCGGCGTATCACTGGTTCATGCTACCCACCGGCTCGGTCACCGAGCGACCCAAGGGCGTGGGCGAGATCGCCAACACGTTCTGGGATACCATCGTGGATTTCTTCAAGAAACCGAGCATCTGGGGCATGCTGATCTTCGTGTTTCTCTACCGCAGTTCCGAAGGGCTGCTCCTCATCGAGGGCCCGCTGTTTCTGCAGGCCTCGCCCGATGCAGGCGGTGTCGGCCTTACGCTGAAGGAGAAGGGCATCATTGACGGCACGATCAGCACCTTTGTCAGCCTCGGCGCAGGCCTGCTAGGCGGCGCCTTCATGGCGAAGTTCGGCCTGAACCGGAAGACCCTCGTTTTCATGGCCCTCTGCCTGAACCTGCCGCACATCACCTTCGTGATCCTCTCGCAGCTGGCCGGCCCCGGCCACACGCTGTCGCTCTGGACCGTCGGCACGCTCGTGACGGTCGAGAAGTTCGGCTACAGTTTCGGCTTCGTGGCCAACATGCTCTACATGATGCAGCAGATTTCGCCGGGCCGCTATCACATGACGCACTACGCGTTCTGCACCGCGTTGATGAACCTCATGCTCGTGCCCACGCAGGCGATCAGCGGGCCGCTCGCCGACCACTTCGGCTACAAGACTTATTTCATCATCGTCATGTTCGCGGCGATTCCGTCGATCACCGCGGCCTGCTTCGCACCCTTCCCGCGCAAGCCCGACAACGGCCATCCAGCCTGAGCGCAGTCATGCGGACGCTGCTGCTCGTTGCCTGTCTCGCACTCCTAGCCGGTCCGGCGCGGACCGCCGAGTGGCGTGAAACCATGTGGCACGGCGAACGCGCCTGGGCCTCCGCCTCGGGCGGCTGGCGGGCGGTGGTGTCCGTGGTCCGCGCGCGGCTGATGCACTTCGGGCCCGACGGCAGCGACGTGAATCTCCTGCTCGCGCCGCCTACCCGCGAGAACCGCAACCGCCTCGGCGGCCACCGGCTGTGGCTCGGCCCGCAGGCGGAGTGGGCCGGCGGCTGGCCGCCGCCAGCGGCCTGGGAATACCGCGAACCGGTCCTGATCGGGATCGAAGACGAGACCCTCCGCTTCGTGATGCCCTCGACCAACGACGCCTGGCCGCAGCTCACGCGCACCTACCGCTGGGACGGCGCCACGCTGGTCTGCGGGGCGGAGTTCACCGGCGGCACGCGTCCGGCGCAGATCGTGCAGATTTTTCAGGTGCCCTCAGGCATGACCGCGGAAGCCGCGGTGCGCCCCGAGGCGGACTTTCCCGCCGGCTACGTGCGCTTGCCCTCGACGGCCGGCCCATTCGCCGCGCGTTTTGTTCCGCCGGCCCACGCCTCGCTTGCGGGCGACACGCTGACGCTCAAGCACACCGGTGTTGTCGGTAAATACGGGTTTCGTCCGCAGGCGCTGGTCGGCCGGATCGACGGCTATGAACTCACGGTGAGCCGCGGCGCGCAAACCGGCGAGGTCGTGGGCGAGCCCGACGCAGGGTTTCACACGCAGGTCTATCTCAGCGGCGAACACGAGGCCTTCGGTGAACTGGAGCAGCTGTCGCCGCTTTTCGCCGCCGGGAAACCGGCGCGTTTCGAGGTGCGGCTGAGCGGACGAAAACCGTAGGGTTATTTCGTAGCCGTGCTTGAGTCCCCGCAACGCGGGGCGAAAGCGTGGTCGGTGGGACCACCTTGTCGCCCAGCTCCAAGGCGGCTACTCACGATACTCCACCTCGACCAGAATCACCCGCAGTTTGGTTTTCTCGGGGCGGTAGTCGGCGCGCGGCGAGAAATTCTCCCGGGTGAGCGCGAGCCCGCGGATGTCGGCAACGAGGAAATTGCGCCAGCCGGGCGGCGGTTCGCTCCGGCTGCCGCCGGCCACCTGCCAGGCGAGCAGCACGCGGGCACCGTCGCGCAGTTGGCCGAGCGCATGAGGTTCCACGCGGCGCACGTGGTCGTGATAGGTGAATTCCAGCAAGCGGCGCTCACGCAGCGCGGTGCGGATCAGGGTTTCGCTAATCGCATTACGTTTCTTGAGAGAGAGCAT
>CBINOW010000081.1:0-21207 GCA_966252395.1 uncultured Oleiharenicola sp. | reverse complement strand
CCTACGGTGCCAGCGTCGAGGCGATGGACGAGGCGCTGTGGTGTTGCGCCCAGCCCGGCTGCGCGTCGCTCCAGATTATCTTCAGCATTTTTCGGCAAAAGCCGATCCACACCCTGTTCAACACGGCCCGGGCGAACGGCGTGGCCCTCATCGTGCGCCTGCCGCTCGCCAGCGGTCTGCTCAGCGGCCGCATGACCAAGGCCACGACCTTTCCGGCCGACGACCACCGCAATTTCAATCGCGACGGCGCGGCCTTCAACGTCGGTGAGACCTTCGCGGGCCTGCCCTTTGCGAAGGGCGTGGAGCTGGCCGACGCGCTCAAGGCACAGGTGCCCGCCGGCCTCACCATGGCCGAACTGGCTTTGCGCTGGTGCCTCGATTTCGAGGCGGTCAGCGTGATCATCCCCGGCGCGAAGAGCCCCGAGCAGGCCCGCGCCAACTCCCGCGCCAGCGCCCTCGCCTCGCTTAGTGCCACCCAGCACGTCCAGCTCGCGGCCTTCTACGAACGCCACGTCGCGGCGCACATCCGGGGTCCCTACTGAGGAAATCCCAAACGCCAAACTGCCAAACGCCAAAAAATCCGGAACGCGAAAATCAAAAGGTGGGAGCTCAGTTGCTTTGGCGTTTGGCCATTTGGCCTTTGGAGTTTGCCCAAGCTTGCCTTGGGCTCAGGTTGGCATGATAAGCGCTGCCAGTTTTCCGCGATGCCCGCATCCCGTCCGCTCATTCCTTCCGGTCTGACCCTCCTCAATTGGTTCCTGCGTGGCTGGACGACGCTCGTCTTCGTTTTCCTCTACGTCCCGATCGCGGTGCTGGTGTTTTTTTCCTTCAACTCGTCGCGGCTGAACATCGTTTGGGAGAGCTTCACCCTCAACTGGTATGAACGGCTCGCGAGCAACACGCCCCTGATCCAGGCGGCGAAGAACAGCCTCATTATCGCCACGGCCACCACGGCTCTCTCGGTCGTCATCGGCACGGCCGGTGCCTGGCTGCTGCACCGCTACCGCTTCCGTTTCTCCCGGGCGATCCAGACGCTGGTGGCGATCCCGATGGTCATGCCCGAGATCCTGCTCGGCATCAGCCTGCTCATCATGTTCGTGACCATCGGCCTGAAGCTCGGTTTCGCCTCGGTCATCATCGGGCACGTGACGTTCAGCTTCCCCTTCGTGCTCGTGGCCGTGCAGGCACGGTTGCAGGGCTTGGACTCCTCGCTGGAGGAGGCGGCCCTCGACCTCGGGGCGACGCCGCTGAAGGCGTTCTGGCTCGTCATCGTGCCGAGCCTGCGCCCCGCGATCATCGCCGGCGGGCTCATGGCCTTCACGCTGTCCATGGACGAGCTGATCGTCACGGTTTTCGTGAAGTCCGCCGCCTCGGCCACGCTGCCGGTGAAGGTCTTCGACATGGCGCGTGTTGGCCTCAACCCCATGCTCAACGCCCTGTCCGCCATCTTCATCGTCGCCACGGTCGCCTTCGTGCTCTTTTCCGAATACCTCAAGAAACTCAGTCGCTGAACCCTCAAACCATCCACTCCCACCCATGAAATCGCTCAAGCAGCTCCTTCTCGCGCTCGCCGTCCTCGCCGGCTCGCTCGGCCTGAACGCGGCCGAACTCAACCTCTTCGGCTGGTCGGAATACGTCCCGCAGGACGTGCTCGACGGTTTCACCAAGGAGACCGGCATCAAGGTCAACTTCGAGACCTACGCCTCCAACGAGGAGCTGCTCTCCAAGCTCGTGGCCGGCGGCGGCAACTACGACCTCATCCAGCCGTCGGAATACGCCGCCGAGCTGATGATCCGCCGCAAGATGCTCGCGCCGCTCGACAAGAAGAAGATCCCCAACCTCAAGAACGTCGCCCCCGAGTTCAAGGGCCTTGTGCATGACCCCAAGGACGAGTTCACCGTGCCCTACATGTCGGGCACCGTCGGCATCGTGGTGAACACCGACAAGGTCAAGGAGCCCATCCGCGGCTACAAGGACGTCTTCCAGGCCAAGTTCAAGGACCGCCTTGTCGTGCTCGACGACAACCGCGAGATCGTCACCTGGGCGCTCTACACCGCCGGCCTGCCCGCCAACGAGATCAATTCCAGCAGCCTCGCCAAGGTCCGGCCGATCATCGCCCAGTGGGTCAAGCTGGTGAAGGTGTTCGATTCCGGCAGCCCGAAGACCGCGCTGATCAACGGCGACGTGGACATCGGCATTGTCTGGAGCGGCGAAGCCGCCCTGCTTTGGAACGAGGACAAGAAGTTCAAATACGTTCTCCCCGCCGAGGGCGCGCACCGCTTCATTGACATCCTCGCCATCCCGGCCGACGCGCCGCACAAGGATGCCGCCCACGCTTTCATCAACTACATCCTCCGGCCCGACGTCTCCAAGCTCATCTCCGTGGCCTTCCCCTACACGAATCCCAACGTGGAGGCCCGCAAGCTGCTGTCGCCCGAGGAACTCGCCAATCCCGCCAGCTACCCGCCCGGCCCGGCCAAGCTCGAGACTTTCCGCGACATCGGCAAGGCTGCCGCCGAGATCGACGAGCTGATGACGGACATCAAGAGCGCGCAGTGAGCCCGCTCCGCCCCCTAAACGTGTCATTCTGAGTGAAACGAAGAATCCAAGTGAAGTTACTCAGGGATGCATGACCTTGGATCCTTCGCTACGCTCAGGATGACGGTTTCAGGCGTTTTTTGACTGACCCATGCATCCCGGCACCGCTTCCGCCGTCGCTACCTCCGACCACAATCGTCCCGGTTGGAAGGCGTGGGCCCTGCTCGCGCCGATGCTCCTCTGGCTGGTGCTCTTCGTGGTCGTGCCGGGGCTCATCCTGCTGGTTTACAGCTTCTGCGAGCGCGACGAGATCGGCGGGGTGGTGTTCACCTTCACCTGGGAAAACTACGAACGCGTTTTCGATCCGGTCTATCTCCGCATCTTCGGGCGGTCGGTGTGGTATGCGGCGCTGACCACCGCGATCTGCGGGGTCGTGGGCTACCCGGTGGCCTACTACATCGCCCGCGTCCCGGAGTCGCTGCGCAACCGGCTTCTGCTGCTCGTGATGGTGCCTTTCTGGACGAGCTTCCTCATCCGCACCTACGCGTGGATCACCATCCTCAAGCAGGAGGGGCTGCTCAACAGCTTCGTGAAATCCATGGGACTTGCCCTCGGGCCCTTTGACCTGCTTTACACGCCGACCGCCGTCGTCATCGGCCTCGTCTACGCCTACCTGCCGTTCATGATCCTGCCGATCTACGGCAGCGCGGAGAAACTCGACAACTCGCTCATCGAGGCCGCCTACGACCTCGGCGCGAGCCCGGTCCGGGCCTTCTCTTCCGTGATCGTGCCTCTGACCATGCCGGGCATCGCCGCCGGCACGCTGCTCGTGTTCGTGCCCGCCATCGGCATGTTCGCGATCACCGACTTGATGGGCGGAGCCAAGGTGCCCATGATCGGCAACGTGATCCAGAATCAGTTCCTGATCGCCCGCAACTGGCCCTTCGGGGCTGCGCTCGGTGTCATCTTCATGCTCATGTTTGCCGTCACCTACGTGATTCTCCAACGCCGCGGAACGCCGAAGGAAACCTGACCATGAATGCGAAACCTGAGGAGGTGAGGATGTGAAACCTGAGGATGTGAAACCTGAGGATTGGATCCGAGGATTTAGAATCCTCACCCCCTCACACCCTCAAATCCTCACACCCTGATTTCACCCCCTTCGGCCCTCACCCCCTCAATGTCTTCGTCTCAGCCCATGATCGAGCTCCGCGGCGTCACCAAACGCTTTGGCGGCTTCACCGCGGTTCACAGCGTCAGCCTCACCGTCAAAGCCGGCGAATTTCTGACGCTGCTCGGGCCCTCCGGCTGCGGCAAGACCACCCTACTGCGGCTGCTCGCGGGCTTCGAGATGCCCGACGAGGGCCTTGTGTTGCTCGATGGCGAGGATGTCTCCCACGTGCCGCCCTACCGGCGCAGCGTGAACCAGGTTTTCCAGAGCTACGCGCTGTTTCCGCACCTGACCGTGCGCGAGAACGTCGGCTTCGGCTTGCGCATGCAGCAGGTGCCGACCGCCGAGGCCGCCGACCGCATCGTCGAGGCGCTGCGCATGGTCTCGCTCGTCGAGCAGGCCGACAAGTATCCGCACCAGATGTCCGGCGGCCAGCGCCAGCGCGTGGCTCTCGCCCGCGCCATCGTGCCGCGGCCCAAGGTGCTCCTGCTCGACGAACCCCTCTCCGCCCTCGATGCCAAGCTCCGCCACGGCATGCAGCTCGAGCTGAAGCGCCTCCAGCGCAAGCTCGGCATGACCTTCGTGTTCGTGACGCATGACCAGGAGGAGGCTCTCACGATGTCCGACCGCATCGCGGTCATCAACAAGGGCCGTATCGAGCAGCTGGGCAACGCCAGCGAGATCTACCACCGCCCGCGTACGGCCTTCGCCGCCGATTTCATCGGCCAGGCCAACCTGCTCGAGTCCTCCGTGGTCAGCCGCAACGGCACCACCGCCACCGTCCGCCTTGAAACCGGACTCGAGCTGGTGATTGCCCGCGCGGAGCTGCCCGACGCCGCGACCAAGGCCCTCGTTTCCATCCGCCCGGAGAAAATCCACATCAGCCGCACCCCGGTGACGGCGGAAAACGTTTTCCAGGCCCGCATCGAAGAGGAGATCTTCCAGGGCGCCACCGATTCCCTGCAGCTCGTCACCGACCAGGGCACGCGCCTGCACGCGCTGGTGGCCAACGAGAGCGCGACGCAGGAAGCCTTCCACGAGGGCGACCGCGTGTATTGCAACCTCCACCTCGACGACCTCGTGATCGTGCAGGCGGAGTAGGACGGAGAGGAAAGGAGGTGCCGAGGGTGTGAAACCTGAGGATTTAGCTTTAATCCGGATTCCGATTTTAGCGCCGCCTCGTGTAGCCCTGCACGGGAGCGCAGGGACCAAAACTCGCGGCGGCACCAAGAGTCCCGCTGCTCCCGCAGCGGGCTACGACCGCAATCGCAGAATCCGGGTTTAATCCTCACGCCCTCAGCTTTCACATCCTCACACCCTCATACCTTCGCTCCGACAACACCGTCTTGTCTTTGATAGGAGGGCACGCATCGTCGGAGCATGATCGCCGCCGTCCAGTTTCGGAACTTCAAGGCCCTGCGTTCCACCGGCGTGAAGCTGGCGCCGTTCAACCTCGTGCTCGGACCCAACGGCAGCGGCAAAACCAGCCTCATCCAATCGCTGCTGCGGCTGCGCACGCTGGCCGGGCTGGCACCGTCCAACGAGCCGCCGGCGACCGACGGCGGCCCGCGTATCGATTTCGCCTTTTCCGCCCCGTATCAGGAGATCGGCGTGTCACTCGGCTGCAATGCCGACGAACTCGTCTGCAACGTGCTCTCCGTCAGCCGGCCCCCCGGACCTGAAGGGGAGGCCCTCTGGGGGGAACTGCGCGCCAAGCTGCGCAGCATTCGCGCCTACCTCTTCGACCACTACGCCATGGCGATGCCGGCGAAATCAGCCGACAGTGGCGAGTTGGCTTCGAACGGCGGCAACCTCGCCGCGGTGCTGGCCTCCTGGCAGGAAAAGCAGCCCGGCGCCTACGCCGCCCTGCAGGCGGAGTTTCTCCGGCTGATGCCGGAGTTCGGCGCGCTGGAAGTCCGGGCGGGCGCCGCTGGCACGGTCGAGCTGGGCGCGCGGCTCAAGGCCAACGGCCACAACTTCATCACCGCTGACAACCTCTCGCAGGGCACGCTCTACCTGCTGGCTTTGCTCGTGCTCGCCTTCACGCCGGCGCCCCCTGCTGTGGTCTGCATCGAGGAGGCCGATCGCGGCATGCATCCCCGCTCGCTGCGAGAAGTGCGCGACACGCTCTACCGGCTCAGCTACCCGCAGGATCTCGGCATGGCGCGCGCCCCGGTGCAGGTGATCACGACCACGCATTCGCCCTACCTGCTCGACCAGTTCCGCGAGCAGCCGCAGGAAGTCATCCTCGCCAGCAAGCAGGGCCAGGCCGCCACCTTCGAGCGTCTGTCGGACCGGGTCGACATTTTGGAACTGATGAAGGAGGCGCACCTCGGCGACCTCTGGTATAGCGGCATCCTCGGCGGCGTGCCGGGGGAGTGAAGGGGAAGAAACCTGAGGATGTGAAACCTGAAGAATGTGTGCGTGAATCCTCACACCTTCACACCCTCACCTCCTCCGATCCTCCGTCTTCTGCGCCTCCCATGAAGCTCGCCATCCTCAGCGAATCTCCCGCCGACGAGGCCGCCCTGCACGTGCTGGTCGGTTACGTGCTGGGCCGGCCGTTCACGACCGTGCATGCATCATTGCGGGCGCGCGGCTGGCCTTCGGTCGAGCAGGTGCTGCCGCCGATTGTGCGGCACCTGCATTTCAACACCGACGCCGACGGGCTTGTGGTCGTGGTGGATTCGGACGACTCGGTGGTGCACACCGCGGAGCACGAGGCGCCCGGTTATCATCACGCGTTTTGTCGGATCTGCCGGCTCCGCTCGGTCTTCCGGCGTGCGACGAAAAATCTTCCGCCCGCCCGCGGACGTGAGCGGGTGCTGCGCGCCGTCGGCCTGTGCGTGCCGGCCATCGAGGCCTGGCTACTGTGCGGACGCGACCACTCAGTGAGTGAGCAAGCCTGGCTCGATGGGCAGGCCTCCGGTCGCCCGCCCTACACGCGGCGCGAGCTCAAGTGGCGCGTCTATGGCACGGAGCGTCCGTCCCTCCAGCACGAGACGCAGCGCGCCGTGCAGGAGGTGTCGCGTCATCACGGCGACGTGCGGCGCCTGGAGAACGATTTCCCCAACGGCTTCGGTGCGCTGGCCCGCGATCTGCGCACGTGGCAGGTGCCAACCCCGGAGCGTTAGGCGACCTCCACCCGAACGGAGGCATGCGCCGGCGCGCCTGCCGCCGGGGTCAAAACCCGTGCGGCAATGGCGCGAGCTGCGGCGGGACGGGCCAATCGTTCGAGATTGGCGCGCCAGCGCTTCCAGAGCACGCCGTCATCCGCGAAGGCCCGCTGCAGCGTGGTCACGATTTCCTCGGGCGTGGTGGCCAGTGCCCCCGCCTCGTGACGGCGCAGCAGCTCGTAGTTGCCCTCCTCCTGCCCGGGCACGATCTGGCTGATGAGCATCGGGCAGAGCGCGTTGATGGACTCCTGGGTCGTGGCGCCGCCGGCCTTGCTGATGACCGCATGGTGCGTCATCAGCAGCTCGGGAATGCGGTTGGTCCAGCCCAGCACCTCCGCCTTGGCCGGGCCTTTCGCCGCCAGCGCCTGCAATTCGCGCCGGAAGGCCTCGTCTCTCCCGGCCGTGATGGTGAGACTCCACTGCGGCTGTTTCAGCAGGGCGCGCACGATTGCCAGCGCCGGACTCCGGGCCGTGTTGATCATGAAAAGTATCCGGCGCGGAGCCTTCGGCGGCAGGAGGTGCGGCGGGCGGTCGGCGAAGGGCAGCGCCACGGGAAACCCGCTGACATGCACCTTGTTCGCCGGCAGGCCGCGTTCGCGCAAGAAGACCGCGGAATCCGGGTCGGTGACGAACCAGCCGGCCGCAGGCGTCCGATACCAGAGCGAGTTGATCGTGATCGCATCGGTGATGACCGTGTGGTGCGGGCAGAACTCCAACCCGTCGGCGCGCAGGCGGTTCAACAACCAGGCATAGACGGGATAGGTGGAGATGATCGCCGTCGGGTTCTTGGCGCGGATGATTTCCGCGAGCAGGCGGCGCTGGCCGGCCAGTGCGCGAAACAGCGCGGGCACGCGCGGCGACCGGTCCAGCCAGCGATAGACCTGGCTCCACACCCCCGGTGCGGTGTTGATCAGCTTCAGATAGCCGCGGCGACTGACCTCATTGAAGCGGGGAGCGTGCAGGGCGAAGAGATCGATGAGCTCGGCCGAGACGTCCGGATACTCATTGAACGCGGCCTGCAGGGCCCGCGCGGCGCTGTTGTGACCCTCTCCGTAGCCCGCGGTGAGGATGAGAATTATTTTCATTGCGCTCGGGCTTCGCCGAAAACGCCAAACGCCAGACTCCAAACGCCAAAGAAATCGGAATCATAGCAAGGGGTCTCGGCGACGTTTATTGGGATTTTGAATCTGGGCACTGGAGTTTTATTTGGAGTTTGGCCCTTTGGCGTTTGGAATTTCCCCGCGTCAGCGGACACCCGCGAGGATCGCGGCGTGCGCGGCGCCCGGGAAGTTGAGCGGCTCCTCCAGCGTGTCGTCGGCGGGCGTGTCCTGCTCCATCGGGAACCGCGCGACGAATTCCTTGAAGGTAACGAGCTCGAAGCGGCCGTCGTGGTGCTCGACGATGGCCGTGAGCGATTCCACCCAGTCGCCGGAGTTAAGGTAATGAACACCGCCGATCTGCTTGTCGGCGGCGGTGTGGATGTGGCCGCAGATGACGCCGGTGCAGCCGCGCTCGCGGGCGAGGGCGGCGACCTGTTCCTCGAACTTGCCGACGAAGCTCACGGCCTGTTTCACCCGCGCCTTGATCGCGGCGCTGAGCGAGAAGTATTCCTTGCCGCGCAGCCGGCGGAACCAGTTGTAGGTGCGGTTGAGCCGCAGCAGCAGCGCGTAGCCCATGTCGCCGAGGTGGGCGAGGAACACCATGTTCTTCACCACGCCGTCGAACACGTCGCCATGTAGCACCAGGTAGCGGCCCGAGGCCGACTCCAGCATGTAGTCCTCCCCAAGGCTCAGGCGGTCAAACTGCATGGGCAGGAGCCGCGCGAGGAAATCGTCGTGGTTGCCGCGCAGGTAGATGACCTCGGTGTCCTTCTTCTGCACGAGGGTGAGCACGCGGCGGATGAAGCGGGTGTGGGCCTTCGTCCAGCGGCCGTCGCGACGCAGGCGCCAGCCGTCAATGATGTCGCCATTCAGGATCAGGCGCTCGCACCGCACATGCTTGAGGAAATGCGTGACCTCATCGGCCTTGGCGTGCGGCGTGCCGAGGTGGACGTCGGAAAGGATGACGGAGCGGACGTTGAGGGTCGGTTTCATGGTGTGGTGTCGGTAACGGGAGGCGGGACTAGCAATCCCGCGGGTGGGGAGGCGTGCGCCTCAAATGAGGGACTGATGGTCCCGCCTCCCATTTTGGCGTGAAACTCGCGGGCCGCGTCCTCTAGGTCGGCGAGGAACCGGTCCACGATGGCGTCCCAGGTGAGTGCGCGGGCGGTGACCGCCCCTTGGGTGGCGAGGCGCTCGCGCAACGCGGGTTCGCGCGCGAGGCGCACGGCGTTGGCGATGAAGGCGGCCTCGTCGCCGACCGGCGCGGTCAGGCCGTTGTGCCCGTTGCGGATGAACTCGTGCGCGGCGGCGTAATCGAAGGCCGACACGGCGAGTCCGCTGCCGAGCGCTTCGGTGACGACGTTACCGAAGGTCTCGGTGATGCTCGTGTGAAGGTAGATGTCGCCCGAGGCGTAGTGGCGGGCGAGGTTGGCGCCGGTGTAGAAGCCGGTGAACATCACGTCGGGGCGCTGTCGCTGGTAGGCGGAAAGCAGCGGGCCGTCGCCGACGAGGACGAGCCGCGCCCGAGGCTGGACCGTCTTGACGGCGTCGAAGGCACGGAAGAGCAGGGGATAGTTCTTCTCGGCGGCGATGCGGCCGACGTGCAGCACCACCGGGTCGTTCGGGCCGACGCCCCATGAGGCGCGCAGCGAGCCATCGCGCCGGCCGGGGTTGAACAGCGTGGAGTCCACGCCGCGCGAGAGCAGGCGGAGATTTTGGTATCCTTCGGTTTCCAGCCGCGCCAGCAGGTCGCGCGTCGGCGCGAAGGTGCGGAGCGTGCGGTTGTGGACGTGCCGCAGCCAGGCGGCCACGACCGGCTTCATCCAGCCGATGCGGTAGTCGCGCGTGTATTGGTCGAAGTTGGTGTGAAAGCTCGAGGTGATCGGGATGCCCAGCCGGCGAGCCAGGGTAATGGCCGAGGCGCCAAGCGGGCCTTCGGTGGCGACGTGGACGAGGTCGGGCCGGTTGAGCGTCCACAGTTGCCGCAGCCGGCGGCTTGCCGGCAGACCGAGCCGCAGCTGCGGGTAGCCCGGGATCGGCACCCCGGGCAGGCGCACCTGGCGGCAGGCGAGGCGTTGCGTCACGCTGAAGCGCGGCGACTCGTGGCGTTGCCGCGGCCGGATGATCGTGAGGCGGTGACCGCGCGCGGCGAGTCCGTCCACGAGGCGTCCGAGCGTCATGGCGACGCCGTTGATTTCGGGAGCGTAGGTTTCGGTTACGAGGACGAGGTTCAAACGGGAGTTGCCCAAGCGGTGGAGACCGGCCGGCCGTCGAGCGGTGGTATCATGGATTGGCCGTGTGAAGGCCCCGTGTCGGGCGGGTGACGATCCGGTTAAACCACCCGTAAAAGCCGCCCCGGAAAATAGTCCAAATAGTGATTGCCGCTTCTGCTTCTAACTTCCTAAGTTCCCCCTTTTAGTCTGATGCAATCCCACGGACCCAAGCGCATCTACACTCCACAATCGCTGGATTTCTGGTTCAGCCGCATGGAAATAGAGTGGGAGACGCAGTTTGACTCGGGTCATGTCGAGCGCGGCCACGCGATGTATCGCGACAGCGAGATCCGCGAAGTCGAACTGGGGGCGCAGGATGCAATCATCCACCGCCGCGTGGACAAGAAGGAGGAATACGCGGTCATCGAGTGGGATGGCGACACCATCAAGGTCCGCTCCTCCTCGACCGACGAAATGCTGGCCAACGCCATCGCCGTCGCCGGTCTGCACGAAATCGAGGAACTGCTGGTGGACGAGATGCCGTCGCTGCTGCCCGGCGTGCCCGCCAAGGTGAAAGGCGCCAGCGGCCAGAACGGCCACCCCACGGCCAATGGCACCAACGGCCACGCGGCCGCCACCAACGGCAATGGCAACGGCGCCAAGGTTGATCCCAACCAGCCCGCCCGCGACCTGCTGCTGAGTTTCACCGCCAACGCCGACGGCCTCGTCTTTCTCGCCTACTGGAAGAACGGCAAGAACCGCATCCCGGCGCTGGGCAACACCACGCACCACCCAAGCGCCACGGAGCGCGCCAAGCTCATCGCCCTGGCCACCTACGCGCGCAAGGCCCACTTCCGCTACAATCAGACGACCCACGCCTACGCGCTCGACGCGCTGGCCGACATCCCGGGTTTTCTGCGCGACCTGCTTCCGCACTGGAAAAAGCAGTTCGCCATCGAGATCGACGCCAAGGTCGAGAGCATCAAGCAGGGCGCCCGCACGATCGAGATCGAGGCCGTCGCCGACAAACGCGCGGGTGCTTCCGGCGGGCTGAACCTCCGCTGGATTTTCCGCGCCGGCGAGAAGCTGCTCACCGATGAGCAGGCCGCCGCACTCCTCAAGCACGGGCGCACGCCCATGCTTCTGCCCGACCTCGGCATCGTCACGATGGCGCCCGAGAAGTGGGAGGGCTACCAGCACTGGAAGCGCAGCCTCGAGGAGAGCCAGTCCGGCGGCGAAGTCCCGCCTTACCTGATTTTCTCCCTCTTCAACGACCAGCGCATCAAGGTCACGCTCGGGCCCGAAATCGAGGCTTGGCGCCAGAAGGTGCTCACCGCGCCGGCCTCGCCGCCGGTCCTGCCCGACTACCTGCGCAACTACCAGCGCCGCGGCGTCGAGTGGATGCACCACCTCTGCGAGACCGGCTGCCACGGGCTGCTGGCCGACGAAATGGGTCTCGGCAAGACCGCCCAGGTCATCGCCCTGCTGCGCGCCCGCCCGATGGGCCGCAACCGCCACATCGTGGTCTGCCCGGCGAGCGTCGTGCCGGTCTGGCGCGAGGAGATCGCCCGCTTTTACCCCGACGCCGTGGTGGAGACACTGAAGTCTGGCCACGATTTCAAGCACCACAAGTCCTACTGCATCTGGCTCGCGAGCTACACCCAGCTGCGCAAACACCGCGCGCTGCTCGACACCACCGACTTCGGCTACGCGATCCTCGACGAGGGCCAGTTCATCAAGAACCCCGACGCCAAGGTCACGCAGGCCTGCTTCGCGCTGCGCGCCGAGCACCGGTTGGTCATGACCGGAACGCCGCTGGAGAACCGCCAGCTCGATCTCTGGTCCATCTTCCGCTACCTGCTGCCCGGGCTGCTTGGCTCGCGCTCGGGCTTCGAAGCGGCGCTGATCCAGGACCGCGAGGGCACAATGCGTCGCCTGCGCCAGCAGGTCGCCCCGTTCATCCTGCGCCGCACCAAGACCGAGGTGGCCACCGAACTGCCGCCCAAGGTCGAGATGGACCTGCTTTGCCCGCTCACCGAGGTCCAGCGCGCGGAGTATGCCCGCATCTGCACCGAGGGCCTCGCGCGTCTGGGCGAGGACATCACCGTCGCCCTTCGGGAGAAATCCTTCGGCTTCCTCGCGCTGCTCACCCGCCTGCGGCAGGTGTGCTGCGATCCGGACCTGCTGCCGTGGTTGCACTCGCCGCTCTCGGACAGCGGCAAACTCCAGCTGCTGGTCGAGAAGCTGCAGGAAGTCGTCGGCAGCGGCCACAAGGTTGTCATCTTCTCGCAGTTCGTGACCCTGCTCGACCGTGTGCGCGCGGCGCTGGTGCAGTATTATCCTGAGCTGCCCCGCTATGAGATCACCGGCATGACGGTTGACCGGCAGAAGCCGGTGAAGGACTTTCAATCGGCACAGGGCGCGGCCGCGATGCTGGTGAGCCTCAAAGCCGCCGGCACGGGCATCACGCTGCACGCGGCGGATTACGTGTTCCTCCTCGACCCGTGGTGGAATCCCGCCGTCGAGGACCAGGCCATTGATCGCGTGCACCGCATCGGCCAGACCAACACCGTGTTCGTTTATCGCATGGTGACGTCCGGCACGATCGAGGAGCGCATCCAGGCCCTGAAGTCCGAGAAGCGCCAGCTCTTCAACCAGGTCGTCGGCGGACACAGCGGCGACTTCGAGTGGACGAAGCACTTCAAGTCCCTGCACAGCCTCATCGAACTTAGCGCCGCCGAGGCGACCGAGTCCGAGGCCTACGGCCCCGCCGCGCCGGCCGCCGCGGCCGAGCCCGCGCCCGCGGCTCCTGCGGCAACGCCCACTGCTCCGCAGGTTTGATTGAGTGGGCGGAACCTGCGCTCCGCGCAGGTTGTTCGAACCAGCCCGCGCGGAGCGCGGGCTCCACCGGTTTCCAAGCATCGGCACTTGCAGGCCGTGCCTCCACCCGTAGGGTTTTGACCGCGTGAAGCAAGTCGTGCCGCAAATCTACCGCCGTTTGCTGCGTCTCCTGCGCTGGCGGCTGTGGGTCGTGGAGAAACTGCGGCCCTCGCCCTGGCAGGAAACCCTGGCCTTCGCCGCGATCGCGGGCGTGTTGGGGTCGCTGGCCGCCCTGCTGTTCCGGCACGGTATCGAGTTCATCCACTACCTGCTCACCGGCACGGACAACGCCATGGTCGAGTCCTTCGTGGGTCTGGAGTGGTGGCAGCGCCTGGCCATTCCGGCGATCGGCGGTCTCGTCGCTGGCTTGGTGCTGCTTTTCGGCAAGCGCCTGCATAAAGGGCAGAGTTCCACCGACTACATGGAGGCCATCCTCATCGGCAGCGGCGAAATCCCGGTGCGCGCCAGCCTCGTGAAGAGCACCGCGGCGCTGTTCTCCATCGCCTCGGGCGGCTCGATCGGACGTGAGGGCCCCATGGTGCAGCTCGCGGCCGTGGCCGCCTCGCTGATCGGCCGCTGGCGGCGCTTGTCGGCACCGCAACTGCGCCTCCTCGTGGCCTGCGGCGGCGCCTCGGGCATCGCCTCGGCCTACAACGCCCCGATCGCGGGCTCGTTCTTCGTGGCGGAGATCATCCTCGGCACGATCGCGATGGAAAGCCTCGGCCCGCTGGCGGTCTCCGCCGTGGCGGCCACGCTCACTATGCGCACGCTGTCCGACGCGCACACGCTCTACACGGTGCCGGCCTTCACGCTGCATTCCCTGTGGGAGATCGGGCCGTTCCTCGTGCTCGGTGCGCTCGCCGGCCTGCTGGCACCGTGGTTCCTGCGCTCGCTGCGTGCGTCCGAGCGCCTGTTCACCGCCACCAACCTGCCCGTGCCGCTGCGCCTGGCGCTCGGCGGGTTGATGGTTGGCGGTCTGGCCGTGTGGGTGCCGGATGTCTGCGGCAACGGCTACAGCGTCGTCGTTGCCATCCTCAACGGCGAGCTCCTCTGGCAGGCGCTGGTGCTGGTCTTTGTCTGCAAGTGGGTGGCCACGGCCGCCTCCTTCGGCTCGGGCGCGCCGGGCGGTGTGTTCACGCCGACGCTCTTCGTGGGCGCGACGCTCGGCTACCTCTTCGGCTTCGGCGTGCACCAGGTCTGGCCGCAGGGCGCGGCGGACCCGCGGGCCTTCGCGCTCGTGGGCATGGGCGCGTTGCTCGCCGCGGCTAGCCACGCGCCGGTCATGGCGATCATCATGCTCTTCGAGATGACGCTCAGCTACGACATCATCATGCCGCTCATGCTGTGCAGCGTGGTGGCCTACTACACGGCGCGCGGCATCGAGGACAATTCGCTCTACAGCGAGGCGCTGAAGAAGAAGGCCGCCGAGGCCCCTGCGCCCGTGGTGTTGCCCGGCACGGTGGCCGACCTACAGCGCCATACGGTGGCGGTGCAGCTCACCGACCATTTCGAGGACATCGCGAGCCGCTTCCTGGAGACGCGCTACGAGGAGATCTACGTGACCGGTCCGGAGGGCAAATACGCGGGCGTGATCTCGCTGCACGACATCAAGCCGCACCTCAACGACGAGACGGTGGCCACGCTGGTCATCGCCGAGGACCTGCGCCGCGACGACGTGCCGACGGTCGCGCCCGAGGCCACGTTGGGCGACGCGTTACGGCTCTTTGCGCAGCATTCCGGACAAACCTTGCCCGTGGTGGACAGCCTGACCGGACACCTGACTGGCACGCTCGTGAAGAACGACCTGCTGCTCGCCCTGCTCGAAGGGAAAAACTCCGTGAAACGCGGCGGCACGCTGCCGCCCTGGCGCGTGAGCTGAGCAGGGTGGGGGCCCGCGGGCAGCGCGCCTACGCGTGCCTTGATGGAGCCGGGGCGCCCTCGCCCCGGGGATTGACGCAGGCTGGAGCGCGGGCGACCCCGCCCGCGAAGGGCTTAGCCGCGGCGAGGTCGCCGCGGCTCCACTAGCCTCCGCTAGTTTCCCGCTTCGTCACACGCGCGTCACGAAACCGTAACAATGGGTCCCTAATCTCGGCCCCGTGCCTGGCATCACGCCGGGCTCATTGTTCACCAAGCAAGCATCCATCCATCCGATCATGTTCAACCTTAAATCCAAAGTGTCCGCCGTGCTGGCCGCCCTGTTGTGCGCCGGTTCGGCCCTTGCCCAAGACAGTGGCCCCCTCATTGACCTGCTGATCAAGAAGGGCGTCCTCAACGACCAGGAGGCCGAGGAGCTCCGCGCGGAACTAGTGAAGGATTTCGCGTCCAATACTTCCGCCGGCAAGCTGAACCTCGGTTCCCAGGTCACCGAATACAAGCTCAGCGGTGACGTCCGCCTTCGCCACCAGGTCGAGACCCAGGCGCCCCAAAACGGCACCGTCAGCAACGAGCGCACCCGCGAGCGTTTCCGCTTTCGGTTCAATGGCGACGTGATGATGCAGAAGGGGTGGGGTGCCGGATTCGCCCTTGAGACCGCCAGTGCAGCCGACTCGGGCAACCAGACCTTCGAAAACGGCAACAACGACTACAACGTGTTCCTCGCCCGCGCCTACGTGTCTTGGCGCCCGATGGCCAATCTCCTGCTGGTCGGCGGCAAGCAGAAGAATCCGTTCTATACGACCGACATGGTCTGGGACGGTGACATCAATCCGCAGGGTCTGTCGGAAATCTATACCGTCGCGCTGGGCAGCAAGGACACCCTCGAGCTGCGCGCCAGCCAGATGATCATGGATGACAACACCGAGTCGGCCGGCGGCCGCAGCGGGCGCGACGCCTGGCTCTTCGCCCAGCAGGCGGTTTACACGCACTGGTTCGGCAAGGACGAGATTGGCAACGTGGTCAACAGCCTCGTGATCGCCCCCGGCTTCATGATCTACAACGATTCCGTCCTGAGCGGATTCGACAACGAGACGCCCTTCAACGGCTCCACCGATGCGCTCGCCGTCTTCACCATGCCCGGCGAGGTGAATTGGATGCACGTCAACGGCACCGGCACCTCCCTCAAGCTCTACTGGGACTTTGCCTACAACCTCGAGGCGGAGCGCCGCGTGAAGCGCGTCTATGGCATCGCCAACCAGCCGAAGGATGCCGTCGCCTGGCTCGTCGGTCTCGGCTACTCGTTCGGCTCCGGCAAGGTGCAGGGCGACTACAGCATCCGCCTCGACTACCGCAGCCTCGGCACCGGTTCGATCGATGTGAACCTGAGCGATTCGGACTTCGCCTTCGGCCGCGTCAACCAGGCCGGTTACAAGCTCTCGGCGTCCTACAACCTCACGGACTTCGCCAACCTGAATGCGACCTACTTCTACACCCAGGACATCCGCGAAACCCTCACCCACGCCGTGGCCAACCTGGATCACTCGCAGATCCTGCAGCTGGACCTGGTCGTCAAATTCTAACCTTCCACCGCTCCTCCTTATGAAAAAATCCCTTATCTTTCTCACGGCCCTCCTCGCCGCCGCTTCCGCCTCCGCGCAGAAGCTCGTCATCAAGGGCTCCGACACCCTCGGTGCCAAGCTCGTGCCCATGCTGGCCGAGGACTACAAGGCCAAGAATCCCGGCGTGACCTTCGAGATCGCCGCCGAGGGCTCCACCACCGGCATCGCCGCCATCACCGACAGCACCGCCCAGATCGGCATGTCGAGCCGCCGCGCAAAGCCCACGGAGGCCTCCGCCGCCCTCGCCAAGGGCGTCACGCTCAAGCCCACCATCGTGGCCTTCGACGGCATCGGCGTGATCGTTAACGCCGCCAGCCCGCTCTCCAACCTCACCAAGCGCCAGATCGAGCAGATTTTCACCGGCGACATCACCGACTGGTCGCAGGTCGGCGGCAGCCCCGGCAAGATCTCCATCTACACGCGCAACACCTCCTCCGGCACCTACGCCGACTTCAAGGAGCTCGCCATGAAGAAGCGCGACTACGCCTCCGCCTCGCAGAAGATGGCTGGCAACGAGCAGATCGCCGCCGAGGTCGCCAAGAACCCGAACGGCATCGGCTACGTCGGCCTCGCCTACCTGCACAGCCCCGGCGTCAAGGTCCTCTCGATCGACGGCGCCCAGCCCACCGAGGACTCCGTGATTGCCAAGTCCTATCCCTACGCCCGCCCGACGTTCTACTACACGAACGGCGAGCCGACGGGCGAGGCGGCCAAGTTCGTCGAGTTCACGCTCAGCGACGAGGGCCAGCAGACGGTCCGCAAGGTCGGTTTCGTCCCGGTCCGCAAGCTCTGAGCTAGGACGGTTTTACAAGCCCAGCCCGCAGTCGAATCAGGCTGCGGGCTGTTTTGTCACCAAACTGTAACGCAGGCCGGTTGACCGTGACCCGGCCGGATTCCGACACTTCGCCCGTCACCCTCGCATGCCCTCCGTCACCGAAACCGCACCCGCCCGTTTGCCGACCCGTCAGGCGCTCCTGACGAAGCGTCGCGGCTGGTTCTTCGGCCTCTCCGGCGAACAGACCGCCCGGGTGCTCTTTCAGGGCAACGCGATGATCTCGATCGTCGTGCTCGCGCTGATCACCTTCACGATCTTCCGCGACGCCGTGGGTTTCCTCCCGCAGAACCAGGACAACCTCCGCATCTACCGCCTGGCCGGCCTGGAATTCGTGGACCTGCTCCGCGCCCAGGTGAAGGAGCACAGCACGCTCTCGCGCTACCTGCTCAAGGTCCGGAGCGACGAACAGCAGCGCCTGATGAAGCAGGGCCTGGACCTCGCCGCGGCCAACGCCGCCCTGACCGACTTCGACGCGCTTGCCACCACCTTTGCCGACGCCGGTCTCGACCACGAGACGCTTCTCGGGGAGATGACCGATCACGTCAGCGCGATCAAGGACCGCTACAAGGTCGCCGCCGACCTGCAGGAGGCGCGCAACAACCTGCTCGTCGCCGCCGCCCAAAATCCCGCCCGCGCCGCCGAGCTGCAGAAGCAGGCCGACGCCTTCGAAATCGAGCGGATCGACTTCACGGCCGAGGTGGCGCCGCTGCTCTCGCGCCGTCCCGAGGTGCAAGCGGCCAACCGGAAACTCGAGGCCGCGTTGACCGAGACCGCCGCCGCGATCACCCGTCTGCCCGAGGCAACCCAACGCCGGGCCCTCGCCCGCTTCGGCAGCTTTGTTGCCGAGTATCGCAAGATCATCGCCCAAACGGAGCAGCGCATCCTCACCTGGGACCAGACCAAGCCCGTGGCCTGGTATGAATCCTTCAACGCCTTTCTCTTCGGCCGCCAGTGGCTGACCGCCAGTTTCTGGCAGGACTGGTATGGCATCATCCCGCTTTTCGCCGGCTCCCTGATCATCGCGGTGCTCGCGCTCGCCATCGCGATTCCCCTCGGCGTGGCGTCCGCGGTTTACATCAACCAGGTGGCCACGCCCACCGAGCAGCGCTTCATCAAGCCGACCATCGAGTTCATCGCCGCCATTCCCAGCGTGGTGCTCGGCTTCTTCGGCATCGCCGTGCTGGGCGAGACCCTGCGCCGCCTCTCGCAGGTGACCTGGCTCGACTGGGTGCCCGGCTTCCCGATGTTGGAGCGCCTCAACTCCGCGACCGCCGCCTGCCTGCTCGCGCTGATGGCCGTGCCCACGATTTTCTCGCTGGCCGAGGACGCCATCAACAACGTGCCGCGCTCCTTCAAGGAGGCTTCGCTGGCCCTCGGCGCCACGCGCCTGCAGACCATTATTCGCATCACCATCCCCGCCGCGCTCTCTGGCATCATGGCCGCCATCCTCCTCGGCTTCGGCCGTGTGATCGGCGAGACGATGGTCGTGCTGCTATGCGCCGGCAACCGCATCGAGATTCCCGACTTCAGCGCGGGCCTCGGCGCCGTCTTCCAGCCTGTCCACACCATGACCGGCATCATCGCACAGGAGATGGGCGAGGTCGTGCGCAACAGCATCCACTACCGCGCGCTCTTCATGGTCGGCGTCGTGCTCTTCCTCATTTCCATGCTCATCAACTGGCTCGCGCAGAAAATCGTGCGCCGCTACCGCATCTCCATCGGATGAACGCTGCCCTCCATTCGGTCATTGCGAGGAGGCCCGCCCCGGGCCGACGCGGCAATCCATCTGACTGGATCGCCACGCCCGGTTGGACCGGGCTCGCGATGACAATTCCTGTGGTTCCCTTTTCACCTTGCTCAGGTAGGGCGCGGACTCCGTTCCGCGCCGGGCTCGGCGGCGAAGGGACTCGCCGCCCTACCGTGATCCCATGAGCGCCCCCGACGCCAAGCTCTTCGCCAAGCCTTCGGCCGCCAAGCGCGCCGAACAGGCCGTGTTCTGGCTCCTCCGCCTCGGCACCTACTTCGTGCTGTCCTGCGCGCTGTTCATCTTCCTCGACATCGGCATCAAGGGTGGGGCGGTGATCTTCCAGACCAAGGCCCCGTTCATCAACGTGCCTTTCCTCACCCAGGCACCCGAGACCCTCAACGTCGTCGAGCTCGACGGCCAGAAGGTCCGCATGGGCGACCGCGAGTTCCGCGCCTTCAAGGAGGCGAACCCCGAGAAACTCAAGGGCGCGCGGGTCGAGACCTTCGTCTATTCCGCCGGCGGCATCTTCCCCAACATCGTTGGCACGATCCTGCTCGTCGTCGGCTCCATCGCCATCGCGCTGGTGCTAGGCGTGATGAGCGCGATCTACCTGAGCGAATACGCCACCGACGGTCCGTTTGTGCGCTTCCTGCGCCTGTCCATCGTCAACCTCGCGGGCGTGCCCTCCATCGTTTACGGTCTCTTCGGCTTCGGCATGTTCGTCATCGCGCTGAACATGGGCGTCTCGCTGCTCGCGGGCTGGCTGACCCTCGCGTTCATGGTGCTGCCGATCATCATCACCGCCTCCGAGGAGGCCCTGAAGGCCGTGCCCAAGGGCTACCGCGAGGGCTCGCTGGCCCTCGGCGCGACCAAGCTCCAGACCATCCTCACCAACGTCCTGCCCTACGCGCTGCCGGGCATTCTGACCTCCTCGGTGCTCTCCATCGCCCGCGTGGCCGGCGAGACCGCGCCGATCATGTTCACCGCCGCCTTTGTCGTCCGCGACGAGCTGCCCTGGCAGGTGCAAAAGGCCACCGACTTCTTTTTCCAGGGCGTCATGGCGTTGCCCTACCACATCTACGTGGTGGCCTCCAAGATTCCCCAAAACGAATACACGCACGACGTCCAATACGGCACGGCGTTCGTGTTCCTGTTCACCGTGGCCGCCATCGCGATGACCTCCATCGTGCTGCGCGTCCGTTTGCGCAAGAAATACAAATGGTAACCACGCTCATGCCCGAAGCTCCCTCCACTTCCGTCACCGTCCGCCAGGTAGCCGTGCCGACGGCCCTCACGCCGTCGCCCGCCAAGGCCGCGGCCAAACCCGGCGCCGCGCGCCCCATGATCGAGATCGACGACGTGGACTTCTTCTACGGCACCAGTCAGGCGCTGCACGACATCACGCTCAACATCGCCGAGAAGGAGGTCACCGCCTTCATCGGACCCTCCGGCTGCGGCAAGTCCACGCTCCTGCGCTGCCTCAACCGCATGAACGACCTCATTGACGGCACGCGCATCGGCACCGGCCAGATCCGCATCGATGGCGTCAACATCTACGACCCGCGCGTGGACGTCATCGAGCTGCGCAAGCGCGTCGGCATGGTCTTCCAGAAGTCCAACCCCTTCCCGAAGTCCATCTACGAGAACATCACCTACGGCCTCCGCATCCAGGGCGAGAAGCGCAAGTCGCGCCTCGACGAGGTCGTGGAGAAGAGCCTGCGCGGCGCCGCCCTTTGGGACGAGGTCAAGGACCGCCTGCACCAGAGCGCCCTCGGCCTCTCCGGCGGCCAGCAGCAGCGCCTCTGCATCGCCCGCGCCATCGCCGTCGAGCCCGAGATCATCCTGATGGACGAGCCCTGCTCGGCCCTCGACCCCATCGCCACCGCCAAGGTCGAGGAGCTGATCCACGACCTGAAGAAGGACTTCACCATCGTGATCGTGACCCACAACATGCAGCAGGCCGCCCGCTGCTCCGACCGCACCGCCTTCTTCTACCTCGGCCGCCTCGTCGAATACGCCGAGACCCGCACCATCTTCATGAACCCCGCCAACC
>CBINOW010000080.1:0-21517 GCA_966252395.1 uncultured Oleiharenicola sp. | reverse complement strand
CGCTCCCGGGATATTCCGGGCGAGATACTCACCCGCGATGCCTTGCTGAACTCGGTTTGGGGGGTGGACTATTTCGGCACCACCCGGACGCTCGACCAGCATATCGCCCAGTTGCGCAAGAAGATAGAAAAGACGCCGGACGAGCCGAAGACGATCGTGACGGTGCACGGGGTGGGGTATCGTTACGACGCTTGAGATCGCCGCTGGAGCCGCGGCGATCCCGCCGCGGACGGCTTTCGCAGGCGAGTTCGCCCGCGCTCCACTAAAAAATCTGTAACTGGAGTCGCGTATCGCGGGTTAAGTCTCCGTGCACTCCCTGATTCCCCTGGCTGATTTCCGACAAATTTTCCGCCGGCTCGCCCGCGAGCGCGGTTTCACGCTGACCGTGTTGCTCACGCTGGCCCTGTGCATCGGGGCCAATGTCGCCATCTACGCCGTGGTGGACGCGGTGCTGGTGCGGGCGCTGCCGTATCCCGAACCGGATCGGTTGGTGACCGCGGTGAACGCCTATCCGGGAGCCGGCGTGGAGCGCGCCGGGGCCTCGTTGCCGAACTACTACGACCGCCGGGAACTCATCAAGGCCTTCGCCTCGACGGCGATCTATCAGGGCGGCAACGCCATCATCGGCGGCGCCGGGTCGCCGCAACGCGTGGATCGCGACCGCGTTTCGCCGGAATTTTTCGCCACCCTCGGCGTGCCGCTGGCCATGGGCCGGACCTTCACGGAGGAGGAGATGTTCTACAAGGACAGCGCCCGGGCCATCCTCACCGACGAATTCTGGCGCCACCAGTTCAACGCCGACCCCGAGGTGCTCGGCAAGACCTTCATCGTGGACTCGCTGCCGGTCACGGTCATCGGCGTGCTGCCGCCGGGTTTCCGCTACTTCACGAGCAAGGCCCGGTTTTTCGTCCCGCTCGCCTCCAATGCCGAGGATCGCAAGCCCGACCGCCGCCACTCCAATAATATGCAGCTGATCGCGCGGCTTGCCCCGGGAGCCAGTATTGCGGTCGCACAGGAACAGATCAACGCGCTCAACGCCCAGCAGGTCGAGGACGATCCCTTTTCTGCCCTGCTCAAGGGCGCGAAGTTCCGCACCGATGTTTTCAGCCTGCACGCGGACACCGTCCGGGAGATCAAGCCCGTGCTGCTGCTCCTACAGGGCGGTGTGTTCTTTCTTCTGCTCATCGGCGGGGTGAACCTCGTGAACCTGCTGCTCATCCGCGCCAGCGGCCGCACCAAGGAGCTGGCCGTGCGCCAGGCGCTCGGTGCCGGGGCCGGGCATGTCGCCCGCGAGGTGGCGATTGAGACCGTGCTACTCGCCTTGGGCGGCGGATTGCTGGGCTTGGTCGTCGGCGCAGCCGGCATCCAGCTGCTCGCGACGCTCGGCGCCGACCAGCTGCCGGTGGGCGCAGCGGTGCAGTTTGACGCCCGGCTCGCGCTGTTCTCGCTGGCGGCTTCGGCCGTCGTGGGCTTGGCGCTGTCGGTCCCGATCATCTGGTTCAGCCTGCACGCCCGTTTGGCGTCGGTGCTGCAGACCGAATCACGCGGCGGCACGACCACCCGTGCCGCGCATCGGGTGCGCCACGGTTTCATCGTTGCCCAAGTCGCGCTCGCCTTCGTGCTGCTGAGCGGCGCGGGGCTGCTCGGCCTCAGCTTGCGGAAAATCATGGCTACCTCGCCGGGCTTCCGCCCCGAGCAGGTCCTGACCGGCAACATTGCGCTGCCGTGGAAGGGTTATCCGGAGAATGAACCGAGGTTGGCCTTCATGGAGCGTCTGCTCACCGAGCTTCGCTCCCAGCCCGGCGTCTCCTCGGTTGGCCTGATCGCGGGCCTGCCCATGGGCGGTAACATCAACAACAGCGCGACCTCCATCGAGGGCCGCGAGCCGGTCGCGGGCGAGACCGTGCGGGCCCACTACATGTCGTCGGCGATCGGCGAATATTGGCAGGCCATGGGCATTCCGCTGATCGAAGGACGCTTCCTGGAGGACGCCGACAACCACCGTGATCTGCGGGTTTGTCTCGTGGATCAGGATTTTGCCCGGCGCTACTGGCCGGGCCAGAGCCCGCTGGGCCGGCGGATCGCCGCGAACCCGAATTTCGACGCCAAGGAGGCGTTTACGATCGTCGGCGTCGTTGGCACCGTGAAACAACGGGAACTGGCGGAGACCAACGCGCAGGGCGCCATCTATTTCCCGATGAAGGGCAACTACACGCCTAACAACTTTTCGGTCGTGATCCGCACGACCATGGCGCCGACGGCGCTGGCACCGATGCTGCAAAAAGTCGTGCTGCAGCTCGATCCCGAGCTGCCCGTGGACGAACTCAAGCCCATGCAGGCGTGGATTGACGAAAGCATGGTCGCGCGGCGTTCGCCGGCCATGCTGGCGATCATCTTCGCCGCGGTGGCGCTCGCGCTGGCGGCCGTGGGCACCTACGGTGTGCTCGCCTATGCGGTGAACCAGCGGCGCCGGGAAATCGGCGTGCGCATGGCGCTCGGCGCGCAGCCCGGCCAGGTGCTGGCCCAGTTTCTCGGGTTGGGTGCTCGTTTGCTCATCGCCGGTATTGTTCTCGGTGCGCTTGGCGCCTGGGGCGCAGGACATGCGATGAAGAGCCAGCTCTTCGGGGTGAGTGCTGTTCATCCGGGCGTGCTCCTGGCGACCGCGGCGGTCATGATGATCGTCGTGCTCCTCGCCACCTTCCTGCCCTCGCGCCGCGCCTCACGCGTCTCGCCCATCGAGGCCTTGCGCGAAGACTGAGCGCCGCAAAGCCCTTGCAGCCAGCACGGATCAAGCAGCAGGTAACAAACGGGTCCTAGCAGGGACCTCCGGGTAGCTTTCAAAAAGCGGCACCCATGCACAAGTAACCTAATAGGTTACTTGTGCATGTCGGGCCTTCAGACGTGGACGACGACTTCCTCGCGGGGGAAGCGGACCTTGGGGGCGGTGGCGTATTTGTCGCCGGGCTTGCGGTAGCCGAGGGCGGCGATGACGGAGGCGGTCAGGCCGCGGACCTTGAGGCCGAGGATGTCGTCGTAGCGGGCCCGTTCGAAGCCTTCCATCGGGGCGGCGTCGATGCCGAGCAGGGCGGCGCTCGTGACGAGGTTGCCGAGCGCGATGTAGGTCTGGTTGGTCGCCCAGTTACGGCGGGCGGTTTCATCCATGCCTTGCACGACGGAGCGCACGGCCATGCCGCGGAGACCGTCGAGCGATTCGACGGAAACGCCGCGGATCTTGGCGGCTTGGCGGACATGGGCGTCAACGTCGGCCTCGGAATAGTTGGTCTTCGTCGCGAAGACGACGAGGTGCGAGGCGTCAACAACCTGCGGTTGGCCGTAGGAGGCGAGCAGGAGCTTGGCGCGCACGGCCGGATCGTCCACGACGAGGAAGGCCCACGGTTGGAGACCGATGCTGGACGGCGTGAGCACGAGCGCCTCCTCGAGGGCGGCCCAGTCCTGGGCGGAGATCTTTTTGGCAGGATCAAACTGCTTCGTGGCGTAGCGCCAGTTGAGCTGATCGATGAGTTGGGAGCGGTTGATGGCGTTCATAAAGGGAAATGTGATTGAGGGGGGCTGAGGAGGGTTTCGGTTCTAACGGCGGGAATGAGGGGCGTGCTCGTCGGACTCGACGGCGACGGTCTGGCGGTTGTCATCACTAAGGGTGTCGTCCAGAGTCAGAAGGACGGTGAGGGCGGCGAGGGTGAGCGTGGCGGCGAGCATGGGAGGGTTTCGGTTGAGGGCTTCAGGTGGTTCGTTGTCGGAGTGACATGAGAATAACCGATACGGGCGAAACTGCCCAATGCCGTGTTTTTGGCCTCGCTCATACTTTTGGTAATACCCAGCGTCTCCGGCATGGAACTCCGGCATCTCCGCTACTTCGCGGCCGTTGCGGCCCATGGCAGCTTCAGCCGGGCGGCGAACAACCTGCACCTGACGCAGCCGGCGCTCAGCCGGCAGGTGAAGGATTTGGAAGATGAGCTCGGCGTCCCGCTTTTTGTGCGCGGGACCAACGCCGTCACGCTGACCGAGGCCGGCGAAATCTTCTACGAGGAGGCGCGTGACCTGTTGGCGCGCGCGGATCAGGCCATCCAGCGCGTGCGCGGCGAGGCGAAGAGCGAGGTGTTGCGCGTGGGCTACGGGCCGTCGCTGACGGCGGGCATCATGCCGAAGGCGCTCGAGCGCTTCCAGGCGGCCGTGCCGCGGGTGCGCATCGAGCTGGAAGACCTCGCGCCGCGGGAAATCGCAGACAAGGTCGCGGCCGGTCTGCTCGATTTGGTGATCGCGCCGGCGAGCATCGAGACGCTGGTCCGCGGATTTCAGTGGTCGGAAATCCGCCGCATGTCGCTCGTGCTGGTGGCGGGGCAGGAGCATCCGCTGGCGAAGCTGGCCAAGGTTTCGCCGAAGCGGCTCAAAGGCCTGCCGCTGCACGGGCTCGGAAGGGCGAATTTTCCCGATTACGTCGGCTGGATGAGGACGGTGCTCAAACCGCACGGTGTCACGCCGGACTTCACCGTGCTGGTGAACGATGGCGTCACGACCATGTTTGCGGGACTGGAGGCTGCGAAAGGTGCGACGATTCTCACTGACGGGGTGGCGAGTATCCTGCCGCGCTCACTGGTGATGAGGCCGTTTTCGCCGGCGTTGCCTGAAGTCGTCATTCTGGCCGGTTTGCCCGCGGACCGGCCCAATCCGCATGCGGAGACCTTTGCGAAGCTCCTGCGCGAGGAGGCCGACAAGCTGAAGGCCAAGTCCCGGTCAGCTGTTTGACCGAAGTCGGCGTTGCCAACGCGGGGTGGTGGCCAATGGTCACGGCTTACCCCATGAAAATCCGTCTCTGTTTGTTTCTGCTGGCCAGTCTGGTTTCCTCCGGTGCCTTGGTGGCGCAGAGTGCGTCTGCTTCAGCGCCGGCAGCCGCAGCCGCTCCTGTGCCGTTCAGCGCACCGCCAACCGAGGCGAAGGCGACGGCCACGCTGCCGGCAATCGCGGTGAAAGGAAACCGCTTCGTCAATCCGCAGGGGGAGACGGTTGTTTTCCGTGGCCTGGCGCTGTCGGATCCGGCGGAGATGGTGAAAAAGGGCCAGTGGGGACGACGCTATTTCGAGGAAGCGAAGAAGTGGAATGCCAACGTCGTGCGCATTCCCATCCATCCGGCGGACTGGCGCCGGGTAGGGGAGGCGGAATACCTGAAGCTCCTGGACCAAGCCGTGCAGTGGTCGGGCGAGCTCGGAATGTATGTGATCATTGACTGGCACACCATCGGCAACCTGTTGACGGGGGTGTATCACACGCCGCGTTATCTTACGTCGCGCGACGAGACCTTCCGTTTCTGGTATACGATTGCCGAGCGCTACAAGGGCAATCCGGTCGTCGCGATGTATGAACTCTACAACGAGCCGACCAATCGCGACGGCAACATGGGACCGATGCCGTGGGGCGATTACCGGCGTTTTATCGAGGACCTCACCTCGATGGTCCAGTCCATCAACCCGCGGGCCATTGTGCTCGTGGCCGGCTTCAACTGGGGCTACGACCTGTCGCAGGTCCGCTACGATCCGATCCGGGCGTCGAACGTCGCCTACGTGACGCATCCCTATCCGCAGAAGCGGCGGGAAAACTGGGAATCCAACTGGCAGCGCGACTGGGGTGAGGTCGCCGCCCGCTATCCGATGATCGCCACCGAATTCGGTTTCATGCAGGAAGGGGAGCGCGGTTCGCACGTGCCCGTGATCGGCGACGAGACCTACGGCGAGGCCATCATCGCGTTTTTCGAGAAGCGCGGCATATCGTGGACGCCTTGGGTGTTCGACGTCGAGTGGACGCCCAATCTGCTGGAGGATTGGAATTACACGCCCTCCCGGCAGGGGCGTTTCTTTCGCGACAAGATGCAGCAGCTAAACAAGTGAGCGGCGTGGCAACGAATCGGTGGCCAGATTTTCTGTTTAGGACGGGAAAGCTGACAGCGGTTGGCGTGATTTAGGCTTCAACGACCCACCATGGAGCCGACGATTACCCCCGAAGTCCCGACAAGCACGAAGCCCATCTGCATTGGTCTCACCTGCTGGCGCTGGCAGAAGACCAAAACCCAGGCGATCCTCAGTCTTGGGCAACGTTTGGAAGTCAAAGTCCAGCTGACCGAGCGGATTCACGGCTTGCGGCGGCACATCGAGGCCCAGGTGACTGGCCGCAACACCGACCGTTTCATCGGTGAATTTGTCCGTCATTGCTGAGGTCGTTTGCTAAGGGGTGGGAGACCCCGCAGGGCCAAAGGATTGTAACGAAAGTGTTATATTTTCGATACAAAGTATGGGGAAAAAACTGCCCGCCAGCCGTTTGCATCAACAAAAGAAAGTCCTATTATGATTATAAATAGGTTGTTGTGAACGCTGGCCTAGGGGTGGAACTGGTTATGCACATGTGAGGCAGTCACCCCCGCCCATGTTCATCCTCTGCCTAGTTGCCGCCGGTCTGTTTCTTACCGTCTTCTCGTTTGTTTTCATCCGAGATGCCGGTGATGGATATCAGGACGAGTTGGGCTTTCACGAAGGTTCCAAGACCGACGCCGACGTTTGAATTGTCGCTTGATCGGTTGCCCAGTTTGTCGTGCGTGAGGAGTAAGGGCGATTAATTCCGGACCGCAGGGCCGGGCGATGCCAGCAAGCCTTGCAAAGCGTGCAAGGGGCGAGGTTTTCCGCCTTGGCGCAGTGTCCCGCACGTCGCAGGCACCTGCCTTCCGGCGCCGGTATCGAAAGGGCGGTGGTCGTGTCGGGCGCCATCAGCGCGTGGAACAGGGAAAACCGGGGCGTCGTGGATTTCATCGGAGCGTCGAAACCGGTGGGGCCGGGCAATGGCCTCCACCGGGTTGGGCGGGAACAAGGATCGTGACTCAGGAGGCCGCCTGTTTGGGCAACTGTTCGCTGTCGGTCGTCGCCAGGCGCGGGATCAGCATCGGGGTCTTGCGCCGATACTCCAGGTAGTCGGCCCCGTGGACATCGACCAGGTCACGCTCCTCCAGCTGGATGGCCACCAGGATGTAAACCGACGTGGCGATCGCGAAGACGAGGTGCGCGGCTGTCATCGTAGGCGTGAACCAGAAGGCGCAAAACCAGCCGACGTATAGCGGGTGACGCACGAGCTTGTAGGGCCCGGGTGTGACGAACTTGAGCGGGCGATACGGCGTGTTGAGGAAAAACTTCCACACCTGGCGAAGGCCGAAGAGATCAAAGTGGTTGATCAAAAAGGTCGTCACCAACACCAGGAGCCAGCCGAAGGCGAAGCCGGAGTGCAGGAGCGCGGCCGCCACCGGATGTCGGACTTCCCAGATGATGCCGCCCATGGGCTGCCACAGGGCAAAGAGGGCGATCAGGGCGAGCGAAGAGGCGAGCACGTAAGTGCTGCGTTCGGCCGCCTCGGGGATGAAGCGGGCCAGCCAGCGTTTGAAGAACGGCCGGGCCATCAGGCTGTGTTGCACGGCGAAGAGCCCGAGCAGCGCGGCATTGATGGATAGAGCGGGCCCGACGGCCAGGGTCGGGGGTGCGTCCATGGATTTGGGCACGAGGAAATTGCCGACAAAGCCGGCGGCGTAACAGAAGGTCGCGAAGAAGATCGCGTAGGAAACGATGCCATACAACAGGACGATGGCGCGTTGGGTGAAGGAGGGGACGTGGAGGGATTTCATGGCGGGTTGGAATGGAGAGGGGCGGAGGTCACACGAGCATGGTGGCGAAGGTGAAACCGGCGGCAAAGACCACGGCGAGCAGGAGGGCACTGGCAACCGCCCAGGCGGGCGGTTGCGCAGTGGCGATTTCCGGCGGAGGCAGGAGTTGGGGTGTCATGGTGGGGCTGCCTGGAAGGCCGCGTCAGGCGGTCTTCGGAGGGTCGTCGTTGATGATCACCGTTTCGCCGATCGGGATGATCTCGTCGGCCGGGAGCTTGGCGCAGCGGGCGTGTTCGCGGATGGCTTCGGGGTCGATGCCTTGGTAAACGCACACGGTGCTGAGGCGGCCATCGGGTTCGTTGATAACGTAGGAGCGGATCCAGCGGACGCGTCCGGCCATTTCGTTCTGGCCGACACGGGTGGAGCGACCGGCGGCGATTTCGAGTTCCTGGGCGGAGGCCCAGCCACTGCGGCGGAGGATGATGTAGCTTTTCATGGGATGGTATGGGTGTTGGTTTGGATTGATCCTTGGCCGATGCGGGATCGGCCTTGGGTGAAGTGGCGTCATCCTAGCGATACCGGGTGGCGAAGTCCTTTCCTTGACCTGATTAAATCCTTACCATTCGCTCGCGCCGCCCGTGGAAGGCCGCGCGGGTGATTCATGGTCCACCGCTTTGCCAGGTTCGAAATTGACGCCGGCACCCGCGAAATCCGCACCGGCGGTCGTGTGCTCAAGCTGCAGCCGCGTGTGTTCGATCTGCTGGTCTATCTCGCGAGCCACCGGGATCGGGTCGTGCCCAAGGATGAATTGCTGGACCGTGTGTGGCCGGGGGTGATCGTGACCGACGCTTCGTTGCAACGGGCGGTGAGCCTGGCGCGTTCGGCGTTGGCCAAGGCCGGTGCGGCCGAGGCGATCCGCACTTTCGCCCGCCAAGGCTACCGGTTGTGCGACGAGCCCGCCGCGCCCGCGGCGACCGAAGCAGCGGGGCGTTCGTCCGCCGCCAAGGCGGCGCAGGCCGCCTACGTGCGCGGAGAATGGGGGCGCGCGATGGCGGCCTTCCGCAGGGTGGATCACGTCGAGGGGCTCTCGGCCGAGGATCTGCAACGCTGGGCGCATGCGGCCCAATGTGCCGGACGGCCGCACGAGGCGGCCGAGCCCTTGGAGCGGGCCGTGGCGGCTTTCACCACCCGGGGCGACCGGCGCCGCGCGGCCTGGGTAGCGATCCTGCTCGCGCAGCTGCGGGTCGAGTGGCGCGAACCGGTGCTGGCCAAGGGCTGGTATCACCGGGCGGTGCGTCTGCTGGAGACCGAGCCGCCGTGTCGCGAGAAAGGTTACCTTGATCTGCTGGGGGCCCGCATGGCGCTGCTGCAAAATGAAATCGAGACCGTCCTGCAGCTGGGCGAGAGTGCCCGGGCGGCGGGCGAAAAATTTGGCGACCCCGATTTGGAGAGCCTCGGCCTGGTGCACGTGGGCGAGGCCCGGCTCTACCTGGGTGACATCCGGGCCGGGATGGCGGCCCTCGACGAGGCGGCGGCCTCGGTCGTCGGCAGCGGGTTGAGCCCGTGGGCCGGTGGGCTGGTTTATTGCGGGGTGATTTTCGGCTGCCTCACACGCTCGGACTGGCACCGGGCCGGGCAGTGGACGGACCAGTTCACCCGTTGGTCCGAGGGCAAAGGAGTGGAGGGCTATCCCGGCCTCTGCCGGCTGCACCGGGCCGAGGTGCTGAGCGTTCGCGGTGACCTCCGCGCCGCGGAGAAGGAGATTCGTGCCACCATCGTGACGCTCGCCCGACAGGCGCCCTGGGCCGAGGGCGACGCCTGGACAGCACTGGGGGAAATCCTGCTGGCTCGCGGCGAAACCGCACCGGCCCGCGAGGCTTTCCTGCGGGCCACCGAACTTGGCTGGGAATGCCGGTTCGGCCTGGCGTTGGTGCATTACGCGGAGGGCAACGCCGAGGCGGCCGCCAAACTGCTCGGACGCGCGTTGGCCGACAACGGCTGGTCGTGCCGCTCAAAGCGAGGGCAGGCGCTCGCTTGGCATGCGATCATCACGGCCACCGTCGGCCGGCTCGAGGAGGCACGGGCCGCGCTCCTCGCCCTTCAGCGCGAACCGGAACTCGTCTCGACGCCCGCCTTGCAGGCGCTCACGGACCGGGCCCGGGGCGAAGTGGCGGCGGCGGAGGGCCGGCGGCGGGAGGCCATCGGTCACCTGCGGGGTGCGTTGAGCCGGTGGCAAAAAATGCAGGCGCCCGTGCCGGCGGCGCAGGTGCGGTGCCGGCTGGCGGACCTGCTCGATCTCGACGGCGACGCTGAGGCCGCGGCTTTGGAGCGCACGGCGGCGTTCACGGCCTTTGAGCAGGCCGGGGCGCAGGCGTTTATCCGGGCGTGCAAGAACCTGAGCTGCATCCGCGACTCGCGCCGGCGGAGTTCCCGCTCGCGCGCCCCGGTGCCACGCTAGGCTCCGCGCTGGCCGGGACGGAGCGGTCGTTGACTCGGTCGCGGCATGGGATAACCACACCGCATGCAAATTGTTCGGTCGGGACGTGTGGTTTCATGTTCGTTGGCACTTTCGGTTCTGCTGCTGGCCGGCTGCCAGACGTCGCCCAAGGCGAACGTCCCGCGCACGGCCTCGGAGGACTCGGGGGCCGACCTATTGCCGGAACAGGCCGCCTATGATCTGCGCCACGTAGATCTGGCGTTGCAGATTTTCCCCGCCAAGAAGTCCATCGGAGGCAGTGCCACGATCAGCGCGTTCGCCAAGGCCCCGCTCGACTGGTTGGTGCTCGATCTCGACCCGCGGCTGACGGTGAGCGCGGTGCGGGTGACGGTCGGAGAGTCAGCCGCGCAGGTCGCACGCTTCGAGCGCCGCGGTCCGCGACTTTGGGTTAATCTCGGCGCCACGCAGCCGGTCGGGACAAGCCTGCGCGCCACGGTGGACTACGCCGGGGCGCCACGCGTGGCCGTGAAGGCGCCATGGGACGGCGGGTTCAGTTGGGACAAAACCAAAGACGGCCAGCCATGGATCGCCACATCGTGCCAGGGCGAGGGCGCCGATCTCTGGTGGCCCTGCAAGGATCACCCCTCTGACAAGCCCGAGTCTTTCACGCTCCGTATCCGGGTGCCGCAACCGCTGGTCGTCGCGACCAACGGGCGTCTCGTCGAAGTTATCCCGCACGACGACGGCACGCGCACCTATCACTGGCACACCGATTACCCGATCAACAACTACGGCGTCGCGCTCAACATCGCCCCCTACGACACCGTCACCGGCACCTACACCAGCGTGACCGGCGAAAAAGTTCCGATGACCTACTGGGTGCTGCCCGAGAACAAGGCAGCCGGGGAGAAGATTTTTCCCGAGTTCATGGAGCATCTGAACTTCTACGAGCGGACGCTCGGGCCGTATCCGTTCCGCGGTGAGAAATACGGCGTGGCTGAGACGCCGCATCTCGGCATGGAGCACCAGTCCATCATCGCTTACGGCAACAAATACAAGGGCGGTGCCTACGGCTACGACTGGTTGCACCACCACGAGCTCGGCCACGAATGGTGGGCCAACCTGGTGTCGGTTGCCGACTGGCGCGACTTCTGGATTCACGAGGGACTCTGCACTTACATGCAGGCGCTCTACGCCGAGGAACGCGAAGGCGCCATGGCCTACCACCACGCGATGTATGACAACCGTCGCCGCATCAAAAACGAGAACCCGGTCGTGCCGGCGGACTCGGCTTCGATGCAGCAGATGGACGACAAGCTCGGCAACGAGGTCTATTTCAAGGGCGCGTGGATCGTCCACATGTTGCGCTACCAGCTCGGAGCGGAGAAGACCCTCGAGGTGCTGCGGCGGTTCGCTTATCCGCCGGAGCTCGGCGACCGGCCCAAGGACGGCCGCGCCGGTCGCATCGTGAATTCGGACGATTTCGTGCGCACGGCCAACACCGTCGCCGGTCGCGACCTCAGCTGGTTTTTCAACTTCTACCTCTATCAGCCCAAGCTGCCGAAGCTCCTTTCCTCGATTGAAGGCGACAAGCTGGTGCTGAAGTGGGAGGTGCCCGAGAACTATCCGTTCCCGATGCCCGTGGAAGTCGAGGTGGACGGACGCCTTGAGCGCATCGAGATGCCCGGTGGCCGGGCCGAACTCGATGCCGTGCGCTACGCCCGGGCCAAGCTCGATCCCAATCTCTGGATTCTGAAGGAAACGCGTCTCATGTCGGTTCAGCCTCCGCGCTGGGGCTCAGACCTTTTGTTCCTTCCACTTGCCGCGTCGAAATAGCACCGCGCTCCACACCGTCAACGCCGTGAACGACACCGGCACGGCAATGTAAACTCCGAGCGGACCGAGCCCGGCCGGGCCGGACAACACCCAGGCGAGCGGCACCTGGCCGAGCCACAAGCAGAAGAAGTTAAGCCGTGTGGGCGTCCAGGTGTCCCCCGAGCCGTTGAAGGTTGCCTCCAGGCACATGCCGGCGGCGTAGAGCGGAAAGGCGAGGCTGATGATCCAGAGGGCACGCACCGCCTCGGGATAAACCTGCGGGTCGGTCGTGAACAGCCCGGCGATGAGCCGCGAGAAGACGATGAAGACGAGCCCGACCGCGCCGAGGAACATGACGTTATAGCGGACGGCGATCCGGATGGACTGCTCGGCGCGCTCGGGGCTCTTGGCGCCGAGGTTCTGACCCACCAGCGTGGCGCCGGCGTTGGCGAGGCCCCACGCGGGCATCAGGGCGAAGATGACCACGCGGATGGCGATGGTGTAGCCGGCCAGCACCGGGCTGCCGAAGACCGAGAGGATCTTGAACAGGCCGATCCAACTGGTCGTCGCGATGATCAGCTGGGCGATGCCGTTGCCCGAGGTTCGCAGGATGGTGGCAAGCGATTCGCGGTGCGGCAGGAGGTCGGGCAGGTGGAGCCGCACGCGACCGGCGCGGGTCGTGAGATGCCAGAGCTGGTAACACACGCCGATGCCGCGTCCGATGTTGGTCGCCACGGCCGCACCGGCCACGCCCATCTCGGGGAAAGGTCCCCAGCCGAAGATGAAGCAGGGATCGAGGGCGATGTTGAGCGCGTTGGCCAGCCACAGCGTGCGCATGGCGATGACCGCATCGCCGGCCCCGCGAAACACGGCATTGATCAGGAAAATCAGGAAAACCGTGGCATTGCCGCCGAACATGATGCGGGCGTAGCCCGTGCCGAGTTCGATGACCGCGGGGCTGGCGCCCATGAGGCGGAGGATGTCACCGGCAAACCATCCCATGATCAGGCCCATGCCCGCGGCCACGGTGGCGCCCAACACGATGATCTGGCCCGCAGCCTGGGCGGCGAGGGCGGGATTGTTCTCGCCGATGCGCCGCGCGACGATGGCCGTGGCGGCGAAGGAAATACCGATGGCCACGGCGTAGATCAGCGACATGACCGATTCGGTCAGTCCCACCACGGCGACCGCTTCGCTGCCGAGACGCGACACCCAGAAGACATCCACGACGGCAAACAGCGACTCCATGGACATCTCCAGCACCATGGGCACGGCGAGCAGCAGCACGGCCCGGTTGAGCGGCAGGGTGGTGAAGTCACTGTGCGTGCCTTTGATGGCGAGCCAGACGCTGCGCCAAAAGGAAGGCACAGCGCCGGCCTCGGAGGCGGAGGTGGGAGGCGTGGAATCGGTCATGGAGCGTGGATCGGTGGAATGCGTCCCTAAGCTAACACGAGAAACTGACAGCGTGCTGTCAGCAGCCGGCGAGGGAAGCTCGCAATTCCAACGATCAGGAAGATGTGCTGCGGACAGGGGCCGGCATTTTCCTTCAGTTCAGGACAAATCCCAACACCAGCACGGCGAGCAGGGCTGTTATGCCGGCGAGGGCCGAGGCCACCGTGATCAGCCGATAGCCTTGAGTGACGGAGAGGCCCGACATCTGGGTGATGACCCAAAAAAAGCTGTCGTTCACATGCGAGACCACCATCGAACCGCCGGCCACGGCCAGCGTTGCCAGCACCGGGCCGTATCCGGCCGACAGTCCCAGCGTCGGCAGCAGGGGTGAGATCAACGAGGCGGTCGTGATCATGGCCACGGTCGAGGAACCGATGGCGGTCTTGAGCCCCGCGGCTACAAGGAAAGGGAGCACGAGGTTGAAGCGGCCGAGGGAGACCGAACCGAGCATGTCGCCCACGATTTTCGCCAGCGGCGTCTCACGGAGCACCGCGCCGAAGGCCCCGCCGGCGGCGGTGATCAGGATGATCGTGCCGGCGTCGCGCAGGCCCTCGCCGCTCCATTGGCCGAAGGCGGCTTGCCCGTGCCGACGCACGACGAACCACGTCAGAAACACCCCGAGGAGCAGGGCCGTGTTGGGATTGCCCAAGAAGCCAAGGATCGTGTGCAGCGGGCCGTCGCCCAGCGGCCGGGCGGGCAGATCCGCGATCGATTTTGCCGCAATCAGCAGCACGGGCAAAAGGATGGGCGCGAAGGCGCCGAGAGTGCCGGGCGGGGTGGTCGTCTCGGCCGCCGTTTCAGCCGCAGCGGGTGGTGCGATGGGCAGTCTGTGGCCGATGCGCACCGCATAGAAGTAGGTTACCGCCACGACCGGGATGGACACCAGCAGGCCGAAGATGATGACAAGTCCCAGGTCGGCCCGCAGTTCCCCGGCCGCGGCGATCGGACCGGGTGTGGGTGGAACGAGGCAGTGCGTGGTATAAAGGCCCATGCTCAGCGCGACCGCGAAAGCCGCCATGGATTGTCCGGTGCGGCGTGCCAGGGAACGGTTGAGCGGGGAGAGGATCACGTAGCCGGAATCGCAGAATACCGGGATGGAAACGACGGCGCCGGTGCATGACATGGCGAGCACGGCGCGCGTCTGTCCGATCAGGCGGAGCATGGCGTTGGCCATGACGAGGGCTCCGCCGCTGCGCTCAAGCGCGGTGCCGATGATGCAGCCGCAACTGATGACGATGCCGATGGCGCCGACCGTGCGGCCGAAGCCGTTCGTGAGGGCGGTGAGCGCCTGTTCCGCGCCGAGGCCTGCGCTCAGGCCGACCGCGTAGGCGGTCACGAGCAAGGCCAGGAAGGGATGCAGCTTCCAGCGGGTGGTCGCGACGACGATGAAGGCGATGCCCAGCGCGAGGACGGCGAAAAGCAGGGGGCCGGTGACCATGGGGTGCCGCCACCATCGCTTCGCCGGGCACCAGGTTCAAGGCCAAGCTGCGGTTGCCTCGTTCAGGTCCAACACGCGCATAAGCCGACCGACCGGACAGGAGTGAGTTCCTGGACCGGGCTTCAGCACTTTGCCCCTAGCAGCCGCGCGGGCAGGAAGAACAGGGCCTTGATGAAGGCGAACAGGCCCCCGAGGCATGCGCCTACCAGCCGGAAGGGCAGGGCGATCAGCCACACCAACGGGGCGAGGACGAGGGCGAGCAACGCGAGTGGCCAGCAGACCACCAGCAGCAGGCACCAGATGAAGAAGACGCCGATGACTTTCATGCCCAGATAACACGCAGGGGCCGGCCGAAGTTGCAGGGCGCCTGCGGCGAAGATCAGAAACGGTTCAGCAGCTTCTGCTTCAGCGTCTCGAACTCGGCGTCAGTCAGCAGGCCCTGCTTGCGCAGATCGTTCAGTTTCGTGAGCTCGGCGCCCAGTTCATCGGTGGTCATTGGCTTGGACGGGATAGGAGCCGCAGCGGAGGCCGGCGCAAGTTCCGCCTCGCCGGGGGCGAGGGCCTTGAAAGCGAGCGTGACCTGCGCGAAATCGCCGACGAGATACTGCTTCTTGTCCTCTTGCCAGGAGACCACCTTCAGGGACTTGCCGTCCTTGGCGCAAAAATCGGCGGCGGCCTTCATTGCCTGTTCCTTCAGCTTGTCCGTGTTGCGCGTGAACTTGTGCGTGGCCTTGACCGTGACGTGATAGGCACCGTCTTCCGCGGCGGTGATCGGCAGCACGTTGGCGGCCCAACCCAGATTCACCAAAACGCCTGCGACCAAGACGAGTAACCAGCGCCGGGGTGCTTTCATGCGGGCAGGCTCACCCCAAACCGCAGCGTGGTCAATACCACGGGCAGGCCCCTTGCTCGCGACTTTCGATCAATCCGACGTGAGCAACCTCAGCCCACCCAGGTGCGGGCGTTGTAGAAGAGCTGCATCCAGGGGCTGTCCTCACCCCAGTCCTTCGGCGACCAACTCATGCAGGCGGAGCGGAAGACGCGTTCGGGGTGGGGCATCATGATAGTGACGCGGCCCGAGGGCGTCGTGAAGGCGGTCATGCCGAAGGGGGAGCTGTTCGGGTTCAGCGGATAGACCTCGGTCGGCTGGTGGTGGTTGTCCACGAACCGCGCGGCGACGAGTCCCGAGGCGCTGAAGGCGGCGGCCGCGGCGGTGTCGGGAAACTCGGCATAACCTTCGCCGTGGGCGACGGCGATCGGGATGACGGAGCCTTCCATGCCGCGGAAGAGGACGCTCGGGCTCTTCTCGATCTTCAGGGAAACGAAGCGGCCCTCGTAGCGTTCGGACTTGTTCTGCACGAAGCGGGGCCAGTGCTCCGCGCCGGGGATGATGGTCTTGAGGTTGCTGACCATCTGGCAGCCGTTGCATACACCGAGGGCGAAGGCGTCCTCGCGCGCGAAGAACGCGGCGAACTCGGCGCGGGCGCGCTCGTTGAAGAGGGCGCTCTTGGCCCAGCCTTCGCCGGCACCGAGCACGTCACCGTAGCTGAAGCCGCCGCAGGCCGCGAGGCCGCGGAAGTCTTTGAGTGAAACGCGGCCGGCGAGGATGTCCGTCATGTGCACATCCACCGCGCGGAAGCCGGCGCGGGTGAAGGCGGCGGCCATCTCGACCTCGCCGTTCACGCCCTGCTCGCGCAGGATGGCAACCTTGGGTTGCGCGGAGCGCTGAGTGCTGAGGGCGGAGGGTTTGGTGTTGAAAGTAAGCTTCGGGGTGATGCCGGGATTCTTCGGGTCGAGGCGAACTTGGTGTTCCTGCTCGGCGTGAACCGGGTTGTCGCGGAGCGCGGCGATGCGGCGGGTGACGTCGGACCAGATAGCGCGGAGGGCGAAGAGGTTTTCCTCGATGAGCACCTTGCCGTTCTGGATGACGCGGAAGGTGTGGGCGGGGTTGAGCGTGCCCAGGCGCGAAACACACGCCTTCAGGCCGTGGGAGCGGAAGGCGAGCAGCACGTCGTCGAGATCCGACTCCCGGACTTGCACAACGGCGCCGAGTTCCTCGTTGAAGAGGGCGGCGAAGGGTTCGTGCAGGTGCGGAATCTCGATGCTCACACCCGTGTGGCCGGCGAAGGCCATCTCGACCGCCGTGGCGAGCAGACCGCCGTCGGCGCGGTCGTGGTAGGCGAGGAGTTTTTGTTCGCGGCCGAGCTGCTGGATGGCGTTCCAGAAATTTTTGAGGTCGGTGGCGCTGTCCACGTCGGGCGTGGCCTCGCCCATCTGCGAGACGACCTGCGCGAGGATGGAGCCGCCGAGGCGGTTCTTGCTGCGGCCGAGGTCAACCAGGAGAAGGACGGAATCAGCAACCGCCTGCAGTTGCGGCGTGAGCGTGAGACGGATGTCGGTGACGGGTGAGAACGCGGAGACGATGAGCGAGATCGGGGCGGTGATGCGCTTCTGTTGCTCGCCGTCCTTCCAGACGGTGCTCATGCTCATCGAGTCCTTGCCGACGGGGATGGTGATGCCAAGCGCGGGACAAAGTTCCATGCCCACGGCCTGAACGGCGGCGTAGAGGTCGGCGGCGTCGCCGGGCACGGCGGGCGCGGCCATCCAGTTGGCGGAGAGGTTGACCTTGCCGAGGTCGCCGATCTGGGCGGCGGCGAGATTGGTCAGCGCTTCGCCGACGGCGAGACGCGCCGAGGCCGCGGCGTTGTTCACGGCGACGGGCGTGCGTTCGCCCATGGCCATGGCCTCGCCGGTATAGACGTCGAAGGTCGCGGCGGTGACGGCGCAGTCGGCGACGGGCACCTGCCAGGGGCCGACCATCTGGTCGCGGGCGATGAGGCCGCCGAGCGTGCGGTCGCCGATGGAGATGAGGAAGGTCTTGTCGGCGACGGCCGGGTGGGAGAGCACGCGGCGGACGGCTTCCTTGAGCGTCAGATCGCGGAGGTCGAGCGGCTGCTGCGGGCGCGGGAGGGAGGTTTCCTTCCGATGCATGCGCGGCGGTTTGCCGAGCAGGACCTCGAGCGGGAGGTCGATGGGCGTGTTCTTGAAATGCGGATCCTCGACGACGAGTTTCTTTTCTTCGATCGCCTCGCCGACGATGGCGTAGGGCGCGCGCTCGCGGGCGCAGAGGGCCTTGAAGGTCTCGATGCGGTCGGCCGGGATGGCGAGGACGTAGCGCTCCTGCGATTCGTTGCACCAGAGCTCAAGCGGGGACATGCCGGGCTCGTCGTTGGGGAGCTTGCGCAGGTCGAATTTACCGCCGCGGCCGCCGTCATTGACGAGCTCGGGGAGGGCGTTGGAGACGCCGCCGGCACCGACGTCGTGGATGAAGGCGATGGGGTTGTCGGCACCGAGTGCCCAGCAGCGGTCGATGACTTCCTGGCCGCGGCGCTCCATCTCGGCGTTGTCGCGCTGCACGCTCGCGAAATCGAGGTCCTCGTTGCCGTGGCCGCTGGCCATGGAGCTGGCCGCGCCGCCGCCGAGGCCGATGAGCATGGCGGGGCCACCGAGCACGACGAGCTTGTCGCCCGGGTTGATCGCGCCCTTCTGGACATGGTCGCCACGGATGTTGCCGAGGCCGCCGGCGAGCATGATGGGCTTGTGGTAGCCGCGGAGCTCGGAGCCGTTGGCGCCCGGAACCTGTTGCTCGAAGGTGCGGAAATAACCGTTGATCGCCGGGCGGCCGAACTCGTTGTTGAACGCGGCACCGCCGAGCGGGCCCTCGATCATGATGTCGAGCGCGGAGACGATGCGGCCGGGTTTGCCGAAATCTTTTTCCCACGGTTGGATCGCGCCGGGGATGCGCAGGTTGGAAACGGAAAAGCCGACGAGGCCGGCCTTGGGCTTGCCGCCGCGGCCGGTGGCGCCTTCGTCACGAATCTCGCCGCCGGAACCGGTGGCGGCGCCGGGGAAAGGGGAAATCGCGGTCGGGTGATTGTGCGTCTCGACCTTGCAGAGGATGTGGATGTCCTCCTGCGATGAAATGTAGTCGTTGGTGCGCGGGTCGGCGTAGAAGCGGCCGCCCTTGCTGCCCACTAGCACGGCGGCGTTGTCCTTGTAGGCGGACAGGATGCCGTCGCGGTGCAGCTGATAGGTGTTCTTGATCATCTGGAACAGCGACTTGTCCTTGGCGGAGCCGTCGATTTCCCAGGTGGCGTTGAAGATCTTGTGGCGGCAGTGCTCGGAGTTGGCCTGCGCGAACATCATCAGCTCAATGTCGTTCGGGTCGCGGCCGAGCTTCGTGAAGGCGGCGACGAGGTAATCAATCTCATCCTCGGCGAGCGCGAGGCCGAGGTCCTTGTTGGCGGCGACCAAGGCGGCCCGACCGCCGGAAAGCACGGGGACGCTGGTCATCGGCTGCGGCGCCTTGTGGCGGAAGAGCGCGCTGCACGCGGGCAGATCGCCAAAGACCACCTGGGTCATGCGGTCGTAGAACTTCGACTGCAGGAGCTTCAGTTCGGCGGAGGAGAGCGGGGAAAAGGGGAAGCGCGTGCCCGGGGAGTCGAGGTCGAAGGTGTAGGCGATGACGCGCTCGATGCGCCGGATGGCGTTGAGTCCGCAAAGATGGGCGATGTCGGTGGCCTTGGACGACCAAGGCGAGATGGTGCCGGGGCGCGGCGCGACGACCTGGAGCAGGCCGTCGATTGGCGCGGCGGAACGGCTGGGCCCGTAGGTGAGGATTTTTTCGAGGACCGTTTGTTGGGCGGAGGTCAGCTCGCCATCGATCTCGGCCACGTGCACGAACTCGGCGTTGACGGCCTTCACGGCGAGGCCCGCGGCGATGAGATCCGCTTGGAGTTTCTGAAGTCGGAAGGAGGAGAGGGCCGGAGAGCCGCGCAGCGTCAGCATGGTCTTAAAAAGGGATGTTCACAAACCCACCCGGCGCGTCAAGCGGGGTAACGGGCATACCGTCACCGCGGCGGGCGATTTGGGCGGTTCACGGTTATTTCCGAGTCACTTCCCCGGGGAAGCCGAGAAAGCCGTTGACGAAGGCCGGGGTCTGGGCTGATTGAAGGTTTTTAATGCCGTGACGCGCAGAAACGATCTCTCCAGTCCCCTCTCAATACCGGCCGGGTGCAGTGTGTTTGCCCCGGTTTCGCCCGGCGAGAACCGTGGACAAGCACCGGGCGGTGCGAAGAGCGCCAAGGTGACCGGAAACAGGGGAGGGCGGGCATGAGCGAGTTCATCTCCCACGAATGCGGTGTGGCTCTGGTGCGGCTCAAGAAACCGCTGGCCTACTATCAGGAGAAATATGGCACCCCGCTGTGGGGCTTCAACCAGCTGTTTCTTCTGATGGAAAAGCAGCACAACCGCGGCCAGGACGGCGCGGGCGTGGCCTGCGTGAAGTTCGACGTGCCGGCCGGCGAGCCCTACATGTTCCGCGAGCGCAACGTGGAGAGCAACCCCCTCGACAAGATCTTCCAGTCCCTGCTGATCCGCTACAACCAGCTCGTGGAGGACGGCGCGGTGCTCCCGGAGTTTCCCGACACCGCGAAGAAGCAGTTCGATTTCTGCGGTGAGCTCTACCTCGGCCACCTCCGCTACGGCACGTCGGGCGGCTACAACCTCAGCTCCTGCCATCCGTATTTCCGTCGCAGCTCCTGGCCGACTCGCAACGTGATGCTCGCGGGCAACTTCAACCTGACCAACACGGCCGAGCTCAACAAGAGCCTCATCGCCATCGGCCAGCACCCGATCTTCGCCACCGACACCCAGGCAATCCTCGAACGCATCGGCTTCGGCCTGGATGACGAGCATGAGCGCCTCTTCCGCGAACTGCGCACGCAGGGGCTGCCCGGCGAGGAAATTTCCCGACGCATCAATGCCGAACTCGACCCGGCCCGCGTGCTGCGCGAGGCCGCAGCGAACTGGGACGGCGGTTACGCGCTGGTCGGTGCGCTGGGCAACGGCGACGGGTTTGTCTTCCGCGATCCCTCGGGCATCCGTCCCTGCCACTGGTTCGAGAACGACGAGGTCGTGGCCTTTGCCTCCGAGCGTGCGCCGCTCTGCACGGTGTTCGATCTCGAGGCGCAGGACGTCAACGAGGTCGAGCCCGGCTGCGCCGTGATCATGAAGAAGGCCGGCGCGGTTGCCGTGGAGCGCATCCTGCCGGCGCTGCCGAAGACGCAGTGCACCTTCGAGCGCATCTACTTCTCCCGCGGCAACGACGCCGACATCTACCGCGAGCGCAAGGCGCTCGGCGCCGGGCTCGCCGACAAGATCTGGAAGTCCATCGGCGGCGACCTGGAGAACTCCGTCTTCAGCTTCGTGCCCAACACCGCCGAGGTCGCTTACTTCGGCCTGATGAGCGAGCTGCGTTTCCGCCGCCGTGCCGAGGTGAAGCAGACGCTGCTTGAGGCGGCGAAGGCGGGCAAGATCACTGAGGCGCTGCTCGACGACCTCATCCTCTACAACTGGCCGCGCGGTGAGAAAATTGTCAGCAAGGACGTCAAGCTACGCACCTTCATCAGCCAGGAGAAGTCCCGCAACAACCTGGCGTCGCTGGTCTATGACGTCACTTACGGCATCGTGCAGCCGAAGGACCACCTCGTGTGCGTGGACGACTCGATCGTGCGGGGCACGACGCTGCGCCGCTCCATCCTGCGCATCCTGAAGCGACTCAACCCGAAGAAGATCGTCATCGCCTCCACTGCGCCGCAGATCCGCTACCCGGACTGCTACGGCATCGACATGTCGGAGATCGGCAAGTTCATCGCCTTCGAGG
>CBINOW010000079.1:0-21746 GCA_966252395.1 uncultured Oleiharenicola sp. | reverse complement strand
CGCAAGTTGCCCGAAAAGCCTTGAGCGGCAACCGTTTTCACCGGCGCGGCCGGTTTTTACCAAGCAGCGTCAAGCAACATTTGGATTTCCCGGAAAACTGCTTGGAGTCGCGGACGCCGGCCCGACAATCGCCGTTTCCCATGAGCAATCCAGCGTCAGCCACCGGCACGGCCGCCAAAGCCGGGCTCACCATGGGCGCGCTGGGGGTCGTCTTCGGCGACATCGGCACCAGCCCGCTCTACGCCTTGCGCGAATGCGTGCAGGCGCTCCCGCCTGACGAACGCGGCGCCAGCATCCTCGGCGCGCTGTCGCTGGTGTTCTGGGCCCTGGTCTTCGAGGTGACCTTCAAATACCTCATGTTCGTCATGCGGGCCGACAACCGCGGCGAGGGCGGTATCTTCGCCCTGCTTGCCCTCAGCCACGGCGAACGCCAACGCTCCCGCAAGGGCGGCAACTGGCTGATCATCCTCATCCTTTTCGGCGCGGCCCTCCTCTACGGCGACGGTGTCATCACCCCGGCCATCTCCGTGCTCGGCGCCGCGGAAGGTCTGGAGAGCTTCAATCCCGACCTCGCACGCTACGTGCCGCTCATCGCCTGCGTGATCCTCGGCGGCCTGTTCCTTGTCCAATTCAAGGGCACCAAGGCCATCGGCCGCATCTTCGGGCCGACCATGGTCGTCTGGTTCCTGGTGCTCGGTGGGCTCGGCCTCTGGCACATCATCCAGACACCGGCCGTGCTGGCCGCGGTCAATCCGGTGCACGGTTTCCGCCTGCTCGCCGAGCACCCGGGCAACGCCACCGCCATCCTCGGCGCGGTCGTGCTCGTCATCACCGGGGCGGAGGCGCTCTACGCCGACATGGGCCACTTCGGCCGCAAATACATCGCGCGCGCCTGGTATTTCGGGGCGTTTCCCGGACTGGTGCTGAACTATTTCGGCCAGGGCGCGTGGGCCCTCTCCCACCCAGGCGACCCCACCAGCCCGTTCTTCGCCCTGGTGCCGGAAGGGCCGGCCCGGCTCCTCCTCACCGGTCTCTCCATGGTGGCCGCCGTCATCGCCAGCCAGGCCATGATCTCCGGCACTTTCTCCCTGACCCGCCAGGCCATCCAGCTCGGCTACTTCCCCCGCCTGCAGGTCAACTACACCAACCCCGACCAGTCGGGCCAGATCTACCTTCCGCTCGTCAACGGCGCGCTCGCCATCGGCTCGATCTGGACCGTGATCACCTTCAAGACCTCCGACAACCTCGCCGCCGCCTACGGCATCGCCGTGACCGGCACGATGGTCGTCACGTCCATCGCCTTCTACAGTGTGATGCGGCGCCGCTGGCGCTGGCCGCTGCTCGGGGCGGCCGCCCTCACCGCGGTGTTCCTGCTGTTCGACGGGGCTCTGTTCTACTCCAACCTGCACAAGATCGTGGACGGCGGCTGGTTCCCGCTCCTCGTGGCGCTCGGCATGCTCGCGATCATGCACACGTGGAAAAAGGGCAAGGAGGAGATCTTCCGCCGCATCTACGCCAACGAGATCACCGAGGACGAACTGTGCAACGTGGCCGCTTCCGACCGCATCGTGCGCGTGCGCGGCACCGCCGTGTTCATGGCCGGCGTGCCGCGCGGCACGCCGCTCGTGCTGCTGCACCATGTGAAGGCCAACAAGGTCCTGCACGAGACCGTCGTGCTGCTCAGTGTGGTCACCGAGGAGGTCCCCGCCGTGCCGGATGCCGAGCGGCTTGAGTTCCGCGAGATCGGCCAGGGCCTCGGCGTGTGGCGCGTCATTGCCCGCTACGGCTACATGGAATCCCCCGACGTCACCGCGCTCATGGAGCGCGTCCGCGAGCAGGGCGTGCCCGTGAAGCTCACCGAGACGACCTACTACTTCAACCGCGAGATGATCATCACCGGCGGCGACACGCGGCTCTGGCACTGGCAGAAGCGCCTCTATTCTCTGCTCAGCCGCAACGCCCGGCCGGTGCGCGACTACTACCGCCTGCCCCCGATGCAGATCATCGAGGTCGGCCTGCCGATCCAGCTGTAGCGAAAGTAAGAATTCAGATTTAAGAAGGATGAAGGCCTGAAAGCGGGGGCCCACCCGGACCACCTTCTTAACTCTTCCTTCATACTTCTTCCTTCCGAGGCGGCTTGCCCGGACGCACCGGACGCCTAACACTGCGCCCCGCATGCGCTCCCTGATCCACTCGCACCGCTTCCTCAGCCACTTTCCGGCGGCTCAGGGCGCCAAGCTGGAAAAGCTCGTGCGTCTGGTGCGATTCCCCCACCGGGCGGTGATCTTCGAGGAAGGCAGCGTCTCGGACTGCGTTTACCTGGTCCTGACCGGCCGCGTGGCGCTCATGAAGAAATCTGCCGCCGGCACGTCCCAGCTCATCGCCCACAAGGGCCCTGACGACTACTTCGGCGAACTCGGGGTGCTCGATGGCTCGCCGCGCAGCACGGCCGCCATCGCCGACGGTCCCGTCCAGCTCGGCCGGCTGGCGCAGCGGCAGTTCATCCAGCTGCTTTCCGAATCCTCCTGGCACACGGTGCTGCGGCTCTTCAGCCACGTGAGCGAGAACCTCCGCGCCACCAACGAGCGCTACGTCAGCGAGGTCATGCGCAAGGAGAAGATCACCCTGATCGGCGAGATGGCCAACTCGATGATCCACGATTTCCGGGCGCCGTTCTCCACCATCAAGCTCGCCACCGAGCTCATCGCGAAGCGCAACCAGACGCCGCAGAACCAGGAACTTTGCCGCATGATCCTGCGGCAGGTGGACCGGCTCGGCGGCATGGTTGAGGAGGTGCTCGATTTCGCCCGCGGCGAGACCCGCCTCAAGCTGCGGCCCGTGCCGCTGCAGGAATCGCTGCACCAGCTGCACGAGAACAACCTCGAGTCGCTCGCCCGCGCCGGCATCCGGCTGACCTTCAAGCCCACGCCGCTGGTCGTGTCGCTCGACTCCGACCGTTTTCAGCGCGTCATGCAAAACCTCGTGACCAACGCCCGCGAGGCCCTGACCGGCCGCCCGGGGGCCAAGGTGGCCGTGTCCGCCAAGCGCGAGGGCCGCTTCGCCACCGTCAGCGTGGCCGACAACGGCCCGGGCATCCCGCGCGAGATTCGCGAAAGCGTGTTCGAGCCCTTCGTCAGCCGCGGCAAGGCCAACGGCACCGGTCTCGGCCTGGCCATCGCGCGTTCCGTCATCGACGCGCACGGCGGCAGCATCGAGTTCAAGACCTCGCGCCAGGGCACGACCTTCCTCGTGCGCGTGCCACTGGCCTGAGCCTAGGCCAGCTTCGCCGCGATGGCGGCGAAGGTTTCCTTCCGCCACGCCGCGTCGCGGCGGCGATCCGTGCGCAGCTCCAGCACGCGCACGCCGCGCTGCGGCAGCTTCGCCACCGCCTGCGCCAGTTGCGCGGCGGTCTTCACCACGCGATGAGGCACTCCGTAGGTGGAACAGAGCTTGGCAAAATCCACGTTCTGCGGCGTGGCGAAAAACTCCTCGAACGGTGGCTCGAACTGCGCCACGGGCAGGTGTCCGAAGATGCCGCCACCGTTATTGTTGATCAGCACGATCGTCAGGCTGCCCTTGAACTTCGGCAACGAAAGGAAGCCATTCGTGTCGTGCAGTAGCGACAAATCGCCGGTCACGAGGACCGCAGGCGCGCCGCCGTGCGCGACGCCCAGCGCGGTCGAGAGCGTGCCATCAATGCCGTTGGCCCCGCGGTTGAAGAAAATCCGCTGCCCGCGATTGCCCGCCGGCCAGAGATACTCGGCGTCGCGCACCGGCATGGAACTGGCGAAGAAGCAGGAGGTGCCGGCCGGCAGATTCGACGCCAGAATCACCGGCCACACCGGCTCGACCAGATCCTTGCCGGACTTAAGTGCCGCACGGAGCGAGCGGGCCGCCTTGGCATCGGCCCGGAGCCAGGCCTTGGCATAGCCGGAAAGGGCCCGTCGTCCGCGGAAGTTACTTCCCCACTCTGCCGGATTCGCAGTGACCACCCGCGTGCGCAGGTGCAGCGCGTCCTCGTTGGTCGTGCGGTCCGTGACCAACACCACCTCCGGATCGGCCTGCTGGAGCCACGAACGCAGCACCTTGCTGGTGGGCCAGCCGCCCAGACAAATGATCTGGGCCGGACGCAACGCGGTGGCAACGGCCTCATTGCGGAGCAAGGTGTCGTAGTGCGCCACCACCGCCCCGGCGCTCTGGGCCTGCATGCGCACGGGCGAAAGCGCGTCGGCCAACACGGGCCAGCCCAAGGCGCGGGAAAGGCGTCCGACGTTTTCCGCAAACTTACCGCCAACCACCGCCTCGTTCGGACCGACGACAATCACGCCCCGCGGCTTGAACCTCAGCCCGGCCAGCGAATCCGCCGCCGTCGGAGCGACCGGCGGACGCAGCCCGTCGAAAAAGCCCCGCAGGTCCGTCTGCGCCGGGAGAATCGTTTGGTCGGCCACGGGCACCAGCGGATCGCGGAAAGGACAATTGAGATGCACCGGTCCAGCCGCGGGAAATTGGGTGCGCCCCACCGCGTGCGCCACGGTCTGGCGCAGGTAGCGGAGCAGCGGCAGCGTCGCCTGCGGCACCGCCAGCTCATGGCTGAAGTTGACGTAGCCGCCGTAGATTTTCACCTGATCAATGGTCTGGCCGGAATGGCAGTCACGCAGTTCCGGCGGCCGGTCCGCGGTGAGCACCAACAGCGGCACGCCGCTCTCGTGGGCTTCGACAACGGCCGGCAGGAAGTTCGCCGCCGCTGTCCCACTCGTGCAGACCAAGGCCACCGGGCGCCGATGCTGCTTGGCCAGCCCGAGCGCGAAAAACGAGGCGGAACGCTCGTCCAGCACCGGGATCGCCTCGATGCTAGCATGTCGCGCCAGCGCAAAGGTGAGCGGCGCCGAGCGTGAGCCGGGCGAGATCACCGCCTGCCGCAGGCCGCAGCGCACGAGCGTCTCCACGAGCACGCTGCACCAGAGGGTGTTGGTGTTGCGGAAATCGAGGCTCATGCGTCAGTGAGGGCTTGGAGGAGAGCTTTGAACTTCAGCTCGGTTTCGGCAAATTCCTTCTCCGGCTCGGAGCCGGCCACGATGCCCGCGCCGGCGTAGGCGGTGGCGGTGCGCCCGTCGATCAACGCGCTGCGCAAGCCAACGAAGAACTCGCCGCCGCCCCGATGATCCACCCAGCCCTGCGGGCCGGCGTAAAGTCCGCGCGGGAAGGCTTCGAGGCGCCGCATGGCCGCGAGCGCCGGCTCCTGCGGCGCGCCGCCGACCGCCGGAGTCGGATGCAGGCGGGCCACGAGGTCGAGGATGTGCACGTCTGCCGGCAAACTGGCGCTCACCGGAGTGTGCAGGTGGTGCACATTGGCCAGACCGAGCAGCCGCGGCTGCGCTGCGTGCTCCAACTGCAAGCCCAGGTCCGCCACACGTCCGGCGATGGAGTCGAGCACTAGCCGATGCTCGCGCAGGTCCTTTTCGCTGTGGAGGAGAGCCTGCGCGAAGGCCGCGTCCTCGCTCGCCGACTGTCCGCGCGGCGCCGAACCGGCCAGCGCCGCCGTGTGCATGCGCCCGCCGGCCACGCGCACCAGTCGCTCGGGCGACGCACCGATGAAGCTCTGCCCCTTCCCGTTGGCGATGGAGAAGGAATAGCAGTCCGGATAACGCTGCCGCAGGTGGTTCAGCACCCCCATCGGGTGAAACTCCTCGGCCGTCGTGTAACGGAGGGCGCGGGCGAGGACGACCTTCTGGTAGTCGCCACGGGCGATCTCCGTGAGCGCCTGCGCGACGGCGCGCTGATACGAGCCCGCGCCCCCGATCTCCTCGGCCATGCGCGGGGCGGACGGACGGTCCTTCTGCTTGGCGCGGCTGTAATCGAACGCGCCGAACTTCGCATGCGCACGCCAGATGCGGGCCGTGAGCATTTCCAGGGGTGTATCCGACGTCACCAGCACGTTCGCCACGGCCACGGTGCTGTCGCCCATGCGCGCCACCTGCCAGCGCGGCACGAAAAGCCGCAACGCCGGAAAGGCGGCCCCGGGCGCCGCCTCGTCGGCGAAGCCGGCAGCAAAGAAGAAATGTGGACCGGCAAAAGACTCGTCCAGAGGACCGACGGCGATCGTGTTGGCCAGCGTATCGGCGATGAAGGCCTTCGCCCCGGCAAAGCGCCCGGGACCCTCTGCCGTGAACTCCACCGCGACCTCGGCCCCCGCCACACCAAACCCCTGCGCCGGGCGCTCGGCGTAGAAGTGCGGTTCGCCCGGCTCGAAGATGGATTCCAGCACGGCCAGAGGATCGAGGCTGTCCACCGCCACGCTGATGCTCACCAACTGCGGACGCCCCGCCGCGCGCGCCTCGGCAGCGCATTGCGCGAAAAAGGCCCCCAGCGCCTCCGGTGTCGCGCTCCCGGTCGGGTTGACCGGCGGCGTCTTCACGGCTTGGCGGCCGGCTTGGCCGGGGCGACGGGCGGCGTAGGACGCGGGAACAACACGAGCGACTCGGCGACCTTGCGGCCGGCAAGCTTGCCGCCCCAGACGAGTTCGTCGCGCCACACCGCACCGGGCTCGTAACCGAGCACAGCGTTGATCTTCTGCGCGGAGGTCGGAATGACGTGCTGGATCAGCGCCACCGCGAGCCGCAGCGCCTCGGCCATCGTGGCTAGCGAGGTGCGGAGCAGCGCCTGGTCCTTCGCTTCGGCGGACTTGCCGAGCTTCCAGGGGGCGCGTTTCTCGATGTAGGCGTTGGTCTCGGTCAGGAAAACCATGGCGCGCTCCAAGGCGGTGTGGAATTGGTAGCCTTCGCAGAGCGGGATGAACTCGTCGCGGGTCTTGTCCCACAGAGCACGCAGGTTGGCGTCGAGCTCGTCACCGGCCTCCGCCGCGGGAATGACGCCGCCGGCGAAGCGGGTCGTCATGTTGAGCGTGCGGTTGACGAGGTTGCCGAGGTTGTTGGCGAGTTCGCTGTTGTAGCGGACGAGGAACTGCTCGCGCGTGAAGTCGCTGTCCTGGCCGACGTTCATCTCGCGGATGAGGAAGTAACGGAAGGCGTCGGCGCCGAACTCGCTGACGAGGTCGAGCGGGTTGAGCGCGTTGCCCGTGCTCTTGGACATCTTGGCACCGCGCTGCAGCCACCAACCGTGGGCGATGATACCCTTCGGCAACGGAATGCCCGCGGCCTTCAGCATGATCGGCCAATAGACGGCGTGCGGCGGCACGAGGATGTCCTTGCCGATGACGTGGTGCGCTTCGCGCCAGACCTCGGGGCGGTCCACGACGGCGGAGTAATAGTTGAGCAGCGCGTCGAACCACACGTAGGTGACGTAGCCGTCATCGAACGGCATCGGGATGCCCCACTCGAGGCGCTCCTTCGGGCGCGAGATACAGAGGTCGTTGAGCGGCTCCTTGAGGAACTCGAGCACCTGCTTCTGGCGGTAGGCCGGGAAGATGAAATCGGGATTGTCGGACAGGAACTGCACCAGCCAGTCCTGATACTGCTTCAGTTTGAAGAAGTAGTTGGACTCCACGATCTCGGTGACCTCGCCGAAGATCTCCGGCCACGAGCCGTCGGGGTTGCGATCCTTGTCCTGGAGGAACTGTTCCTGCCGGGTCGAATAGAAGCCCTTGTATTCGGCCTTGTAGATCTCGCCCTTGTCGAAGAGCTGCTGGAGCACGGAGCGCACGACCTTCTTGTGGCGCTCCTCGGTGGTGCGGATGAAGTCGTCGTTGGTGATCGTCAGGCGCGGCAGGAGGCCGCGAAACTCCTGGCTAACTTCGTCGCAGAACTGCTGCGGCGGGATGCCGCGCTTGCGGGCGCTGGCCTGGACCTTCTGGCCGTGCTCGTCCACGCCGGTCAGGAAGTGCACCTCGTCACCCATCATCCGCCGGAACCGGGCAATGACGTCCGTCAGCACCTTCTCGTAGGCATGGCCGAGGTGTGGCGAACCGTTCACATAGTCGATGGCGGTCGTGATGTAGAAACGCGGCATAAAAGGGTCAAAAGATGTAGCCGGCGCCCGGCGTTTGTCGAAGGTTTTGACGCGGCGCTCCCTGCCGGCCTAGGCTGGGCCCGTCCTCCATGAACCTCCCCACCCGCTCCATCGGCCTGGCCCTGCTGCTGTTGCTGCTGTTTCTGGGTGCGGCGGTGAGCCTGCAATGGTGGCTGGCGCGCGAGACCGGTCAGTTGCAACGGCTCGCCGTGGACGAACAACGCACGCGCCTCGGCCGGATCATCGCGGTGAGCGGACTGCCGCCGGAGCGCTGGGATGCTTATTTCCAAAAGGAACTCGGCGCGATGGTCGGCGGCACGGTGGAGATTTACCGCAGCGGCCAGCCGCCGGCCGCGCCCGTTCCGGCCGGTCACCTCAGTTTCACGCAGAAGATCGGCAACACGCCCGGCTGGGAGGCGCGCGTGAGCTTCGCCGCCCCGGCGCTCATCCGCACGCAGGTGCTGCACCAACGGACCTTGGTAGCGGTGATCATGCTGGCCCTGCTTCTCGCGCTGGTGCCCCTGCTGGTTGTGCTCGTCGAAGGCCGGCGGACGTCCGGCGACAACAGCACCCGTGCCCCGTGGGGCAACGCCAAGGCCGAGGCCACCGGCTTGGAACAGCTGGCGCGCATGACCCACGAGCGCACCACCGCCCTCGCCCAGGAACACGCCGCCCGCACCCGCGCCGAGGAGGATCTGCAGGTCAACCGCAACCTCCTCGACCGCTCGGTTGCCGAGCGCGTGCGGCTGGGCCGCGAGTTGCACGACAACATCTGCCAGACACTCTACGCCGTCTGCCTCACACTGGAGAGCGTGCAGAAAAAATCCGCCCTCGCACCCGAGATGCAGGAGCGCATGCAGCAATGCCTCGCCGAACTGCGCCGCGTGAACCAGGAGGTGCGTTCTTACCTGCAGGACCTCGAGCCCGGCAGCGTCAACGGCCAGTCCTTCAACGCCGCGCTGGCCGGCATGCTGGGCTCGCTGCCGACCGGCGACGAGGTGGTCATCGAACGCCGGCTCGACGCCGAGACCCTCGAACTCATACCCTCGCAACAAGTGGCCGAGATCATGAACATCCTCCGCGAAGCCGTGAGCAACAGCCTCCGGCACGGCCGCGCCCGGCAGATCATCCTGCGGGCCGCACGCAGCGACGACTCCATCGCCCTTTCGGTGCAGGACGACGGCAGCGGCTTCAGCTCCGACGGCGGACGCGGCCACGGCCTCGACAACATGCAGGCCCGCGCGACGGGACTAGGCGGTTCGCTGGAAGTCGAATCCTCGCCCGGCCGGGGCACCCGCATCATCCTCACCCTGCCTCTTTCCGCCCGCTCATGAACCCCGCCCCGGCCCGCGCCATCCGCATCATCCTCGTGGACGACAGCCCGATCGTCCGCCTCGGCCTGCGCAGCGCGCTGGAAGACTGCGCCGACATCCAGATCGTCGGCGAAGCCGGCACCGCGGCCGCCGGGTTGGAACTGCTCAACCGGCTGAAGCCCGACGTGGTCATGCTGGATCTGCACCTGCCGGACAAATCCGGACTGCTCTCCTGCCGCGACTACCTCAAGGCTCGCCCCGGCACGCCTGTGCTCATCCTCACCTCGAGCAACAGCGAGCGAAACGTTCACGAAGCCATTTCCGCCGGCGCCAAGGGCTATCTCCTCAAGGAAAACGACGGCCCCGCCCTGGCCGCCGCCTTGCGCACAGTGGCGCGGGGCGATTCGGTCTTGGACCCTTCCATGGCCGGCCAAGTGCTGAACTTGGTTCGCCATGGCGGCACGCAAACCGCCTTGGAGAAACTCAATGCCTTGTCACCGCAGGAACGCCGCGTGGTTGCCCTTTTGGCCGGCGGCATGACCAACAAGGAAATCGGTGATCAGCTTGGACTTACGGAGAAGACCGTCAAAAATTACCTGGCGACGATCTTCACCAAGCTGAATATCACCCGCCGCACCCAAGCCGCAGCGCTCTACGTCGAGGCGGGACAGGTCGCTCAGAAATAGAGTCTTTGGACTCTAGTTTAGATAGAGTCTTATTTTACTTTCTTAGGACCATATCGCTGGGTCCCTGAATAGGGTATTGTGGCTCCAATGCAGCCACCCCGTTCCAACGACTATAGCGCTTTCAGGAGCGCATGCTCTCAAGCCTCCTCGCCCCCGCGAGACCGGCAATCCTCTCCAAGCGGCCGGTGCAACCGAGGTCTCACGCTGGTCGAGGTCATGGTCTCCATGACCCTGATGACCGTCGTGATGCTCGGCTTCATCAGCTCGTTCCTGCAATCGCGACGCGTCACCGAGAGCAGCGTGCTCCATGCGGCCGCCTCCAGTTTGTTCTACGGGATCGTCGAGCAGATGAAGGGACTCTCCTACACGGAACTGCTCCCGAGCACCGCGGTGGACGACGACGCTCCGGCCGACGTGAAGGAGAAGCCGCCCTACATCCGCATCCGGATCAACCAGGACGTCACGAAGTGGCTGCGCGTCGTCTATACCCCGCTCCCGGGCACACCCAAGGCCCCGACCACCACCCCGGCCCCGACGGCTAAATCCAGCGACCTCGGCGCCATTGATAATTTCCTGGGCGACCTGCCGCTCTCCACCGTGACCGGCACCATCTCGCAGGATCTCGCCCTCAATCTCTGGATCTGGATCGACGAGATTTCCGGCAAGGACGCCGACGAGGTCAAAAAGATCACGATCGTTTATACCTACAGCTACATGGACGGCGGCTACGAGCGCGTCGTCCGCAACCGCGAGGTCTTCCTCCGCAGCCGCTTCGACAAATGAAAACTTCTTTCCGGAAAAACTCCCGCCCGGCCGGCTTCACGCTCGTCGAGGTCCTCATCAGCCTCTCGATTGTCACCCTGGTCATGAGCATGGCGCTGAGCACGTTTCTCTACGGCCTGCGCATGATGTATAAGGACAATCAGCGACTCATCACCAACACGAACCTCCGCTACTTCATGGCCCAGGTCGCCAAGACCACCCTCGATGCCACGGAGTTCTACATCTACCCCTCCTTCGAGACCCTCGACGGCTCGATGGACAGCATCACCGACCTGACCACCGCGACGACCGATTCCTACGGCCTCGACCTCTACCACGGCGACTGCCTCGTGCTGGTGACCCGCACCAGCCTCGAGGAGGAATCCAACATCCGCGAAGTCAGCATTTACTACCGGACTGTCACCGACCCGACCAAGGAAGGGCAGATCCGCTACTACTCGGTCTACTTCGCGGACGAAAAACCCGACCCCGATCCCAGCAAGGCGATCTACGGCACGACCAAGTCCTTGGACGAGATCCTGAACGGCATCGACCTCAAGTCCAAGCCTACGCTGACCGGATCCAAGGCGCTGGCCAGCCGCGCGCTGGGCCGGCCGATCGAGGGCCAATCGGACAAGCGCTACCCGATTTTCTGCAGCAAGTCGCCCAGCATCTCCACCGAGAACGACAGCGTGTCCATCAACGCCGAAGTCATCAACGGCACCACGCGCAACAACCTGCTTTCGAGCAGCAGCTTCAATTACACCATCTCGCCCCGCCGCTAACCCGCCATGAAGACCACCCACCGATCGATCCGTGCCCAGCTGGCTAGCCGCAAGGGCTCGGCCCTCCTGACCGTCGTCATTTTTGCCGGCGTGATGTTCATCCTGACCGGCAGCCTGCTGCAATACACGGTCACGGAGCGTCGTTCCAACGAGCGCAACCGCCTGCTGCTGCGTTCGCGCAACATGGCTGAAAACGCCGCCATCTACGCCTCGGAGCAGATCACCACGAAGCTGCGCCGCCTGCGCAGCCCTTCGCCCATCGCCTTCGTCAAGGACGCCAACCAGATCTATTATCCCGGCGACGAGATTCTCACCACCGAGAACTCCAAGCCCTCGGACGTCGAGGTGAAGGCGGGCCTCACCTCCAGCACCGGCCTGAAATACATCGACCCGAAGACCTTCCCCAACGATCCCAACAAGGGCCTGCAGGTGGACACCGCCACCGTGCAGATCATCGCCAAGTCCAGCATGCACAACGACCAGGTCGGCACGATCACCACCTACGTCGAGCAGGACCTCGCCGTGAACCTCACGCCGCTTTTCCAGTTCGGCGTGTTCTACAACATGGACATGGAATACGGCCCGGGCCCCGACATGACCATCACCGGACCGGTCCACACCAACGGCAACCTCATCGCGCGCATGCAGACCGGCAAGACCTCCACGCTGACCTTTGCGGACCGGGTGACCTCCTACGGCGGCTTCTTCGCCAACACCGCCTACAAGGGCAGCACCTGGATGAACGACAACGACGAGGACAACGGCCCCGGCGGCACCGGCAAGCTTCTCTTCACCAAACCCGACGGCTCCACCGTGGAAATCTACGACAGCTCCAAGAAGATCTGGCGCGACCACTTTTTCCTCACCAACAGCGGCACCAGCACCTCCACCCCGCCCACGGCGACCAACCTCGCCAAATTCGAATCCTTCGCCACCAACAACCTCGGCGGCAACCTCCGCACCAGCGTGCACCAGGTGCCGAAGCTGGAACTCCCGGCCGTCGGCACCTACGACGAAAAGAAGGCCCCCAAGGCCGGCCGAGAGATCATCGACGAACCCTTCAGTTCCGATGACACCGACCTCCAGTTGACCAAGATCGCCCGCAACGCCGGCCTCTACATCGTCGTCAATCCCGACGACGAGGCCCGCTCCGGCAAATATCCCGACGGCTCCACCATCAGCATGCTGCCGCGTTCCTACCGCTGCTTCCTGACCTACGTGGACGCCGGCGGCAACCGGAAGATCACCGAGGTGGTGCTGCCCGGCCAGCCGAGCTACGGCTACGACAACAACGGCACCCCGGCCGACGCGAGCGACGACAAGATGTATCAAAACAACCTGCCTAACCGCTACACCGACAAGACCGCCATCGGCACCAACCAGGTGCTTCGCCTCCCGGCCAGCGGCATGAGCTACGACAACCCGGTTTCGGCCACCTTTGCCTCCGCCTCGGCCACCACCGGCTACGCCACGGGCACACCTTCCTACACGAGCATCACGGACCATGTCTTCTACGACATGCGGCGCGCCTCCAACCACACCGGCAATCCGTGGAACCGTCCGAGCAAAAACTACATTCCCCGCCCGATCGCGAAGATCGACTTCGACATGACCAAGTTCCGGCTCGCGGTCGAACGCACCGTGATGGGGCAGACCAAGAGCTCCGCCATCTATTATCCCGGCAGCCCCGCCAATGACTGGAACGCCTCCATCCTCAACCCCTCCGCCACGACCAAGCAATACAACCTCGGCGTCAACTACGGCACCATCACCGACTTCTCCGGCTTTCCCATCAACACCGCCGCTACTGCCCTGTATTTCTCCGATCCGTTCCGGATCTACAAGGCGCCCTCCAACGGCAGCGCCGCCGAGATCCTCAGCAGTCCCAACACCACCTACGCCCTCGCGGTCTCCGATTTCGTGAACACGAGTTCGCCGAGCCCCTGGAGCGATGGCATCAGCATTTACGTGCATTCCGTCGGCGCGGAGGACCATACCAAAATCGACACTGGCACACCCGACCGCATCGACTCCGGCGTGCGCCTGTGGAACGGCCGCGGTCCCGTCATCTCGCTCGACAAGTCCTCCTACCCCAAGCGCACCGGCTTCACCCTGGCCACCAACGACGCCCTCTACATCGTCGGCCACTTCAACGCCGACGGCAAAATCAACTCCGCCTCCTCGGACAACTCCACCTACGGCGGCTACAGCTCCCGCTATCCGGATTCCGCCTCGGAAATGCTCTGCGCGGTCATGGGCGACGCCATTACGATCCTCTCGCAGCCCGAGTTCACCAACAACAGCTCCAAGTATTACCAGATCAACGGCTGGGCCGATTCCCTCAGTGCCCACCGCGCCTACACGGGTTCCTACACCACCAACTGGCAGAAGACGAACCCGAGCGGTAGCAACACCGTGGACGGCATAAACAGCTCCATCAAGGCCGCCAGCATGCCCAACTTGAGCAACATCACCACCAATCCCGGTAACACGAGCTCGACCGCCCGCGACGTAAAGTTCAACCCGACCGACACCGAGGTTTCCACCTGTCTCCTCACCGGCATCGTGCGCACCACCAGCAGCCAGACCAGCGGCGGTGTGCACAACTTCCCCCGCCTGCTGGAATACTGGCCGGCCAACTCCGGCACCACGTTGGCCATCCGCGGCTCGATGGTCGCGCTCTTCGAGAGCCAGGTGGCCATCGAGCCCTGGAGCATCCGCGTCTATCAGGGCGCCGTGCGCCTGTGGGGTCTGCACCAGGCCCTCCGCGACGTGAATCACGACGTGCCGCTCGAGCCCATCGTGATCGGCGCCCACCGCCTGCGCTACCTCGAGCTCACGGCCGACGACTACAAGAAGCTCGCCGAGAAGATCGACAAACTGCCGAAGTGATCCTGCCGCAGGGCGCAGGCGTCAGACCGACGGGCCGGCCGCGAGGCCGGCCTTGCTTTTGGCCAACTGCGCCCACGCCCGGCCACGGTGGCTGATCCGGTTCTTCTCCGCTTCCGCCAGTTGCGCATAGGTGCAGGCAAACCCCTCGGGGATGAACAGCGGATCGTAGCCGAAGCCCCGGCCGCCCGCGGGCTCATGCGCGAGCACGCCCTCGCAGCGCCCTTCGAAAACTTCCTCGCTCCCCGCCTCTCCCAGCAGCACGAGCACGCACACGAAGCGCGCGGTGCGACGACCGTCCGGCACGCCGCGCATCACCTCGGTGAGCTTGCGCAGGTTCGCCGCCGCGTCGTGCTGCGGTCCCGCGAAATAGGCCGACTCCACTCCCGGCGCGCCAGCAAGCGCATCCACGCACACGCCGCTGTCGTCGGCCAGCACCCAGCTGCCGGCTGGCAGCTGCGCCTGCAGCGCCCGCGCCTTCTTGCGGGCGTTGCCCACGAAGGTGCCCGCATCCTCAACGACGTCCGGCATCGGGTTGGCCGGCACGATCGTGAGCGGCAGCCCCGATTCGTCGGCCAGCCGCTGAAATTCCTCCGCCTTGTGTCGGTTGCCCGACGCCAGATGGATTACTTGGAGCCGGGGTGCCCCCGCCCCGGACTTATCCGGCTCACGCCCCATAGTCCTTCCGGTTGAAGGTCGCCTCATCCACGAACATCCTGTCGGGATATTTCACATAGCCCCGCACCAGGGCGTCGTCCCCGTGCACCTCGTGGCGCACCTGCGTGAGGCGGATGGCGTTCGCCAGGGTCTCCGTGCGCAGGCCGCGCAGGATCGCCTTGCCCTTGTCGTCGGCGAAAAGCACCGGCGCGTGGTAGGTGAACAGGTAGTCCAGCTCGCGCGACTGCAGCAGCTCGCTCAGCAGCTGCGCTCCGCCCTCGAAGAACACGCCGGTGATCCCCTCCTGCACACAGCGGGCGCGGAAGTCCTCGAAATTCACTTTCGGTGTGGTCGAGTTCAGCACCCACGCTTTCACGCCCATGGCATTCAGCTTGCGCACATAGCCGAGGCCGCCATGCGGCGTCGTCACCACGATGGTGCGCTCGCGGAATTCGTCGGTGTAAACGCCCGGCATGGACTTGTCGGTGACGGTCCGCAGCAGGCCGTCGAACACGAAGCGCCACGGGCACCACTCGACCCCGTCCACGCGGGCCGTGAGCCGTGGGTTGTCGGCCCTGACCGTGCCGGCGCCGACCGCGATCGCAGGGAAATACCGCCGCCACAGGTGGCCGTTCGCGCGCGCCGCCTCGCCGGTGATCCACTTGGAGTCGCCGGTGCGCGTGGCGACCTTGCCGTCGAGCGTCACGCCCGACTTGGCCGCAAGCAGCGGCCGCCCGGTTGTCATCCAGTGGTTGAAGACGAGGTTCAGGTCGGCGCAATCGGCGGCCAGCACCCCGATGATCACCTCGACGCCGCCGGCGCGCAGCAGTTCGTAGCCCTTGCCCGCATGAGCCGGGTTGGGATCGGTCGCACCCACGACCACGGTGGCGATGCCCGCATCCACGATCGCCTCGGTGCAAGGCGGCGTGCGCCCGTGCGTGCAACACGGCTCGAGTGTCACGTAGAGCGTGGCGCCGGGCTTGGGCTTCCGGCCCAACGCCCGCAGGGCGTTGATCTCGGCGTGGGGTTCGCCGGCCTTCGCGTGGAAACCCTCCGCGACAATCTCCCCGCTCTCGACGATCACGGCGCCGACCAGCGGATTCGGATGCGTGTCCCCCCAGCCGCGCTTCGCCACCGCGATCGCGCGCCGCATGAAAGGGTCGTGCTTGGATTCGCTCATGGGACGGTCGCCGCCACGTAGGGATTGGTCTCCTTCTCGACACCGACGGAAGTTCGTTGGCCGTGTCCCGAAAGGACCACGGTGTCATCGGGCAAAGTGTAGATCTGCTCGCGAATCGAGCGCGCCAGCATGTCGTAGTCGCCGCCGGGCAGGTCCCACCGGCCGACACCGCTGTTGAAAAGCGCATCGCCCACCAGGGCCACCCGGGCCTCGGCCTGGTAAAACAGCACATTGCCCGGACAGTGCCCCGGCACGTGGCGCACCTCGAAGGTGCGACCGAGCGCCGAGAGTTTTTCACCGGGCTCCAGCCACGCATCCACTTTCACGCCCACGAGCCCGAGCTTCATCCCCATGAAGCCTTCCATGATTTCCGGAGTCTCGATAAGCCCTTGGTCGGCCCGGTGCGCCCGCACCCGCGCGCCCGTGGCCTGTTGCACCGCCGCACCCTCCTGCATGTGGTCCCAGTGACCGTGCGTCAGCCAAAGCTCCGTCAGCCGGCAACCCTCCTGCTCAAGGATCGGCCGGATTTTCTTCAGGATGTCGCCCGGCGCATCCACCAGCACGGCCTCCCCGAGCTTGGGCTCGGTCAGGAGATAGCCGTTGGTCTGGATCGGCCCAGAGGGCAGCACATGAATCTTCACCGGCCGAGATTCGCCCAACCGGCGCTTTCCGCGCAACGCCAAAGCGGACCGCTAGCTCCCGGCCAGCGGAAAGGGCCTGCCGCTGTGCCGGCTGTCCAGGGCCTCGCGCACGATTTGGAACAGCTTGTCGAGGTCGTAGGGCTTCGCGAGGTAGTTCACTCCCTCCTTCACCGCCAGTTCCTTCCCGGCCGCCTCGCGGTTGTAGCCGCTGGTGTAAACCACCCGCAGCGTCGGTTTGTCGGCTTGGAGCCGGCGGGCCAGTTGCAGTCCGGTAATGCCCCCGGGCATGATCACGTCCGTAAGCAGCAGTTCGATCGCCTGCCGGTGCGTTGCCCATAGCTCCAAGGCGCTCTGGCCGTTCGCGGCGGTCAGCACGCGGTATCCTTGCGCACGCAGCGACCGAAGCCCGACCTCACGCACCGCCGGCTCATCCTCAACCAGCAGGATCACCTCGCCGCGGCCGCGGGCCGGCGGACTGGACTCCTGCTCCGCGTCAACTTCCTGTGTCCCGGTCAGGCGGGGCAACCAGATGCGGAAGGTCGTGCCGCGGCCGGTCTGGCTGTCCACTTCAATCCAGCCATGGTGCTGCTGCACGATGCCGAACACCGTGGCCAGGCCCAGCCCGGTGCCCTTGCCTACTTCCTTCGTGGTGAAGAACGGGTCGAAAATGCGGGGCAAGACCTCCGGCGGGATGCCGCTGCCCGTGTCGGATACCGTCAGACACACATGGGGCACGGGCTCCAACGTGTCCGCCGGCGCCTCCCCCGCGCGCCGTTCCCGCAGCTGGCTGCTGGTGGAGATCCGCATCGTGCCGCCGGCCGGCATCGCATCGCGGGCGTTGACCGCCAGGTTGACCACGACCTGGTCGATCATGCTCGCATCGCCGTTGAAAAGGAGCCGCTCCGGGGAGAAATCGAGCTGCACCGCGATATCCTCGCCAAGCAGCCGGCGCAGCATCTTGGCCAGCTGCGTGACCACTTCGTTGAGATCGAGCGGCCGGATGTTGATGACCTGGAGCCGGCTGAAGGCCAGCAGCTGGCTCGTGAGATTGGCCGCGCGCCGCGCCGCCTTCGCGATCTCCTCCAGTGATTCCTGCATGTCGGGCGGCAGCCGCTGTTTGTCCTGCAGCAGGCCGAGATGCCCGATGATGGCCGTGAGCAGATTGTTGAAATCGTGAGCCACGCCGCCGGCCAGTTGGCCCACCGCTTCCATCTTCTGGGCCTGCCGCAGCTGCTCCTCCAGCTGGGTGCGATCAGTGATGTCGCCGATGTAACAGTGCACCACATGCTGCGAGACGATCGGATAGAACGACCACGATAGCGTGTGCGGGCCGTGCGGCGTCACCAGGCGCAGCCGGGGTTGCCCCGTGGCCAGACATCCGGCCACGACGACCGCCGTTTCCTGCGGAAGCAGTTCCTCCAGCCGGCTCCGCCCCAGGCGCCGCACCATGGCCTGGGCCGCCGGGTTCTGGTAGGCCAGCGTCCCGTCCTCCGCGAACTCGAGCACCGGGTTCGGGTTCAGCTCCGGGAAATTGGCCAGATGCCGGGCCCGCTCCTCGGCTTGTTTTCTTTCCGTCACATCCTGCGCCGTGCCGGTCGAGCCGATCACATGGCCCTGTTCGTCACGCAACACGACGGCGTTGAAGCTCAGGTTGACCAGCCGGCCGTCCACGCGGCGGTGGCGGGTTTCATAGTTGAAGAGCGCCCGCCCCGCCATGATCTCCCGGTGCGCGAACTCGTCCGCTTCCCGGTGATCGGGCGCGACAAATTCCGCAAAGCGCCGCCCGATCATCTCCTCGGGCTCGCAGCCGTAGATGCTCCGCACCGCCTGGTTGACCGAGGTCCACCGCCCGGCCTCGTCCACCGACCAGATGAGATCATGCGAGGTCTCCACGATGCGGCGGTAAGCACGCTCGCGCTGTTCCTGCTCCGCCCGCTGGCGGTTGAAGAGCAGCATCATCAGGCCGAGGGAAAACCCGAGCAACCGTCCCGCCCAGGTCAGGTAGATCCACTCGGGGTAATACCCGAAGTAGAACTGGACGGGCACCGCCACCGCGAAGGCGATATACGGCACGCCGAAGACGATCGCCAGCAGCGCTCCCGGCTGCCGCGTTTTGCGCCACACGCGGATCAGCCAGGCCAGGATGACGAAGCGCGCCGTCGAGACCGCCCCGAAGAGCAACACGAGCTCGAAAAAAATGCTGAGAAAGGAGGCCCGGGCCGGGTCATGGCCCGCCGCCTCCAGCATCCCGGGCAGCCAATAACGCATGGCCAGGACCGCGGGGATGCCGACGCCGAGAACATAACGTCCCAGCCGCGCGGGCAAATTCACCCCGGCCATGTCCGCACACCCGGCCAACAGCCACCAGGTCGCCAACACATTCAGGCAGTCGGAGAAACTGTGCCAGTGGCTGAAGCCGCCCGGGTTGTCCAGTTCCGCATAATTGATGACCGCGCGGACCGCCTCCACCAACCAGCTCAGCGCCAACAGTCGCGAGAACCGCGCCGGGTGCTGCCAGTGCATGAAAAGAAACATGCAGCCAAAGGCTGCATATAGCATGACAATCATCTGGACGATGACGGGCTGCATGGCACTGCAGGCGGCAGGGCTTGCGGGAGCCACTGCACGGGAGGGGTGACCGCTTTTGTGTATCGCGCATTCCGCCGCGGGCAATCGCCAAAATCTCCGGCGGATAGAGCCGTTCTTCCCCGTGCTCAGGCGTCCAGTGCGCGGCGCACTGTTCGCAGCAGTTCCGAGTTCGTGCAGGGTTTTCGCAACACATCACGCACACCCAAAGCCGCCACCTCTTCCACGCGTTCCTCCTGGTCGAGTCCTGTCGTGGCCACGATCGGCAACTCCGGCTTGATGGTCTTCAAAGCGCGGATCAGCGCGGAGCCGCCCATGACCGGCATCATCAAATCGGTGACGACCAGTCCGATACTGTCTTGGTGCTGCAAGAACAGTCCAACCGCTTCCCGCCCGTCAGATGCCCGCAGAACCACGTAGTTGTGACGCTCCAGATTCTGGCAAGTGGCATCCCGCACCGCCTGCTCATCATCAACCACCATGATCAGTTCGCCACGGCCTCCGGATGGTTGTTCAAACCGGGTTGTGGTCGGCAGATTCTCGCCGTCTGTCGCCGGCAATAGGACGCGGAAACTTGTGCCCTTGCCCGGCTGGCTTTCCACGGTCACCAAGCCGCCGTGGTTCTTCACTATGCCCATGACGGTGGAAAGCCCGAGTCCGGTGCCCTTGCCAATTTCCTTGGTGGTAAAGAACGGCTCGAAAATACGGTCTATTACTGCCGCGGGTATGCCTGTGCCCGTGTCAGTCACGGTCAGGGCCACATAGGGGCCCGGCGGGGTCTCGGAAGGCATGCGCGGCGAGTGGCCATTGAGCACAAGGTTCTCAGCCCCGAGAGTGAGTTGGCCGCCCTCCGGCATGGCGTCGCGGGCGTTGACGCAGAGATTCATCAGCACCTGGTGCATCTGCGTGGCATCGGCGGTCACGGTCCACAGATCCGCGGGGGCCGCCTGCCTGATCTCGATGTTGCGCGGAAAGGTCTCCTGCATGAGGTGCGCCATGTCCTTGATCAGATGCCGCAGTTGGACGCTTATGCGGGCGCCCTCGACGCCGCGGCTGAAGGTCAGCAACTGCCGGATGATCGCCGCCCCGCGCTTGGCGCTGTTTTCGACCATGGTCATCAGTTCCTGGTCCCGCGGGTTGGTCAGATTGTCCCGCACGAGTCCCGTGACCATGAGCACGGGAGCCAAGATGTTATTGAGGTCATGCGCCACGCCGCCGGCGAGCGTGCCGACGGCTTCCAAGCGCTGCGCCCGCAGAAACTGCGCCTCGAGCGATTTCCGCTCCGTGATGTCCTGTGCTGCTCCCACCACACGAAACACCTGGCCGGATGAATCCTTCACCGGGAACGCCCGGTCGTAGATCCACCGCACCGTGCCGTCCGGACGCATGATCCGGTATTCTTCGCGGTATTCGCCGGTCGCCTGTTTCGTCCGCGCCGCCTCCAACACGCGTTCGCGATCCTCGGGCACGATGGCGTCCAACCACTGGGTTGGACTCGCGTATAGCTCATCGCGGTCCCGTCCCCAGATGCGCTCATACGCCGGGCTCACATAAAGGATGTCGGCCTTGCCCGTGTCCGTCATCCAAAAGACCTCCTCGATGCTCTCGGCCATCTGGCGGAATCGTTCCTCGCTGTCTCGCTGCGCAGTTTCCGCAGTCTTGAGTGCAGTGATGTCCAAGAGCACGCCCTGCGAACCGACAATCTTCCGGTCTCCGTCGTAAACCGGAGTCTTGACCGCGAGCAGGTGCCGCATGCTCCCGTCGGGCTGCCCCCAGGCCTCTTCAAGCCGGATCGTCTCTCCCGTCTGCATGATCCTGTCGTGGTGCTCCAAGGAGGCGGTTGCGTGCTCCAACAAATCCGCTGCGGCCCCATTTCCCGGGACCGATTGGCGCAAGCGGGCGGCAATGTCGCTCACCTTTCGACCTAAAAAATCCTCCTCTGTCGTGTTCGTGAAACGCAGGAACTCGTCGTTCACGAACACGTAGCGGCCCTCCACATCCTTGCGGAAAACCCCCACGGGCATCTGGTCAACCAACGAGCGATACAATGAGGTCGCCTCGCCGGCTGCCTGCTCGGCATTCATCCTTGCGGTGATGTCCTCGCTCATGACCACGATGCCCCCGATGACCCCGGTGTCGGCATACCAGGGTCGCACCTCCCAGCGCAGCCATAGGGAAGTTCCGTCGGCACGGTTGAAACGGTCGGCATCGGCGCTCACAGTCTCGCCGGCGAGCGCCCGCCGGTGCACCCTTTTACAGGCCTCGTCGATCTCGGGCAGCAC
>CBINOW010000078.1:0-22079 GCA_966252395.1 uncultured Oleiharenicola sp. | reverse complement strand
CAAGGCCAGCCGCCAGCACAGCCGCCGCATCGCGGAGGCTTTTCCGGGCGCGGCGCAGGTGGACCTCTACGGCTCCACCGAGGCCGGTTATCTTTTCGTCGGTGATGCCTTCGCTGACAACCTGCAGGTCGTCGAGGACAACGCCTTCATCGAACTGATGCCGTGGTGCCCCTCGACAGGTTCAGGCCAGGCGAACGGCGCGCCGGACGTTTTCCAGATTCAGGTGACAACTCGCGGACGCGAGGCCATGCCGCTCCTGCGTTACCACACGGGTGACATCGTGCGACGCACCCCGACCGGTTTCCGCATTCTCGGGCGCGAGAAGGATCTCTATTTCCGTGCAGACGGCACGGTGATCTCCGCCTACGAAATTGACGCGGTTCTGCCCGCTGGTTTTGCCTGCTGGCATTGGAGCCTGGTGCAGGTCTCGGAGCAGCGCTGGGAATTTCAATACGTGGCCGATACCATTGCCGCCGAGGCGGTGGGTGCGGCGATCGCGGCGGCCCTCGGTGACGATGCGCGTGTGGCGCTGTTCCGCCGCAAATTCATCCAGCCGGCGGCGAGCGGCAAATTCGCCCTGCTCAAGCCGCTGGCGCGCTGATCCGGCGGCGCCGGCGCCAGCCGAGCAAAGCCGCGGTAGCGCTGAGCAAAATCGCGCCGTAGGTCGAAGGCTCGGGCACCTTGCGATTGAACAGCACGCCGTTGACCGCGGACAGGTCGATGCCGCCGGCGCCGGTGGCTCCGGAAGTGCTCGTGGAGTAGTAGGTCGTGTTGGTCCAATCCACGAGGTTGGCCATGCTGCCGCCGTTGGTGACGTCGGCCGCCATGAGCGAGTAGCCGTAGATGGTGGTGCCGGCGGCGATCCCAAGGTCGGCCATCGAAATCACGGCACCGCCGATGCCCTGGGTTCCAGTCTCGGTGTTGCTCGTCCAATAGGGGCTGCCCAGGTTGTCGCCGGTGTTGTAGCGGAAAAGATTGTAGGTGAAATCCGCGGTCAGGTTGGTGGTGCCGTAGCTCGAGGGAGTTACCTCGAAGAGGGTGCCTCCGTAGGAAGTCGGTCGGTTGTTGACGGAGTCCCAGCCGGTGATCACGGCGATCTTAACATTGTCGTGCTGGCCGACGCTGCCGCGATCGAACACGGCGAAGGACGTCGAGAGCGAGGCGGTGATGCCGGAAGTGCCGAAAAGAAAGTCGAGTCGCTCGATGTTGCCGCCCGCTACGCCCGCGTCGTTGGAAAAAGTATTGTCCGAGCCGCGCAATAGATTGTTGCCGAGCAACAGCGAGCTGTAGGTGGTGGCGTAGGGCGCCTCGAAATCCGTGTTGGTGCCCTGATCATACCACGCGGACGAATTGTTGGGGTTCCCCGCCGTGGTATTGCGCCGCACATACGCGCTCCCGGCCGTGGTGTTGGCGTCGTAGATGTTGCCGGCCGAATCCTTGAAACTGGTGATGGAAGTCGTCAGTCGGCTGAAGGAATCGCCGTTGATCGTCTGATTCGACAGGTTGACGCTGTTGGTGGTGATTTCAGTGATGGAAATTTGGGCAGGCAGGCGTGCGGCGACGATGCACAGAACGGCACCGAGGCATCGGACTGAGTTGCGCGCACTGATGAGAGGCAGTTCACCCATGACAGAAACAGCTTACGACGTGCGTTGCCGAAGGCAACGGCGACCTCCGAAGACGCTCAGTCCGAGCGTGAGCAAAATGACACCGTAGGTGGAGGGCTCGGGCACGGGCCGCGAGATCTGGGCGCCGAAACCCATGAAGTCCATGTTGCCGTAGCCGGCGGGATCGGTGTTCGTGGGGTAGTAGGTGTTGTTGTTCCAGTTGACGAGGTTGGCGGCGGTCGTGGGCGCGGTGTCGCCGGCCATGAGCGAGTAGCCGTAGATGGTGGTCCCGGCCGAGATGCCGAGATCGGCGAAGCTGATCATGATGCCGACCAGTTGGAGCTCGCCGATGCTGGTGATGTTGCTGGCGGTGCCGGTGAGGGAGTCGCCGCTGGAGAAGGTCGCGCGGTTATAGTTTGCCGAGGAGCCGCCCTGTGGGTTGGCGAGCGGGCCGCCGAAAGACTCGGCGGGCACCAGCAGGCCGGTGTTGGCATAGGCGGTCGGGGCGTTGTTGACGCCGTTGACCGTGCCGACACCGGTGTAGGCCGCGATGCGGAAGCCGTCGCCGAAGCTGCCCACGTCTTCGATGTCGAAAAAGACGAGCGAGTCGCCGCTCTGCACCGTGTAGCCGCCGGAGAAATAGAAATCGATGCGCTCGATGTTGCTGTTGGTGCTGGTGCCGGCGCCGTTGCCAAACGGATTGCGCAGGCCGGTGTAGAGGTTCCCGTCCAGAAACATCTGCTGCAGGTTGCTGTTGGCGTCGCCGTAGGCCCGGTTCGAGCCATCCACCTGGTAGAGGAGCGTGGAGTTGTTGGGATTGTCGCTGGCCTGATTTGGGGTGCCGTTGTTGTTGGAGTCGGTGTTGCGGCGGAAAAAGACGTTGGTGGCCAAGGGGCCGGTGAATTGGTAATCACCGAGTCCGGTGGCGAGGGTGCTGACCGTCCGATCCCGATTGAGGTAGTTGATGCCGCCTGACGTTGTGTTGTTATTATCAACCAGTGAGCCGTAGGTGATTCCGGTGACGGCCGTCTGCGCCGGGGAATTAACCGCTTGAAAAAGCACCACCAATACGGCGGTCTTCAAACCGGTGACGCTCAGGCTGCATAGCTTCGAAGTGATGAGGGGCCTCAGATTCATCTAGGTAATAAACCCTAATTTTAAATGGGTAATTGACCAGCGAAAAATCGAGATGAGCGGCAATTTACACCGTGATGATGACCGGCGCACCGAACATCCTTTTCGGCAAGATCGGACCAAGACTGTAAGGAGAATAGCGCTTTTGGCCGCTGCGGGTGTGGGACTGCTTGTCGCAGGCTATTTTATCGGACGTCCTGTCTTGTCCAAATGGCGCTTCAACAGAGATTTGAAGCAGGCGGCAGCTTACGAGAAAGCCGGTGATTGGCGGAGTGCCATGCTGCTCTGGGAGCAGTTGAACCGCTTACACCCCACGAATCCCGAGATTCGTCGGCAGTTGGCCGCTTTTTACGAACGCGCAGGCCAAGCGGAGTCGGTGGTGGTTTGGAGTGAGGCGGTGGAGTTGGACCCCAAAAACCCGGCCGGGAAGCTGGGGCTGGCGCGCGCCGCGATCCGTTTTGGGGACCGCCCAACGGCCCGCCAAGCCTTGGAGGGTTTTGTCGCCGATGCTGGCACGGCGGTGGAGTATCACCGCCTGCGGGCGGGTCTGGCCTTATTGGAGCGGGATCCCGTGGCCCAGAAGGAGCACCTGACGGCCTTGGAGAAATTACTCCCGAGTGATCTCAAGGTCCGCCTTAACCTCGCGCTGCTGCATCTGCGCAGCCCCCAAGGTGCCCAAGTGGCCGAGGCTCGCCAAGTCCTGGTCAACTTGGCCCGCGGTTCGGAGCTGAGGATCCGGGCTGTCGTCGAGTTGCTGAGCGATGTGGCCCGTCGCTGGCCGCAGCCGGCGCCCGAGCGCGATGCTGCCCTGCGCAGCCTCGCCGATGAACTCACGCCGGCGCGCGGTCCTTTGGTCGAGCTGCCCAGCCGCGTGGACCACATTGATCGCTTGGTGACGTTTGCCATGAGCCAGCCGAATCCCACCGTCGAGGATGCAGTCAGCCTGGCCAATTGGATGTCGCTCAACGGCCACACCGAGGCGGCGCTGCAATGGGTGGATTCCCTGCCTGCGGAGGTCGTGCGCGCGCCCCTTGTCCGGACGATGCTGGCCGAGTTTGCCGTCCGGGTGCGGGACTGGCCGCGTTTGCAGGCGTTGCTGCGGGACGGCGCCTGGGGGCCGGTGCCGGCCGAGGCGATTGAGCAGGCCTTCCGCATTCACCGGCAGTCGCCCGACAAATCCCGCTCGGGCGCAGCCACCGGCTGGTCGACGGCGATTGAGGCGGCCCGCGGTTCGCCCCCGGGTCTCAAGCTGCTCCTGCGTTTGACCGAGCTCTGGGATTGGCCGGCCGAGCGCCGTCAGGTCTTGGTAACGATTGCCCGCACGATGCCGCGCGAAACCTGGGTCTGGCGCCAGCTCCTCTCCGATTCGCTGGGCCGTAACGACTCGGATCAGGTCTGGCAGGTCTATCAGGACTGGAGGATGTCCCTGCCCGGAGAACCGCTCGTGCAGATCGAGGCGGCCATCATGGGCTATTTGCTGGGGCGCCGGCCGGTGCCCGATGTGATCGAAACGGCCGGTTATGTCCAACGGCAGCCCGGCAACGCCGGTGCCGTGGTGGCCCATGCGCTGGCGCTCTGGCGCGGCGGCCGCGTAACCGAGGCGGCGCTCGCGCTCGATGGTGTGCCGCGCGCCGACTTCAACGAGTCGCGCTACGCACTGGCGCGCGGCATCATTTTGGCCGAGGCCGGCCGCGCGGCCGAAAGCGAGGAACTTCTCGAGCGCATCGCGGGCGAGCGGCTGCTGGCGGAGGAAAGGGCGCTCCTCGAGGCGGCCCGCACGCGCAATCGCTCGCGTGGTCCCTGAGCATCACGTCCGCGCCGCACGCAGGCTTCTGCCTCGATTTAGGCTCGCTAATAGAGACTCCGGGGTGGGCGCGTTCCTTTACAAGCCGGGGGCCGTCCGACAGCCTGCAGATGTTTTTGGTTTCGCCGCCCCTCCTCCCCCTACACACTCCCAAGCGATGAATCTACTCGGTGCGCTCTTCGGCTCTTCGATCGGTAGAAAGTTTTTGATGGCCCTCACCGGCCTCGTTCTCGTCGGCTTCGTGGTCGGCCATTTGGTGGGCAACCTCCAGATCTTCGCCCATCCCGACAAGATCAACGGCTACGCCCACTTCCTCCAGTCGCTCGGACCGGCCCTCTGGGCGATCCGCCTCTTCCTCCTCGCCTGCGTGGGCATCCACGTCTGGGCCGCGGTGGTGCTCAGCCTCGAGAACAAGGCGGCGCGCGGACCCGAGGCCTACGGCGTGAGCAAGTGGCTTCAGGCCATCTTCGCCTCCCGCTACATGAAGCACACCGGCCTCGTTGTGCTGGCCTTCCTCATCTACCACCTCGCGCACTTCACCGTCGGCGCCGCCCAGGCACAGAATTTCAAGACCGCGTTGTCCGAATACACCATGGCCGGTGAGTTCCACCTGCTCGGCTTCCCGATTGTGGCGGCCGGCGCGCACGTTCACGACGTGTATTCTATGGTCTTCCTCGGCTTCACCAGCCCGGTGGTTTCGCTTTTCTACATCGTCGCCGTCGGTCTGCTGAGCCTGCACCTGCTGCACGGCGTCGAGTCGATGTTCCAAACCTTCGGCCTCCGCAACCACCAGTGGGCCACCGGTCTCCGTCGCGTCGCCGCGCTGTTCTGCCTGGCCTACTTCCTCGGCAACCTCGCCATCCCCGGCGCGATCCTGACCGGCCTCGCCAAACCCGCCGCCGGCACCACGGCCGCGGCCAAGCTCGTTTCCCAACGCTGACCCTTTCTTCGCCATGGCCAAACTCGACTCCAAAATCCCGGCCGGCCCGCTCGCCGACAAGTGGCGCAAGCACAAGACCGACATCAAGCTCGTCAACCCGGCCAACAAGCGGAAATACGAGGTCATCGTCATCGGCGCTGGTCTCGCGGGTTCCTCCGCCGCGGCCACGCTCGCCGAGCTCGGCTACCGCGTGAAGTGCATCGTGTTTCACGACAGCCCGCGCCGCGCCCACTCCATTGCCGCGCAGGGCGGTGTGAACGCCGCGAAGAACTACCAAAACGACGGCGACAGCGTTTACCGCCTCTTCTACGACACCATCAAGGGCGGTGACTACCGCGCCCGTGAGGCCAACGTCCACCGCCTCGCCGAGGTCTCCGTCAACATCATCGACCAGTGCGTCGCGCAGGGCGTGCCCTTCGCCCGCGAATACGGCGGCCTCCTCGCCAACCGCTCCTTCGGCGGTGCGCAGGTTTCGCGCACTTTCTACGCCCGCGGCCAGACCGGCCAGCAGCTCCTCCTTGGCGCCTACTCCGCGCTTTCCAAGATGGTGGGGCAGGGCGGCGTCCAGCTCGTCACCCAGCACGAGATGGTGGACCTCGTCCTCGTGGACGGCCACGCCAAGGGCGTCATCACCCGCGACCTCGTCACCGGCAAACTCGAGCGTCACTCCGGCGACGCCGTCATCCTCGCCACCGGCGGCTACGGCAACGTCTTCAATCTTTCGACCTACGCGCGCGGCTCCAACGCCACCGCAATCTGGCGCGCCTACAAGCGCGGCGCCTGCATGGCGAATCCCTGCTACACGCAGATCCACCCGACCTGCATCCCGGTGACCGGCGACTACCAGTCGAAGCTCACGCTGATGTCCGAGTCCCTCCGCAACGACGGCCGCATCTGGGTGCCGAAGAAGAAGGAAGACGCGAAGAAGAACCCCGCCGACATCCCCGAGGCCGACCGCGACTACTATCTCGAGCGCATCTACCCAAGCTTCGGCAACCTTGCCCCGCGCGACGTCTCCTCCCGCGCTGCCATGCGCATGTGCGACGAGGGCCGCGGCGTCGGTGAGTCCGGCCTTGGCGTGTATCTCGACTTCGCCGACGCCATCAAGCGCCTCGGCGAGGCCGGCGTGCGCGAGCGCTACGGCAACCTCTTCGACATCTACCACGAGATCACCAACGAGAACGCCTACAAGACGCCAATGCGCATCTACCCCGCGGTGCACTACACCATGGGTGGCCTCTGGGTGGACTACAACCTGATGTCCAACATCCCCGGCCTCTTCGTGCTCGGTGAAGCCAACTTCTCCGACCACGGCGCCAACCGCCTCGGCGCCTCCGCGCTCATGCAGGGTCTGGCCGACGGTTATTTCGTCATCCCTTACACGATCGGCGACTACCTCGCCGGCCAGAAGCCCAACAACAAGCCCTCGACCGACCGCGCCGAGTTCAAGGACGCCGAGGCCAACGTCGCCGCGATGGTCCAGCGCTTCATGTCCAACAAGGGCAAGGAGCCGGTGAACTATTACCACAAGAAGCTCGGCCAGATCATGTGGAAGTATTGCGGCATGGCCCGCAACAAGGCCGGCCTCACGCAGGCGCTGAAGGAAATTCCCGCACTCCGCGAGGAGTTCTGGGCCAACGTCAACGTCCCCGGTTCCGCCGAGAACATGAACCAGGCGCTCGAGCGCGCCGGCCGCGTGGCCGACTTCATCGAGCTCGGCGAACTCATGTGCCGTGACGCCCTCGCTCGCGAGGAAAGCTGCGGCGGCCACTTCCGCGAGGAATACCAGCACCCCGACGGCGAGTGCCTCCGCGACGATACCAACTACGCGCACGTCGCCGCTTGGGAATACCAGGGCGAAGGCAAGGATCCCCTCCGCAACGTCGAGGCCCTCAACTACGAATTCGTGAAGATGAGCGTCCGCTCCTACAAGTAAGCGCCCGCCAAACCGGAAATCGAAAATCGAGCTACCGAGCGTAGCGACATCCACATCCCAAATCGAAAATCCCATGGTCGCCGAATCCTCAACCAAGCTCATCTCCGTCACCCTCCGCGTCTGGCGCCAGGCCGGTCCCGGCTCGGCCGGCAAGTTCGTCGAATACAAGGCGGCGAACCTGAACCCGAACATGTCGTTGCTCGAGATGCTCGACGTCGTGAACGACGACCTCGAGAAGCGCGGTGAGGACCCGATTGCCTTCGCCCACGACTGCCGCGAAGGCATCTGCGGCACCTGCTCGCTCGTCATCGACGGCAAGCCCCACGGCCCGCACCGCGGCATCGCCAGCTGCCAGACCTACATGCGCAGCTTCGCTGACGGCGCCACGATCACCATCGAGCCGTTCCGCGCCGCGCCTTTCCCGGTCATCAAGGACCTCATCAGCGACCGCAGCGCCTTCGACAAGATCCAGCAGGCCGGCGGCTTCATCAGCGTGCGCACCGGCGCTTGCTGCGACGCCAACGCCATCCCGATCCCGAAGCCCGTCGCCGATCTCGCGATGGACGCGGCCGCTTGTATCGGTTGCGGCGCCTGCGTGGCCGCCTGCAAGAACGCTTCCGCGATGCTCTTCGTCTCGGCCAAGGTCTCCCAGCTCGGACTGCTTCCGCAGGGCCAGCCGGAACGCGACACCCGCGTGCTCAACATGGTCGCGAAGATGGATGAGCTCGGCTTCGGCAACTGCACCAACCAATACGAGTGCTCCGCCGCCTGCCCGAAGCTCATCTCGCACGACTTCATCGCGCGCATGAACCGCGACTACATCGGCGCCCTCTTCCGCACCAGCCTCAAGCCCGCTTCCAACGCCGCCGGCGGCGGCGCGGGCTGAGATTGCTCAGTTGGCCTTGGTCGCTGGCGTAGCGGACGCCTTCTGCAGGTTCTCGATCGCAGACCGGAAGATGCTGGCCAGCCAGGCGTGCTCGGCCGCCGGCAGTTCCTTTCGCAGCAGAATGCCTTCGCAATAGTCGCGCACAATTTTGTTCCGCTGGATATTGCTGCCCAGCGACCAGACCGCGGCGCCGAAAACCGCGCTCTTCTTCACTTCAACCGGCACGCTGGCCGGTTTTCTCTCCAGCTTTTTGAAATCATCCAGAGCCGCCTTATAAGGATGGTAGGCCAACACGGCGACGAGTTCGCGGATGGGGGCGAAACGCCCGCTGGCGAAGAAGCGTCCCCATAACACGTCGAGCTGGGTGCCGTCCAGTGGCTCCGGGATCGGAACCGGCCAGTTTTGCAGGCGGTGCGGCATAAAGGCCTCGCGCGCTTTGCCGGACAGGGTCTCATGAAACGAGAGCTCAGCGCGCTTGGCATAAGCCAGGCAGGTCGCGATCAACTCCTGCTCGCGACCGGTGCATTGCTCAAGCCGCGCCACGACATGGGGGAGCAGCCACGGATTGTCCGCCAACACCTGCTCGAAGAAGCCGAGCCATGCGCCGTTTTCCAGATCGCGCCGCGGCTTGGCTCCGGCGGGCGGATGTTCGGCGACGAATCTGACGGCGGCGAGCAACTGGTGGGGTGCCGGCCGCAAATGATAGGTCATGAGCCAGCGGCCTTGGTCGAAGTCGGCCGGCAAGGCTTCCTGCAGCAGTTCATCCCCGCGCAGTGTGATGTTCTGCACATTCTTAACCGTGACGCCGCTGACGGTGTCGGTCGCCTCCAAGACGAGTCTCCAGGTTCCCAAGGGATCGTCGCCGTCGAATACCCAGGCAGATTGTTCCGCCGCCTTGCGGAGCATGCGGGTGTCTGTGTTCACCGGCCCGGAGATGAATTTCAAATTGCCGGTGGTGGCGCCGGGGCTGCCGTCGGGACGGACCGAAGAGATGCGATAGTGGACCTCGGCCCGTTTCTCCGCGTCGGTGGCAAAAAGCGCACCCGTCACGACGAGATGCAGGGATTGCCCTCGCACCACCTGGCTGGTGACGGCGAAAGCGGGGCCGCGACCGTTCGGGGTTTTGGCCCAGATATCCTCATGGGCATACTGGATGCTCGGGAGGAGCATCATTTTCAGGCCTTCGTCCGGGGCTGGCTCCTGTGCGTTCAATCGGGAGACAAGCGCGATCAGCGCAAGGACGAGGAGGCAGGAGCGCACGCCCGCATCATCGCCAATCAACGATGCTGGGCAAGCGCGAGGTGGCATCCCGGTGCTCGCCTTCACGCGTGAAGCGGCTACAGCTTCCCGACCCCCATGGCCGGCGGCAAAACCACAGCCATCCTCGGTATCTCGGCGTTCTACCACGACAGCGCCGCTTGCCTCGTTGTGGACGGACGGATCGTGGCGGCGGCGCAGGAGGAGCGGTTCACCCGGAAAAAGCACGACCATCGGTTTCCGGAGAACGCCGTCCGCTATTGCCTGAAGGAGGCGGGGCTGACCGAGGCCGACGTGGACTACGCGGTCTTCTACGAGAAGCCCTACCAGAAGTTCGACCGGTTGCTGGAAACCTACCTGCAGTTTGCGCCGCAGGGCTGGGCCTCGTTCTTCCAGGCGATGCCGCTGTGGCTGAAACAAAAGCTCCATCTGCCGCGGGAAATCCGGAAGGGCTTGGGCAAGGGCTTCAAGGCGCCGATCTGCTACACCCGACACCACGAGTCGCACGCCGCGAGCGCGTTTTTCCCGAGTCCGTTCGACGAAGCGGCCATCCTCACGCTCGACGGGGTGGGCGAGTGGGATACGGCCACGATCGGCCTCGGTCGCGGCAACCGGATCGAGCTGCTGAAGAGCATGGGCTTCCCGCACTCGCTCGGCCTGCTCTACAGCGCGTTCACCTATTTCACCGGCTTTCGCGTCAACAGCGGCGAATACAAGCTCATGGGCCTCGCCCCCTACGGTCGTCCGATCTATGCGGACGTCATCCGCGAGAAACTCATCGACCTGCAGGACGATGGCTCCTTCGTGATGGATCTGTCGTTCTTCAACTACTGCGCCGGGCTCACGATGACCAACGACCGGTTCGCCGCGCTCTTCGGCGGACCGGCGCGCGCGCCGGAGTCGCCCATCACCCAGCGTGAGATGGACCTTGCCGCCTCCATCCAGCAGGTGACCGAGGAAATCGTGCTGCGCATGGCCCGCGAGGCGAAGCGCCTGACGGGACAGCGGTATCTCTGCCTCGCCGGTGGCGTGGCGCTGAACTGCGTGGCCAACGGCCGGCTGCTGCGGGAAAAAATATTCGACGACCTCTGGATTCAGCCCGCGGCGGGCGACGCCGGCGGAGCTTTGGGTGCGGCGATTTTCCTGCATTACCAGCTGCTCGAAAACCCGCGCCCGGTCCAGCGGGACGATGCCATGCATGGTGCATTGCTCGGGCCGCGTTTCTCCAACGACGAAATTCGCACGGTCCTCGATGCGGCTAAGGCGCCGTGTCATTTCTTCGCCGATGAGGCGTCGCTGCTCGACACCGTCTCCGGACTGTTGGCCGAGGGCAAGGTCGTCGGCTGGTTCCAAGGCCGCATGGAGTTTGGCCCGCGCGCGCTCGGCTCCCGCAGTATCCTCGGCGATCCGCGCAGCGAGGTGATGCAGGCGACGATGAACCTGCGCATCAAGTTCCGCGAATCATTCCGCCCCTTCGCGCCGAGCGTGCTGGCCGAGGACGTGGCGGAGTATTTCGAAGAACTGGCGCTCTCGCCCTACATGTTGCAGGTCGCGCGCGTGAACCGGCGGCTCGACGTGCCGGTGAGCGAGGCCGACCGGGCGAAAATGGCTTCCGATCCCGATCTCCGCCAGCGCCTCAACGTCCCGCGCTCGACCCTCCCGGCCGTCACGCATGTGGACATGTCGGCCCGCGTGCAGACCGTGGACGAGGCCCGGAACGGGCGCTATGCCCGGCTGTTGCGCGCCTTCAAGCGGCGCACCGGCTGCAGCGTGCTCATTAACACGAGCTTCAATGTGCGTGGCGAGCCGATCGTCGGTTCGCCCGAGGACGCCCTGCGTTGCTTCCTCAACACCGACATGGACGTGCTCGTCCTGGAGAACTGCGTGCTCCACAAGACCGAGCAGCCGGCGGCCTCCGTCAACCGCACCGCCTATCTCGCGGACTTCAAACTCGACTGACCATGATCCCCGAGCACGAAGGCGCTCTCGTCAGTGAGGTGCGGGCGCAGGCCACACCGGCGGTCTGCCGGCGCTTCGGCTTCACCCTCATGCTCGGGCTGCCGCTGGCTGGCGTGATCTGGCTGCTGCTCCTGCGGTTGAAGACCGGCGGCTGGGTGTGGCCGGTGCTCGTCGGTTTCGCGATCGCCGGGGTGGGGCTCGGCGTCAGCGTGCTGCTGGTTCCGGGCTGGGCGCGGCGGCTCTACATCGGCTGGCACGTCGTGACGGGAACGATCGAAAAGGGGCTCACGTGGGTGGTGCTCGCGCTGGTCTTCTGGCGGGTCATCACGCCAGTCGGCCTGATCCGTCGCGGCCGGGTTGGCGGGTTCCGTCGCGGCCACCCGTCCGGACAAAAATCCTATTGGCAGGACGTGCCGCCGGTGAAAGATCCGTCCCGTTACTACCGCCAGTTCTGAGCCATGAACGAGAAACCCAAGAGCAGATTCACCGACGTGAAACCCGTGCGCGAGAAGGGCGTGCTCGGCGAGTTCTGGGGCCTGCTCATGGACAACAAGAAATACTGGATGCTGCCGATCATCCTGCTCCTGCTCGTGTTCGGCGTGCTGGTGATCCTCAGCGGCAGCTCCGCGGCGCCGTTCATCTATACGCTGTTTTGACGCGCCGCCTTTATTCAGGCGGTTGGGCGGGCTTTACGGACGTGGGTTTGTCCGCACACTCACCCGCATGAGCACCAAAATCGCCGTCGCCATCGTTCACGGGGTGGGAATCACGAAGCCGGATTTTGCCGAGGAGATGATCGAGGAGATCAAGGAGCGGTTCAGCAAGAAGACCGGGCTCGATGCCGGCGCCGCCCTTGTGTTCCGCCCCGTTTACTGGGGGCACATCCTCCAGCAACCCGAGGACGAGCTGTGGCGGCGCATGAAGCAGGGCGGCGACCTGGATTTCACGTCGCTGCGGCGCTTCATGGTCAGTTTCGCGGCCGACGCCCTGGCCTACCAACCGGCCGAGGGTGAGCGGGACAAATACGAGGACATCCACGCGGTCTATGCCCGCGAGATGTGCTGGCTGGCTGACAACGCGGGCGCCGACGCGCCGCTGGTCGTGATCGCCCACAGTCTCGGCACGATCATCACCAGCAACTATTTCTACGATCTCACGAAGTTCCGCCGACTAGTGTCGGAGACCGTGCGCGACGAAATGAATACCAAGCGCTCACCCCTCGAGCGCGGCGAGACGCTGGCCTGTCTCTATACGCTCGGCAGCCCGATCGCGCTCTGGAGCCTCCGCTACGACGACTACGGCCGGCCGATCGAGGTGCCGGCCGCGGCGTTCAAGGACCATCACCCGGCGCTGGTGCCGCACGCGGGTTGGGAAAATTTCTACGATCCCGACGACATCATCGGCTACCCGCTGAAGACGCTCAATGCGGCCTACGGCAAGGCGGTGAAACGTGATGTGCCGGTCAACGCCGGCGGCCTGTTCACGAGCTGGAATCCGGGCAGCCACGTTGCCTACTGGACCGACAACGACGTGACTGTGCCGGTCGCGGAAAAGCTTGTGGCGCTCTGGAAAGCGATGGGTTCCTGACGCGGGCAGGGCCCTGCTTTCGCAGACATTTGCGAAAGTCTGCAACTTTTCGCGGTGGAGCGGGTTTTCATGGCATACCACATCGAATCCTATGAAAACCGCCCTTATCTCCGTTCTCACCGCGACCCTCCTGGGTTTCGCTTCCCTCGTAAGCAGTCGTGCCTTCGACGCCGCCGACTTCACCGCCATCCTCTTCACCACCGGCCTCGTGGCTTGGACCGTCTCGCAATACAGCCGCGAATCGCGTCCGCTCACGCTGGCGCGCCCCATCCGGCTCACGCCCCCCCTCGCGGTCCGTTCTGCTGGCCCGGCCGCCAGTCGCCTGGCCGCTTGAGCAGGAAAAGCATCCCTCAACCCTTTCAACGGCTCCGGCTTTTTGCCGGGGCCGTTTTATTTACGGCGTGCCCGTGGCGACACTACCGGAGGCATCCGCGCGGAACTTCTCCTCCTTGTCGTCCAGCATGAGGATCCAGATGGTGGCGTTCAGCGAGTAGCCGGCGTTGCCGCGCAGGAGCGCCTGCTCGAGGGTGGACTTATCGGTGATGGCCGAGGCGGGCAGCACGCTCGTCTGCTCGGCGAGATTCTGGGCCGGCACGGCGAAGCGGCGCGGATCGGTGAGTTCGCCGACCAACTTGCCGTCTAGGGAGAGCTTGAAGGTCGCGCGGGTGATCACGTAGGGCACCACGTTCGGGTTGCTCACTTTCCAGGTCACCTGCACATCGCCGCTGGGCTGGCGTTGCACGCGGAGCAGCTCGGTCCGCAGGCCGGCCGTGACAATCTCCATGTTGCTGGCGCAGCCGGCAACGAGCAGCATCGCGAGGGACAGGAGCAAGGGGGCGAACAGCTTCTTCATAGATGAGCGATGGTGGGGAGGAAGGGCCGGCGGGCAAGGATTAGTCTTCCTTGGACTTTTTCTTCGACTGCTTCGAGTCACCGAGCTCGAGCTGGGCCACGACGCCCACCGCGGCCAGGGCCAGGATGGAGGGAAACATCCACGCGTTGCCCTCGATGAGGGCGGGCATCTGCTTGGGCTCGCGGAAATAATAGAGCCAGTCCAGCTGGCTGGTGAAATACGACAGCGCCAGCATGGCGCGGAACGAGCCAAGCAGCGCGGTAGACAGGATGATCAGCAACCGCTGCGCCTTCACCGCGAGGAAGCCGCCGACGATGCCCAGCACGGCCCCGGTCAGCAGCGCGACCATGTGGTGGTAGTTGGACAGCAGCAGCAGCCCGAGGGTGGCGCCAAAGCCGAAGCCGGCGACGAACACCGCCGCGATGTAGAGCAGGAACGCCAGACCGGCCCCGAGCAGCGCACCAATGATCAGCGCGGCAATCTGGGCCCCCGGCCCGAAACCGGCGACGGTCGCCAAAGCGTGGCCGGCGGCGAGGCCAAGCAGACCGCCTACCACGGAGAGCGTGATCTTGAAGATGCGGTAGCCGAAGAACACGTCGAGCAGGCCCCAGGTGATGGCGCCCACGGAAATCCACGGATAGAGCTCGTTCAGTTCCTTCATGTCTGGATCATTTCGCGAGGAACAGCGGGGCGCCCGGCCCCACCGGCACCCCGGCGGCAATCCACACCATCAGGAGGAGGGTCCAGCCGATCAGGAAACACACGGAGTAGGGCAGCATCGTGGCGATGAGCGTGCCGATGCCGGCCTTGGGATCGTAGCGCTGGGCGAAGGTCAGGATGAGCGGGAAATAGCTGAGCAACGGCGTGATGATGTTGGTGCAGCTGTCGCCGACGCGGAACGCACCCTGCACCATCTCGGGCGAGTAGCCGAGCAGCATGAACATCGGCACGAAGACCGGGGCCAACAGCGCCCACTTGGCCGAGGCGCTCGAGATGAGGATGTTCACCAGCGCGGCGAACAGCACCAGCGCGAGCATCAGGGGCAGCGGCAGACGCTCCAGGCCGAGGTGCTGGATGAACTCTGCGCCGCTGACGGCGGTGATGATTCCGAGATTGGTCCAATTGAAATAGGCGATGAACTGCGCGGCGAAGAAGGCCAAGACGATGAATGAGGCCATGGATTTCATGGTCTGGGTCATCCCGCCCATCAGGGCGTGGTCGTTCTGCAGCGTGCCGGAGGCCATGCCGTAAGCGATGCCCGGCAACAGGCCGTAGATGAAGATGAAAAAGATCAGGCCGCGGATGAAATAGGATTCGAGGAAGGACGGGCTCTTGGGGTTGGTGAGGAAACCGCCCGGGGTGAGCGTGCCCCACAGGACCACCGCCGTGATCGCCACCACGACGGCCAGCGCGGCGGCCATGCCGCGCTTTTCCCGGGGAGAAAGCGGCGTGAGCGCCTCACGCTTGGCGTCGCCGCGGTAATCGCCGAGCCGGGGGGCCACGATTCTCTCCGTCACCCAGGTGCCGATGAGCGTGATGAGCGGGGTGGCCGCCGCCATGAAATACCAGTTGGCGAAGGCATCCACCGTGTAGGCCGGGTCGACGATGTGGGCGGCGGCCTCCGACAGGCCGGCGAGCAGCACATCCACGGAGCCGACGATCAGGTTGGCACTGTAGCCGCCGGCCACCCCGGCAAACGCGGCGGCGAGGCCGAGGAACGGATGACGGCCCAGCGTGTGGTAGAGCGCGGCGGCGAGCGGAATGAGCAGCACGTAGCCGACCTCGCTGCCGGCGTTGGACATGACGCCCATGAAGACGACCATGGGCGTGACCAGCTTCGCCGGGGAGTTCAGCACGAAGAGGCGCAGCATGGCGCCCATCAGGCCGGTGTATTCGGCGATGCCGATGCCCAGCATGCAGGTCAGCGAGATGCCGAGCGGCGGGTAGGCGAGGAAGTTGCGCGGCAGCTCCACGATCATCCGCTGGATGCCCTCGGCCGAGAGGAGGTTAACCACGGAGACGACGGCACCATTGCCCGGATTCGTCACCTGCACCCCGAGCCGGTGGCACAGCCAGGAGAGCACCACCACGAAGGCGGCGAGAGCGGCGAAGAGCGTGGCGGGATGGGGCAGCGCGTTGCCGGCGCGCTCGACGCCATTGAGGATACGCTGCAGGCGCGAGGAAGGAACGGGCGGGGCGGACATGGCTGGTTCAGAGCGGGGGCAGGGTGAGGCCGGCGCCGGGCCCCATTGGCAGGCCGAGGGCGATCCAGGCGATCAGCAGCAGCGACCAGAACACGAGGAACGCGAGCGAGTAGGGCACCATCATCGCCAGCATGGTGCCGATCCTGGTGTTGGGCACGTAGCGCGCCGCGAAGCCGAGGATGAGCGGGAAATACTGGTTCAACGGCGTGATGATGTTGGTGCAGCTGTCGCCGACCCGGTAGGCGCCCTGCACGAGCTCGGGCGAGTAGCCGAGCAGCATGAACATCGGCACGAAGATCGGCGCGAGCAGCGTCCACTTGGCCGAGGCGCTGCCGATGACGAGGTTCACAATGGCGGTGAAGATCACCAGCGACATCATGAGCAGGATCGGGCTGCTCTGGAGGTTGATGTCCTTGATGGCTCCGGCGCCCTTCACGGCCATCACCGTGCCGAGGTTGGTCCAGTTGAAATAGGCCAGGAACTGCGCCGCGAAGAAAGCCATCACGATGTAGGAGCCCATAGCCGAGATCGAGGCGTCCATGCCGCGGATCACGTCGTTGTCGTTCCGGATCGTGCGGGCGCCGATGCCGTAGGCGAGGCCGGCCACCAGACCGTAGAAGAAGATGAAGAAGATCAGCCCGCGGATGAAGTAGGAGGCGAGGAAGGTCGGGTTCTTCGGATCAAGCAGGAAGCCGCCCTCGGTGAGCGTGCCCCAGAGCACAAGCCCCGTCAGGCCTAGCACCGCGATCACGGTGTAGAGCAGCCCGCGCTTTTCATCGGCGCTGAGCGGCTTGATCGGCTCGGGCTTGGCGTCGCCGGTGTAGGCGCCGAGGCGCGGCTCGATGAACCGGTGCGTCACCCACGTGCCGACCGCCGTGATGAGCACCGAGGCGGCCACGAGGAAATACCAGTTGGCGGCCGGGTTCACCAAAATGCCGGGCCTCACCACGGCGGCCGCGGCCTGGGTGATGCCCGCCAGCAGGGCGTCGATGGTGCTGAGCACGATGTTGGCGCTGAAGCCGCCCGCCACGCCGGCAAACGCCGCCGCCAGCCCCGCCAGCGGGTGTCGGCCGGCCGCGTGAAAGATCGCCGCGCCGAGCGGGACAAAGAGGACGTAGCCCACGTCCGCGCCGGAGTGGGATAGAATTCCGCCGAATACCACGATCGGCGTCAGCCACCGCGCCGGCGACGCCAGCACGATCAGCCGCAAACCGGCGGTGATAAGGCCCGTGCGCTCGGCCACCGCGATGCCCACCAAGCAGGCCAAGACCGTGCCCAGCGGCGGAAAGGCTACGAAATTCGGCACAAGCTGCGTCAGCATCCGGTGCAGGCCCTCGACGTTGAGCAGGCTGATGACCGGGACCGGCTGGCCCGTGGCCGGATGGGTGACGGAGACGCCCATCCGGGCAAAGATCGCCGAAAGCAGCACGACGACCACCGCGAGGATCGCAAACAGCGTCGAGGGGTTGGGCAGCAGGTTGCCGATCCGCTCAACCGTGTTCAGGAAACGCTGGAACCACGTCGCTGGCGTGGCCAAAGCGGGGGGCTGTGTCATATCCCCGATGCAACCGCCGACACAGCCGGCGTCAATGCCCGCCGTTACAGGGTTATAACAAAGCGAGCGCGCGGACGCTTTCGACGACGATCCAGGCGGCGCCGAACATCAGGCCCCAGCGCAACAGGCCCTTGAGGAGCCGGCGACGCAGCAGGCCACGCCGGAAATGATCCGCGCTCAGCTTGTTGAAGGTCTGGAAAGGGGGCCGGCTCAGCAACTGGTCATACTGCGTGGGCTTGTGCCAGCTCGAGCGCACATAGAGCTCACCGCCTCCTTGGGGCAGGGGCAGGTGGTTCAGCAGGCGGCGGAGCGGAGTCGGCATGGCGGCGGGAGGACAGGGATCGTCAAAATAGCGCTTTCGTTCAATGGGTTTCCCGCTATCTCGACACCTTTCACGCCCACTTTACCCAAACACGATGCATTCCTTCCACTACGTCGGACATAAACTCCACTGCGAGTCGGTTGACCTCGCGGCCGTCGCCCAGCTGCACGGCACGCCGACCTACGTCTATAGCGCGCAGACGATTGCCAACAACTACCAGCGCTTGGCGGCCAGTCTGTCCGGTTTGGATTTGCAGATCTGTTACGCGATGAAGGCCAACTCGAACCTGGCCATCCTGCGCCACTTCGCGAACCTCGGGGCCGCCTTCGACCTGGTCAGCGGCGGCGAACTGCGCCGCGTGACCGCCGCGGGCGGCGCGGCCAACCGCAGCGTCTTCGCCGGCGTGGGCAAGTCAGAGGCGGAGATTCGTCTCGCCATCGAGGCCGGGGTTTACGGCTTCCACGTGGAGAGCGAGCCGGAGCTCGCCCGCATCAACCACGTCGCCGGCCAGCTCGGCAAGAAGGCCCCCATCGCCATCCGCATCAACCCCGACGTGGACGCCAAGACCCACGCCAAGATCACCACCGGCAAGAGCGACAACAAGTTCGGCATCCCGCTCAAGCACGCCGCCGAGGCCTATGCCGCCGCCGCGAAGTTCCCGCACCTCGAGATCAAGGGCGTGCAAATGCACATCGGCTCCCAGCTCACCTCGGTCACCCCTTTCGCCGAGGCCGTTGCAAAGGTCGTGCCCTTCGTGGCGGAGCTCAAGCAGACCTACGGCATCTCGTATTTCAGCATCGGTGGTGGCATCGGTATCATCTATCAGGACGCTCTCGCCAGTGGGCAGCAGTCTTGGTGGGACGCCAAGCCCGAGGGCGAGCGCCCGCTCACGCCCGAGGCCTACGGTGCCACCCTCAAGCCGCTCCTTGCCCCGCTCGGCCTCAAGATCCTGCTTGAGCCCGGCCGCTTCCTCGTCGGCAACGCCGGCGTGCTCCTCTCTCGTGTCGAATACCTCAAGCGCGGGGCGAACAAGAACTTCCTCGTCGTGGACGCCGCGATGAACGACCTCGTGCGTCCGGCCATGTATGAGGCCTACCACGAGATCGTGCCGCTCACGCGCGACAGCGCGCGGCCCGCGCTCAAGGCCGACATCGTCGGCCCGATCTGCGAGTCCGGCGACTGCTTCGCCAAGGACCGCACGCTTCAGTCCGTCGGTGAGGGCGAGCTGATCGCTTTCATGAGCGCCGGTGCCTACGGCTACACGATGGCCAGCCGCTACAACACCCGGGCGCAGGCCGCGGAAGTGCTGGTCTCCGGCAGCCGGTTCGAGCTGGTCAACGTGCGGGAAAGTTTTGAGTCTATGATCGCCGGGGAAAAGATCCCGGCCTTCCTCAAGACGTAATGATGGACCACGGACTTGGTCGGCCAAATCCGGGTTCTGCCACTTCTCGGAGATTGCGCAGTCCCCAGTCTTTGGTCCTTTGTCCCTAGTCCCTTCCTCCATGTCCGAATCGCGCCCCCTTAATTTCACAGTCATCGGCGCGGGCGCGTGGGGCACGGCGATCGCGGTCCACCTCGCCCGGCGCGGGCAGCGGGCGACGCTCGTCACCCGGAGGCCCGAGCACGCCGTCACGATGCAGCTGGCCCGCGAGAACCGCGACTACCTGCCCGGCGTGAAGCTGCCCGAGGCGCTGACCGTCACGTCCGATTTGCGGGCCGCGCTGCTCGAAGCCGACGTCGCGCTTATTGCCAGCCCCTCGCACGCCTTGCGCGAGTGGTGCGGCCGCATGCAGGCCGAGTTGGGTGGCGCGGGCCGGCTCCAGCTGTTCATCAGCCTCGTGAAGGGTCTCGAGCTCGGCACGCTGCTCCGCCCCAGCGAGGTGATGGCGCAGGCTTTTCCCGGCCTGAACGTCGCCACGCTCACCGGCCCGACCAATGCCTTCGAGGTGGCGCAGGGCCTGCCCGCCGCCGTCGTGCTGGCCGCGGCACAGTCGGGCGAATTCGTGGACCGCGTGCAGGCGGCGATGAGCGGCTCGACGCTCCGTCTCTACACCAGCGACGACCTCGCCGGGGCCGAATACGGCGCCAGCCTGAAGAACATCTACGCGATCAGCGCCGGCTTTTGCGACGGGCTGAAGCTCGGCGACAACGCCAAGGCTTCGCTCATCACGCGCGCACTCACCGAGATGGTGCGCGTGGGCGAGACGCTCGGCGCGAAGCGCGAAACTTTCTACGGTTTGAGCGGTTTCGGCGACCTCGTGGCGACCTGCCACGGCGACTGGAGCCGCAACCGCCAGTTCGGCGAACAGATCGGCGCGGGTGCCGCCGTGGCGGACCTGTTGGCCGGCCGCAAAACGGTCGTCGAGGGCTACCGCACGACGCAGGCACTTCACGACCTGTGTCTCCAACGCGGCATCACCGCGCCGATTCTCGGCGAAGTGCACGCGATCCTCTACCAGGGCAAGAAGCCGATGGACGCGCTGATGTCGCTCATGACCCGCGAGCTGAAGCGCGAGACGCACTCGCCGTTTCCGAAGAAGTAGGCGGTGGTGGAGCCCGCGCTCCGCGCGGGCTGAATCGGTAGCATGCGGCTCCGGCCGTCGCGCCATGGCATGCTAAAAGAGTAGCTGCGTTTGAGACCCGCGCCCGCGGGACGACAGCGTGGGCAAGGAGCGACCACGTTGTCGCTATGCTCCACCGCGGCTACAATTTGATTAACCCGGATTCCGATTTTAGCACCACCTTGTGTAGCCCTGCGCGGGAGCACAGGGACCTGAACTCGCGGCGGCACCCAAACGTCCCGCTGCTCCCGCAGCGGGCTACGACGGTAATCGCGAAATCCAGGATTAACCCACCATTACGCCATCGCTTCGGCAAACCGCGGTTGCGCGGCGGCGTGGCGGCGGTGGATGTCGAGGTAGGTTTCGTCCACAAGGCGGTCCACGGCGGATCCGGTCAGGAATTTTGCGCTGAAGCCGGGCTTGTCGGGATCGAGGGCGTTGCGCGCGGCGAGCAGGAAATCGCGGATCAGCTCGCGCGGGTTCTCATCGCCTACGGAGATGCGGATGGTGGTCGGCGTGATGCCGGCTTCCTTGAGCGCGGTTTCGCCGAGTTCGGAATGGGTCGTGAGCGCCGGACACAGCACGAGTGTGTTGCTCTGGCCCAGCGACACCATGTGGCCGAACATCGGGGTTAGCGTGTCGTAGAAGCGTTCCAGCGTGGTCCGTGAAATCTTCGCCTTTTCGAAGTGGATGGTGAAGAGCGGCGCGGGCAGGCCGAGGTAGGAGAGCCGGGCGGCGAGCGCGTGGTTCGGGTCCGCCGGGTTGGCCGGACCGCTCACCGTGACCTGCGGGTGCGAGGTGAGCCAGCGGGCGAAGATCGCGGTGTTGATGCATTTCCGGAGCATACGCGCCTCGAGCGTCTTCATGCCGGTGAGCACCTCGAAGGCCTTGTCGGAGTCGAGGAACGCGCCCTTCACGTAATAGACATTCCAGAAGAGCGTGTCGCTCCACGAGTGCCCGGCGGGTGACTGGCCGCCCTTGGGGATGAACATGTGCTCGTTGCGGCCGATGACGACGCCGGCCGTGGTCGTGCCGTGGCCGGTGAGGTCTTTGGTGTAGCTGTGCAACAGGAAGTCGGGGCGCTCGGCGGGATCGGGAGCCTGGAGCGGACGCGCGAGGAAGGGCGTGCCGACGGTGCCGTCGAGGATGACGGTGAGCTGCTCCAGGTGGGCGGCCCGGCAAATGGCCGGCACGTCGAGGAAGACGCCGTGCGGGTTGCAGGGGCTTTCGAGGTAAACGTAGATGCGCCGGCCGGCCGCGAGCCGGTCGCGGTGCTGGGCGCGCACCTGCGCGAGGGCGGAGCGGAAGTCGGCCTCGGTCGCGCCGTCGAAGAAATGCACGGCCACGTCGAGGTTGCTGCGTTTACCGAACCAGTCGTGGATGAGCTGGTAAGCGCCGCCGTAGATGTTGCGCGAGGAGAGGATGATGTCCTCGCGGCCGACGAGGTGGGAGAGGATGCCGTCGATGGCGGCCA
>CBINOW010000077.1:0-22213 GCA_966252395.1 uncultured Oleiharenicola sp. | reverse complement strand
GGCCAGGTGGCGAAGCGCCAGGCCGTGACGAACCCGAAGAACACCATCTTCTCGATCAAGCGCTTCATGGGCCGTCGGATGAACGAGGTCCAGGAAGAGATCAAGAAGGTCCCCTACAAGGTCACCGAGGGTCAAAACGGCCTCGTGGCCGTCGAGATCAACGGCAAGCGGTACAGCCCGCCCGAGATCTCGGCGATGATCCTGCAGAAAATGAAGCAGACCGCGGAAGACTACCTCGGCCAGACGGTGGACCGCGCCGTGATCACGGTGCCCGCCTACTTCAATGACGCGCAGCGTCAGGCCACCAAGGACGCCGGCAAGATCGCCGGCCTCGAGGTGCTCCGCATCATCAACGAGCCCACCGCTGCCTCGCTCGCCTACGGCCTCGACAAGAAGAAGGACGAGAAGATCGCCGTGTTCGACCTCGGCGGCGGCACTTTCGACGTCTCCATCCTCGAGATCGGCGACGGCGTGTTCGAGGTGAAGGCCACCAACGGCGACACCCATCTCGGTGGCGACAACTGGGACGAGACCATCATCAACTGGCTCGTGGACACCTTCAAGAAGGAGAACGGCATCGACCTCCGCAAGGACGCCATGGCCCTCCAGCGCCTGAAGGAAGAGGCCGAGAAGGCCAAGATCGCCCTCTCCTCCGCCACCACCTACGATATCAACCTGCCCTTCATCACCGCCGACGCCTCGGGCCCGAAGCACCTCAACGTCCAGCTCACCCGCGGCAAGATGGAGCAGATCTGCGACGCCCTCTTCGAGCGCTGCATCCAGCCCTTCAAGAACTGCCTCAAGGATTCCGGCGTCGCCTCCGACAAGATTGACGAACTCGTGCTCGTCGGCGGCATGACCCGCATGCCCAAGGTCGTGGACATCGCCAAGCAGCTCGGCGGCAAGCCCCCGCACCAGGGTGTCAACCCCGACGAGGTCGTCGCCATCGGCGCGGCCGTGCAGGGTGGCGTGCTCAAGGGCGAGGTGCGCGACGTGCTCCTCCTCGACGTGACCCCGCTCACCCTCGGCATCATGACCGCGGGCGACGTCGCCACGCCGATGATCCCTCGCAACACCACGATTCCCTCCAAGAAGACGCAGGTGTTCTCCACCTACAGCGACAACCAGCCCGGCGTCGAGATCGTCGTCCTTCAGGGCGAGCGCCCGATGGCCCGCGACAACAAGACCCTCGGCACCTTCAAGCTCGACGGCATTCCGCCGGCGCCGCGCGGCACGCCGCAGATCGAAGTCACCTTCGACATCGACGCCAACGGCATCCTTAACGTCCACGCCAAGGACAAGGGCACCGGCAAGGACCAGAAGATCACCATCCAGGGCTCCTCCGGCCTCTCCAAGGAAGAGGTTGAGAAGATGACCAAGGAGGCCGAACTCCACGCCGCCGAAGACGCCAAGCGCAAGGAGGCGGTCGAGACCAAGAACCAGCTCGACACCACCATCTACCAGATGGAGAAGAGCCTCAAGGACGCGGGCGACAAGGTCCCCGCCGACGTGAAGGGCAAGATCGAGACCGCCGTCGCCGACGCCAAGAAGGACCTCGGGTCCGCTGACGTCGCGAAGATGAAGGCCGCCCTCGAAAACCTCCAGAAGGTCGGCGCCGAGCTCTACCAGCAGGCGCAGGCCGCCCAGGCCGCCGCCGGCGGCCAGCCCGGTGCCGAACCTGAGTCCGAGCCCGCCGCCGCTTCCGCCGAGCCGAAGAAGGCCAAGAAAGTTGACGGCAAGGTCGTCGACGCCGACGTCGAGATCGTCGAGGACGAGAAGAAGTAAGTTTTCCCGCGCGAGCCCGCCTCCCACATCGGGGAGCGGGTTCGCATTTTTCATCCAACCCAAACTTCAACCCACAACCACAAAACCAACATGGCTAAAGTGAATATCAAACCCATCGGTGATCGCGTGCTCGTGCAGCACATCGAGGAGAAGGAACAGGTCCGCGGCGGGATCATCATCCCGGACAGCGCCAAGGAAAAGCCCCAGGAGGCCAAGGTCATCGCCCTCGGCACCGGCAAGAAGGACGAGAACGGCAAGGTCACGCCCTTCGAGGTGAAGGTCGGCGACAAGGTCCTCATCTCCAAATACGGCGGCACCGAGGTGAAGATCGACGACCAGAAATACACCCTGGTCCGCGAAGACGACATCCTCGGCGTCATCGCCTGAGCCCACTCACCAATAACCGATAACCAATAACCAGTCTTACTACTATGGCAGCCAAACAACTCCTGTTCGACGAAGCCGCCCGCCAGAAGGTGCTCCGCGGCGTCGAGGTTCTCTCCAAGGCCGTTAAGGTCACCCTCGGGCCCAAGGGCCGCAACGTCGTTATCGACAAGAAATTCGGTTCCCCGACCGTCACCAAGGACGGCGTGACCGTCGCCAAGGAAGTCGAGCTTCCCGATCCCTACGAGAACATGGGCGCCCAGATGGTCAAGGAGGTCGCTTCCAAGACCAGCGACAGCGCCGGTGACGGCACCACCACCGCCACCGTGCTCGCCGAGGGCATCTACCGCGAGGGCCTGAAGAACGTCACCGCCGGCTCCAACCCGGTTTACCTCAAGCGCGGCATCGACAAGGCCGTCGAGGCCGCCGTCGCCGAGCTCGCCCGCATCTCCAAGAAGGTCAACGACCGCGAAGAGATCCGCCAGGTCGCCACCGTCTCCGCCAACTGGGACACCACCATCGGCGACATCATCGCCGAGGCCATGGACAAGGTCGGCAAGGACGGCACCATCACCGTCGAGGAGAACAAGTCCATCGAGACCACCCTCGACGTCGTCGAAGGCATGCAGTTCGACAAGGGCTACCTCTCGCCCTACTTCGCCACGAACATGGAAGCCATGGAGGCCGTCCTCGAGGACGCCTACGTGCTCATCCACGAGAAGAAGATCTCCAACCTCCAGGAGTTCCTCCCGCTCCTCCAGGCCGTTGCCAAGACCGGCAAGCAGCTCCTCGTTATCGCCGAGGAAGTCGAGGGCGAGGCCCTCGCCGCGCTCGTCGTGAACAAGATCCGCGGCACGATCAACGTGTGCGCCGTCAAGGCCCCCGGCTTCGGCGACCGCCGCAAGGCCATGCTCGAGGACATCGCCACCCTCACCGGCGGCAAGTGCATCACCGAGGACCTCGGCCTCAAGCTTGAGAACCTCACCCTCGCCGACCTCGGTCGCGCCAAGCGCATCGTCGTGGACAAGGAGAACACCACCATCGTCGAGGGCAACGGCAAGAGCTCCGACATCCAGGGCCGCGTGAAGCAGATCCGCCGCCAGATCGAGGAGACCACCAGCGATTACGACCGCGAGAAGCTCCAGGAGCGCCTCGCCAAGCTCGCCGGCGGTGTCGCCGTCATCAATGTCGGCGCCGCCACCGAGGCCGAGATGAAGGAGAAGAAGGCCCGCGTGGAAGACGCGCTGCACGCCACCCGTGCGGCCGTGGAAGAGGGCATCGTCGCCGGCGGCGGCGTCGCGCTCCTCCGCACCGTCAAGGCCATCGAGTCCCTCAAGCTCGAGGGCGACGAGGCCTTCGGCGCCCAGATCGTGCGCCGCGCGATCGAGCACCCGATCCGCATGCTCTGCACCAACGCCGGCGTCGACAGCGGCGTCGTCGTGAAGGAAGTCCTGGCCGGCAAGGGCAACTTCGGCTACAACGTCGCCACCGGCGAATACGAGGACCTCGTGAAGGCCGGCGTGGTTGATCCGACGAAGGTCACCCGCACCGCACTCCAGAACGCGGCCTCGATCTCGGGCCTGCTGCTCACCACCGAGTGCATGATCACCGAGCTCCCCGAGGACAAGAAGGCCCCCGCAGCCCCCGCCGGCGGCGGCATGGGCGGCATGGACTACTAACCCTTCGACAAGCTCAGGGCAGGGTCCCTCAGATAAACTTCAAGGGCGCGCTCTCCGGAGCGCGCCTTTTTATTTTCTGAGATTTGCTTCCGACTCTAGCTCGTTTTCGAGGCGTGAAATCCATGCAGCTGAACCGCAGATACTTTTGATCCTATTCAGGGGAACGCCACGATCATGAGCAGCACGAATTGCATTCATTGCACGTGCGGCAACTGCATTGTGCACAGGCGCCGCAGCCTTCTTCCATATATTCAAAGCGAAATAGAGTTCATCTTCAGCTGGATTATCGCGTTTCTGGCGGCGGCGCCTACAGATGCCGCCAAGTTTAGTGATCGCGATATCTAAGCTTGATTGGATGACCTTGCCGTTTTCCCAGCGGAAATACTGATCCGCAGCAATCGTGACTGCTTCGCAAACTTCACTTGCGCACGAAGTCGTCGATGTCGTGGATTTTGAGCCCCTCGTCGGCTTCGCGCACGAGCGGATCGAGGTCGGGAACGGCGTTGCGGATGAGCTTGGCGTGGTCGCGGCTCATGAGCGTGGCGATTTCCACCCAGGCCTTGCGCTCGGCCGGGGTGGGATTCATCGAGGCCAGCATTGACGCGTAGCCGGTCAGTCCAACCAAGGCGCCGCCCCGGATGTCGTGGAGGACCTTGTGCAGCATCGGGTGGGGCGGCCGGTTCTCCGCGATGGTGGGATAGCCCCACTGGTGCACGCTCGTGGCGAACGCCTCGTTGAACTGGCCCACCAGGTGATGGGCCATCAGGTCGTAGTTGGGGGCCTCGCGCATGTAGAGCCACAGCTCGTAGGTCTTCTTGGTGGCCTCGTAGATTTTGCGGAGCTGCGCCTGGTCGTCGGGATGGAACTCCGCGACGGAGATGTCGAATCCTCCGCCCGTGTAGCGTTTTTCCCGAGTCGAACAAAGCTCCAGGTCCGCCAGCTCGCGGACTCGGCCAAAGAGTGTGGCGCCTGGGGCGGGGTGGGGAGTCATGGCCTGATTTTGGCCACGGCGAGCGCGATGTTAAGTTCATTCTGGCTCCGTTCCAGGCACGGCCCCACTCCTGATCCGACGCGAAACTCGACGCATCTGGAGTCGGAGTTGAATCCAAGCCGTCGAGGCGAAACGCGGAGCGCGCAGAGTTCGCGGCGAAAATCCGGGTTCTTCCACACACGATGCCTCGCGCCAAGTCCGCGACGGTCTCGACGGATCGGGTCCACCTGTGCGTCCTTCGCGTTCTTGGCGCGAGGCATTTGGGATCAGGGTGCAATCCGCTATGACACGCCGCGGGCCGGTGGACGTTTGCCACGATTTCAATGGGCTGGTTGTCTGCCCGCATGCCCCACCTTCTCGACTACCGTCGGTTGTTTGTGCGCGAACGCGTTGCGGTCATCAAGCTGACCGACACCTATGACCTGCTGGATCCCGACACCAAGGCCGTCGTCGGCATCGCCTGGGAAAACGTCAGTGGCTGGATCAAGTTCTTCCGCCTCCTGATCAACAAGTCGCTCCTGCCCACGACGGTGGAGATTGCGAGCGCCGAGAAGCAGCCGCCGATGCTGATCATCAAGCGCAACGTGGGCTTCCTCCGCAAGAAGGTGACGGTGTTCGACGGCCACGGCGTGCAGCTCGGGTTCTTCAAGTCCAAGATTTTCAGCCTCGGTGGCGGCTTCCTCGTTTACAGTCCCGACGGCCAGCAGTTCGCCGACGTGAAGGGCGACTGGAAGGGCTGGAACTTCAAGTTCCTCGACGCCTCCGGTCAGGAGATGGGCCTCGTCACGAAGAAGTGGGCCGGCCTCGGCAAGGAACTGTTCACCTCGGCCGACAACTACATCGTCGAAATCAAGGACGGCACCTCCAACAACGCCCTCCTCATCGCCGCCGCCATCGCGATCGACACTGTGCTGAAGGAAAAGCAGTAAGCCGGGGGGCAGGCCGGCAAGCCAGAGGGCTCGCGTGAATCGAACTGGAGCCGGGGCGCCCTCGCCCCGGTTGCACGACAGACCGGCCCGAGGGCGGGCCGGCTCCATCGGCAAAGCGACTTTTCCGCAACGGCCCGCAGTGACGCGGGCCCTCCTTGTGTGCCTGGCCTTCCTTCGTGTCCTTGGTGCCTTGGTGGTGAACTCTACTCGGCCCGTTCGCCGAGGAGGGTGAGGGGGCCGACCTTGAAGGGCGCGTTGAAGGTCTGCAGGTCGGCGTAGGTTTCCACGACGAGCTTGGCCTTGGGCGGAAAGCCCTGCTCGGACTCGAAGGTGTAGGTGTAGCTGTCGTTGAAGCCGCTATAGCCGCGGCGGTTCAGCTCGGTCTTGTTGCCGCCGACCACGAGGAAGAGCGCCTTGATGTCGTCGGGGCTCAGCGAGAGCTTCAGCTCCAGGTTCTGGCCGTCGAGCGATTCGACATGCGCCTCAAACTCCTTGCCGGCGGCGCCCGCCGCGAGCTTCGCGAAGCCCAGATCCACTTCCTTGGTGCCGGAGGCCACGGTGAACTGCAGGTGACCGGAGACTTCGCGGATGCCCTTCACGCCGGGACCGGGCAGGGCCAGCCTGGCGTCGAACATCACGTGCGTCTTGTCCTCGGACAGGCTGGGGAAGGAGATGCGGCGGCTCCACTCGGACTCGGGCAGCAGGTCCGAGCCGTCGTCGGCCACGGCGGTTTCGAGCGCGCACTCCTCGGTCAGCGCCAGCACGCTGCCGGGCAGCTCGGCTAGCAGCGCCACGGCGTAGCCCGGCTCCTCGTTGAAGGGGCGGACGCTGAGCCCCTCGGGCACTTCGCGCACGAGACGCACGCCGAGCACGCGCACGCTTTTCAGCTCGCCGCTCTGCGCCGGCGCCGCGGCGGCGACCGGCCCGGTGCCCAGCTGCTGTTGCAGTGCGGCAAACTCCTCGCGGGCGGAGGCGACCTCGGCCTCGTAGTCGAAGGCGGCGTTGCCAAGTCCGGTGACGGTGGCCTGCACGGGGCCCTTTTCGCCGAAGAGCAGCTTGCTCATCTCCTCGTCCATGGGCGGACCGGCCTCGGGGTCCATCATGCCCGAGTTGCGGGTCATCCAAGTGTCGTCGTTGATGAGGGCCTCCATCGCCGCCATCATCTTCGCGCCGTCGAAAGCGAGCGTCAGCGCACCGCCGTCCTTCTGGAAGCCTGCGGTCTTGCCCGCACGGCCGGGCAGGTGGAACACGACCTCGTGTTTCATCGCGCCCATGATCATCGCCATCATTGGCTTCATCTGCTGGTATTTGGCGCGGGCCTCCTTGATTTTGGCCGCGGCCTGCTGGGGCGTGAGGTTTTCGGGCGCGGGCTTGGCGGCGGTCTTTTTGCCCTGCGGACCGTCCTTGGCGCGGAGCGTGAGCGTGCCATTGCCGCCGTCGCGCGCCCAGTCGAACTCGAGCATCGTCTGGTTGGGGATGTCGAGGTCCGACAGGCTGCGGAAATACGCCGTGCCCTTGAACGCGATGCGTCCGTCCTCCAGCACCTCGTAGCTCACGTCGCGCCACGCGTCCACGCCCTTGCTCTTCGTGAGCAGCTCGGAAGCCGCGGCCTTGGCCTGTTTCGCGGAGTCGCCCTTGCCGCCGCCCATGATGTCCATCGCCTGGAACGTGGACGCGTGGACGACCTTGCCCGAGCCGTCGGGGTTGAGCGTGAATTCTTGCTTCGTTTCGAAGCACCCTGCGAGAAGTCCCAGGACGGCGACGCCGCCGAGGACGTTGAAGATCCTGCCACCGGTGAGCATGCTCATGCGGTGATTTATGCGCCGGCCCCGCCGGCTCGGCAAACGCATAGTAGCCGAGGCCGGACGGCCCTTGGCTGTTGGCAAAGCCTCTCAAGCCACGGGACAAACAACTCATGGCGACGGCGGCAAAACTAGGGTAATTTGGAGGTGGCCGAGCCCGGCCGCTACCCCATGTCCTCCTTGTCCGCTGTCTGTCGCAGCATTGTCTGCACCCTGCTTCTCAGCCCGATCCTGATGTTCGCGCAGAGCGTCACGGTCACCATCAACACCGGCACCGCCGTCCGCACCGTGGACGAGCGCGTCTTCGGCCTGAACGCCACGATGTGGGATGGGGAGGCGGGCAGCGCGCAGACGGTCAACCTCCTGCAGCAGGCCGGCGTGCGCACCATCCGCATACCCGGCGGTTCGCTCTCCGACGAGTATCACTGGCGAGTCAACAAGACGCTGGACAACTCTTGGGGCTGGGCGAGCGGTCTGAACAAGTTCACCGACCTCATCACGGGCGTCAACGCGCAGGCCTTTGTCACGGTCAACTACGGTTCCGGCACGCCCGAGGAAGCCGCTGCGTGGGTGGCCTACGCCAATGCCGCCACGACTGCGACCACAGCCATCGGCACCGACAGCAAGGGATACAACTGGCAGAACGCCGGCACCTGGGCCGCCCTGCGCGCCGCCGCCCCGCTCGGCACCGACGACGGCATGAATTTCCTGCGCCGCAGCCGCGCCACGCCCTACGCGCTCAAATATTGGGAGATCGGCAACGAGTGCTACGGCTCTTGGGAAACCGACCAGCAGGCCGTGCAGTGGGACCCGCTGACCTACGCGAACCGCGCGAAGGACTACATCACGCGCATGAAGGCCGTGGACCCCACGATCAAGATCGGCGTCGTCGTGCTGGCCAACGAGGACGAACTCGACACCAAGTCGCCGCAGACGCCGCTGGTCACCAATCCGCGCACCAACGCCGCGAAGAAAGGCTGGACCCCGCGTGTCCTGGCCCGGCTCAAGGAGCTCGGCGTGACGCCCGACGCCGTCATCTACCACCGTTACGAGCAGGCGCCCAAGGCCGACGCCATCACCTGGGGCGGCGCCTACGAGTCCGACGCGACGTTGCTCCAGAAGGCCAAGACCTGGCCCACCGATGCCGCCGCCATCCGCCAGATGGTCACGGATTATCTCGGCGCCACCGAGGGCGCCAAGGTCGAGATCCTCGTCACGGAGAACAACTCCGTCTATGCCAAGCCCGGCAAGCAGACCACCAACCTCGTCAACGGCCTGTTCCTCGCCGACAGCATCGCCAACATCATGCAGACCGAGATCAACGCGCTGCTCTGGTGGGACCTGCGCAACGGCACCGACTTCACCAACAACAACGGCACCGAGCTCTACGGCTGGCGTGGCTGGGGCGACTACGGCATCATTTCCTCCGCGGCTTCCGGCGGTCCGACCACTTCCTACGAAGGCTACCCGACCTTCTACGGATTCAAGCTGCTCTCAAAGTTCGCCCGCCACGGCGACACCGTCGTGCAGGCCACCAGCTCGAGCACGCTGCTCTCGGTCTTCGCCGTCAGCACGCTCGCCGGCGACACGAACCTGCTCGTGATCAACAAGGACCCCTCGGCCACGCTCAGCGCGAATTTCACGGTGAACGGTTTCACGCCCGCGTCCTCGGCGAGCGTGTTCAGTTACGGTAAACCGCAGGACGACGCCGCCAAGCCGGGCGGCAGCGGCACCACCGATCTGGCCAGCTCCACGATGACGGTGTCCGGTGCGACCTTCAGCGCGTCGTTCGCGCCCTATTCCATGACCGTTATCGCCCTTGCGAAAGGCACGAGCACGCCGACGACACCGACCACCCCAACAACGCCGACCACCCCGACGACCCCGCCCAGTTCGGGCGGTGGCGGAGGAGGAGGTGGTGGTGCGCCTTCGCTTTGGTTTGTGGGCGCACTGGGTGTGCTGGTGTGGGCTCGGACCATGCAGAAGCGACGTTCCTTGGATTAACTGGAGCCGGGGCGCCCTCGCCCCGGTGGAATAGACTGCGCGAATTGCGGTCATGGGCACGCCGCGAACGCATCCGGCCCGAGGGCGGGCCGGCTCCACGCTTCGCGGCGAGCAAGCAGGGTTCCATCCGAGGTGCGCTCCCGCCGTTCGCGGCTGACGCGCAGCCCGTTGGGCACCGCCCTCGGTGCGTTTCGTCCCACCCGCCTTGACGCCGGGGCGGCCTTGCGCTGTCCTGCGGCTCAACCCGCCGCCTTGGGCCGGGGCGGCATTACCCCCACTTCCATGATTGGCCGCGCACCCCGTGCCCCGCACATCGTCTGGCTGGCCCTTTGTCTCTCGCTCACCCTCATCGTCGAGGCGGCCCGGATTGGTCTGACCGGAAATCCGGATGATGCCCGCCGTCGCATCGAGCAGCTCCGGACAGAAATCGCCCGTCACGACGAACTTTATTTCAAGCAGGCGAAACCGGAGATCAGCGATGCCGAGTATGACCGGCTGAAGCAAGAGCTGCAGTTCCTGGAGGCCGCGCATCCAGAGCTGGGCGGACCTCCGCCCGACCTGGGCGACGATCGCAGCGGCCGGTTTCCCACGGCCGTGCACCGTCAGCGCATGGGCAGCCTCGACAAGGCCTACACCGAGGCGGAGTGGCGCGCGTTCCATGCGAAGCTCACCAAGGAACTGGGTCGGAGCGATCTCGTGTTCGTGGTGGAGCCGAAATACGACGGGCTCGCCATCAGCCTGACCTACGAGCGCGGCGTGCTGGTGCGCGCGGCCACGCGGGGCAACGGCGTCGAGGGCGACGACGTGACCGCCAACGTGCGGATGATTGAGGCGCTGCCGCAGAACCTTCAGGCGGGATTGCAGGCACCGCCGGCGCTCGTCGAGCTGCGCGGGGAGGTTTTCGTGGACGATGCGGAATTTGCCCGGCTTAACGCGGAGCGCGAGGCGGCGGGCGAGGAACGGTTTGCCCACCCGCGCAACCTTGCGGTCGGCACGCTCAAGTCCGCCGATCCCGCCGAGTTGGCGGAGCGTCGGCTTTCCCTCGTGCTCTACGGCTGGGGCGCGTGGGAGGGCGGGGCTGCGCCGCAGTCGCAGCTTGAGTTTCACGGCCAGTTGCGCGCCTGGGGTCTGCCGGTGGTGAAGGGCATCCGCATCGCGCGCACGGCCGACGAGGCTTGGACGGCGGTCCGCACCATCAACCGCGAACGGACGACACTGGGTTTCCCGATCGACGGCGCCGTGGTGAAACTCGACGACACCGCGCTACGGGCGCGAATCGTGGAGGGCCCCAACACCCCGCGCTGGGCGCTGGCCTGCAAATTTGAGCCGGAAAAGGCCGTCACGCGCCTGCGGGCGATCACGATCCAAGTCGGTCGCACCGGCGTGCTGACCCCCGTGGCCGAGTTCGATCCGGTGGAACTTAGCGGCACGACGGTTGCGCGCGCGACCCTGCACAATCGCGACGAGATCCAGCGGCGTGACCTGAGGATTGGTGATTTCATCGAGGTGGAAAAGGCCGGCGACGTCATCCCGGCGGTGGCGGGCATCGTGACGGCGCGGCGGCCAGCCGGCACCGTGGCTTATGTGTTTCCCGAGCGTTGTCCCTCGTGTCAGACCCTGGTGGTGGCGAAGGCCGGCGAGGCGACCGTGCGGTGTCCGAACGCCCACTGCGCGGCCCAACGGCAGCGTCGGCTGGAACACTTTGCCTCGGCCCAGGCGGTGGGCTTGAGGGGCTTCGGCCCTGCGACGATCAGCGCGCTGGTCCAGGCGGGCCGGTTGGAGGGACCGGTGGACTTTTACCGGTTGAAACGCGAGGACCTGCTGGCGGTCGAGGGCGTGGGCGAGAAGTCGGCGGATCGTTTGCTGGCCGAGATCGAGTCCAGCAAGCAGACGGAGTTGGCGCGTTTCATCCACGGTTTCAGCATCCCGCAGGTCGGCATGGCCACCGCACGCGAGCTCGCGGTCCTGGCGGGTGATCTGGCCGGCTTCGGCCGGTTGGGCGGCAGCCGGTTGGTGGAGACAGTCGGACCGGCCGCGGCCGACTCGGTGGCTGATTATCTGGCCCGGCCCGAAAATCAGGCGGACCTCCGGGCGCTGCTTGCGGCCGGCGTCAGCGCCAAGGCCGACGCACCCGCCCGCGCGAATCTGCAGGGCAAGGTGTTTGTCTTCACCGGCACGCTGTCCGGCCTGACGCGAACGCAGGCCTCGAAGCAGGTGCAGGCCGCGGGTGGTGTCGTGCGCGACAGCGTGAGCGGCAATACCGACTACGTGGTCGCAGGGGAGGGCGCCGGGGCGAAGCTTGCCGACGCCCGGCGGCTGGGCGTGAAGGTTCTGTCGGCGGCGGAGTTTGCGCAGTTGCTCGGCCTCCCGTAGCTCTTGCCAGCCGCGGGCCGACCGTGTTCCGTGCCGGAGCATGGAAGTTATCTTTTTAGGCACGGGCACTTCTCAGGGTGTGCCGATGATCGCCTGCGACTGCCCCGTCTGCACCTCGCCGGATGCGCGCAACCGTCGGACGCGCGCCTGCATCCATGTCGTGATGGACGGCCTGCACGTGCAGGTGGATGCCGCGCCGGAGTTCCGCCTGCAGTGCCTGCGCGAGGATGTGCGGCAGCTGGACTTTTTCATCCTCACGCACGGGCACGCCGACCACGTCGTCGGCATGGACGACCTGCGGCGCTTTTGCGACCTGATCGGCGGCAACGCGCTGACCGTTTACTCGACCGACGAGGGCATGGCGCGCGTGCTGGCGATCTTTCCCTACGCCATTGCCGAACGCCCGATCACGAGGGGTTATGCGGCCTTCAAGCTCACGCCGATGCCGGACGTGCTTGAGCTGCCCCAAGGCACGATCCGCTCCACGCTGCTGCCACACGGAGGCATCAACACGCTCGGTCTCATCTTCGAGGAGAAGTCGTCGGGAAAGCGGTTCGTCTATTACAACGACTGCAAGCGCATCCCCCGCGAAGCCGTCGCGCTCGCCAAGGGAGCCGATGCCGTCGTGCTCGACGGCCTGCGCGTCGAGCCGCACCCCTCGCACATGAACATCGAGGAAGCCTGCGCCGCTGCCACCGAGATTCAGGGCAAGGCGACTTGGATCACCCACCTTACGCATGGCATTGACCACGAGACCTGGACGCAGAAGCTCGCGCCCCGGGGCGTGCAGCTGGCGTATGATGGGTTGAGGTTGAAACTGTAGGGCGGGGTCTCCGAACCCCGCCTTGGTGCGGTCATGATTACGTGATCGAGGCGGGGTTCGGAGACCCCGCCCTACAGCCAGGCAGGACCTTCGCCGGCGCTCAGAACGGCCACACCGTCGGGATCACATACATCGCCACGGCGAAACAGATCAGGTTCAGGGGCACGCCGATCTTCACGAAGTCTTTGAAGCGGTAACCGCCGATGCCATAGACGTAGGTGTTGGTCTGGTAGCCGATCGGAGTGGCGAAGGCGGCGGAGGCCGCGAAGCAAACCGCGATGACGAAAGGCCTCGCATCCACGCTGGCGGCGGCCGCCATGCCGATGGCGATGGGTGTCATGAGCGCAGCGACGGCGTTGTTGGAGAGGATCTCGGTCAGCACCATCGTCACCAGGTAGAGGCAGGCGAGCATGACCATCGGCTTGTGCGGGCCGCTGACGAAGACATTGACGCCGCTCACGATGTTGTTGGCGACCCAGGCGGCGGCGCCGGTGTGCTGCATGGTCGCGCCCAGGGCGAGCATGCCGAAGATCACGAACAGCAGCCGCCATTCGATCGCGTCGTAGGCGTCCTTGGGTTTCAGGCAGCCGGTGAGGCACATGAGGACCGCGCCGGCAATCGAACCGACCTCGATGGGCACGATGCCGAAGGTTTCACCCAGGATGACGGCGGCAAGGGTGGCCAGCACGAGCGGGATGCGGGTGTGCAGCGAGAACGAGGGCAGGGGCGGGCGGTCGAAGAGGATGATGTCGTCGCCCTGGCGCAATCCGGCGACCGCCTGCGGTGTGCCCATCATCAGGAGGATGTCGCCCATCCGGAGGGGCAACTTCTCGAGCTTCTCGCGGACGTTCTCACCGTCGCGCAGGACAGCCAGCACGATGGCGCGGTAGCGCTGGCGGAAGTTCAGTTCGCTGATCGAGCGGCCGATGAGTTCAGAGTTTGGGGCCACGGCGCCCTCGAAGACCACGCCCTCGTGCGCGGCGATCTGTTCCAGGCCGGCCTCGGCGGTGAAATCGAAACCCGGCATTGCCCTCGCGCGGGCGATGCCCGAGGGGCGACAGGAGAGCACCAACCGGTCGCCTTCACTCAACGGCGTGACCTCGGGGTCCACGGTGAGGGCCACGCCGTCGCGCACCACTTCGATGACGCGGAACCCGCGCGCCGAGACCAGGCCGGCGGACTTGAGGCTTTTGCCGATCAGCGGCGAGGCGGGCGGCACGAAGGCCTCGGTGAGGTATTCGCGGCGTTCCTCATCGCTGAGGATGGAGGTGAGGGATTCGCGGGCGGGCAGCAGGTATTTGCCGGCGAGGGACAGATAGAGGGCGCCGATCACGGCGGCGGGCACGCCGATTGAGGCGAGTTCCAGCATGGACATCGCGGGTTCGCCACGGTCCACGAGGATGCCGTTGACCACGAGGTTGGTGGACGTGCCGATCAAAGTGCAGCTGCCGCCCAACACCGAGGCGTAGGAGAGGGGAATCAGGAACTTCGAGGCGGGCAGCTTCATCTTGCGCGCGAGGTTCAGGATCACCGGCACGAACACCACGACGACGGGCGTGTTGTTGATCCACGCCGACACGAACGCGATGAGTGCGATCAGCAGGAAGAGCACAATCTGGTAGGGGAGGACGGACGCCTTCTCGAACCACGATGAAAGGTAGTCCAGCGCGCCACAGCGCACCAGGGCCGCGCTGAGCACGAAAAGCGCCGCAACGGTGATGGGCGCGGGATTGGCGAAGACCGCCATCGCCTTCTCGCGCGGCAGCACCTGGCTGAGGAGCAGGGTGCAGAACACGGCCAAGGCCACCACATCCGGCGGGTATTTCTCCCACAGGAACGCGAGCAGGGCCAGCAGCAGCAGCCCGAGGACAAAGGCGATTTCCCAAGTCATGTAAGCAGCAACCGACTTAGTAGGCGCACGAGGGAAGGCGAGTCTAGGTTTTGCCGACGCCTCACGGAGTTTTATGACAACTCACTCAAATAGAGCTTGCTATAATTCCTACTGATTCAATGTAGATTAAAGAACTGGCCTATGAAACTCTCCAAACGCGGCGAATATGCCCTCCGCTCACTGATCAACCTCGGCATCGCCCCCAAGGTCGGGCGCCGGCTCGTGCGCGTGACGGAACTGGCCAAGGCCGAAGACCTGCCGATCAAGTTTCTGGAGCAAGTGATGCAACAACTGCGTGAAGCCGGCTATGTGGAGAGCGAGCGCGGCAAGCATGGCGGCTACCGCCTCGCGAAGCCGGCGGAGGCCATCCCCATCGGCGCCGTCGTGCGACTGATTGACGGACCGCTCGCGCCTATCGGCTGCGTCAGCCAAACGGCTTACGAGCCCTGCAATTGCCCCGACGAGGCGCACTGCGGCCTGCGCATGCTCATGCTCGATGTGCGCAACGCCATCGCCGCCATTCTCGACCGCTACACGCTCGCCGACGTCGTCGAGGTCACCACGCGCAAGATGCTCACGAGTGGCAAGCCACTGCCCTTCAGCGCGGATGGTCAGATCCTCCCGGCCGCGACCCGCGCCAAGGGCCGCACCTCCAAGTCGCGCGCCCCGGTCTCCAGTCCCACCGAGGGAGTCATCCACCAGATTTTGGGAGATTACGCCATATGAGCCGAACCAGCCAACCTGCCGCGCCGTCACCCGAGTGGCTGCGCGTTGTGCAGCAAAAAGTCGAGACGCTCCGTTACGGTGTCGTCCAGCTTGTCGTCCACGACGGCCGGGTGACCCAGATTGAGCGGACCGAGAAGGCCCGCATCACCGGGTCGCCCGTCAACAGTCAGGACAGCACCGCCCTTTGACCCATTTCCGCCGACCGCTCTCCCGCGAAGGCTTTGCACCAAACCATTGCCATTCCAAGCAAACCGACCCGACCACGGGAAGTTTCCTCACCCAAGTCCAAACCATCATTCCCATGAGGAACTTCAGTCTCCGCCCCACCGCGTCCGCGCTGCTCGCGCTGCTCACGCTCCCCGCTGCCCTGCCGGCCGATGAACTTTCCCTGCTGCGTGACCAGTTGCACCAGCTGGAACAAAAAATCCTGATCCTCGAGCGCAAGCAGGAGCTCAAGGACGAGGCCGCCAAGGCCGCGCCCAAACCCACCGTCGTCACCGCGGCCGACAGCCGCGTCGAGATTACCTCCGGCGACGGCGCCACCTCGCTGCGGCTGCGTGGACTGCTGCATGCTGACTATCGCTTCTACGACGCCGCGAATAATCCGAACGACTCGTTCATCATCCGCCGTGCGCGCCTGATCTTCGAGGGCAAGTTCAACAATCTGTTCAGCTACGTCGTGCAGCCTGAGTTGGCTGGCACGGTGCAGATCCTCGACGCCAACCTGAACGTCGCGATCACCCCGGCCTTCAACGTGCGCCTCGGCAAGTTCAAGACGCCCGTCGGCCTCGAGCAGCTCCAGTCCGACTCCGTCGCCTTCTTCAACGAGCGTTCCGTCGCCACCAATCTCACGCCCAATCGCGACGTCGGCCTCGCCATCCATGGCGACGTGTTGGACAAGACCGTGAATTACACGGTGGCGCTGCTGAACGGCGTCCCCGATGGCGGCAGTTCCAGCGGTCCCGACGGTGACAGCGATAAAAGCATCGCGGCCCGGGTCTTCGCCACGCCTTTTGCCAACGACAAGAATTCACGGCTCACCGGGCTCGGCGTCGGCTTCGCGGTCAGCGTCGGCGACTACGCCGCAACGGCCGGTCGCACCAGCGGTTACCGCACCGATGGCCAGCAGGCCTTCTTCAACTATGACGCTTCAGTTGTCGCCGCCGGCCAGGGTCTCACCTGGTCTCCGCAAGCCTACTACTACCGTGGGCCGTTCGGCGTCCTCGCCGAGTATGTCGGCTCGTCCATCGAGGTGCAGCGCCCGAACTTCGGCGTGCGCAAGGTCGAGAACTTCGGTTACAACCTGTCGGTTGGCTACGTGCTGACCGGCGAGGACACCACCTATCGCGGCGTCACGCCCAAGACCGTGTTCAATCCCGCCGCCGGCACCTGGGGTGCATTCGAACTCGTCGGTCGCATTTCCGGCCTCGACGTGGACGACACCGTCTTCGCTGGCCCGGCCGGCTCCCGTTTGGCGAATCCCAACACCAGCGCCACTCAGGTCACAGCCTACGGTTTCGGTCTGAATTGGTTCCTGTCCCGCTCCGTGCGCGCCAATTTCAACCTCTTCCAGAACAAATTCGAGCTCGCGCCCGGTGCCGTGCCCGCGGCTGACGCGCTCATTGCCGACGACGAGACCACCTTCATCACCCGCGTGCAGCTGGCGTTCTGAACCGGAGAATACCTCACATGAAAGCATTTTATTTTCTGATTCTCACGATGCTCGGGCCGGTGCTGGCCGTGGCGGAAAAAACCGTCATCCGGGTGGGTTACTTCCCGAACGTGACCCACGCGCAGGGCGTTATCGGCAGTCATGGCACGCGCGATGGTCGCGGCTGGTTCGAGCAGCAGCTCGGCCCGGATGTCACGGTCCAGTGGTTCCCCTTCAATGCCGGTCCCAGCGCGATGGAGGCGATCTTCGCCGGGTCCATTGACCTGACCTACGTCGGGCCCAACCCCGCACTCAACGCCTACATCCGCTCGCGCGGCGACGAGATCCGCGTGCTGGCCGGTGCTGCGCTGGGCGGCGCGGCTCTCGTGGTTCCGGGGAATGGGAAAATCACCACCCCCGCGCAGTTCAAGGGTCTGCGCCTCGGCACGCCGCAGCTGGGCAACACGCAGGATGTTGCGGCCCGGGCCTGGCTGGCCGCACAGGGCTTCCGCATCACGCTCACCGGCGGAGATGTGTTCGTGCTGCCCACCGCCAATCCGGACCAGCTCGGGCTTTTCCAACAGGGCCGCCTCGACGCGGTCTGGACCGTCGAACCCTGGGTCTCGCGCCTGGAGCTTGAGGCCGGCGGCAAGGCGCTGCTCGAACAGCCCGATGCGATCACCACGATCCTGGTCACCAGCGTGAAGTTCCTGCGCACGCAACCGGCACTCGTGGCCAAGTTCAAGGCCGCCCACCTCGGCCTCACGGACTGGATCAATGCGCATCCCGACGAGGCCCGCGAGCGCGTGCGCGCCGGCCTGAGCGCGGAAACCAAGCGCGAGATATCCGCCGTGCTGGTCGCCAGCGCGTGGAAGCGGCTCACCTTCACCGGCGAAGTGTCGCAGCCCCGGTTTGACGCCCTCGTGAAGGAGGCGCAGAGCGTCGGCTTCCTCCGCAACGCCATTCCGCTCGACCGCCTGTTCTCCTCCCAGCCATGACCCCGGAACTCCAATCCCCGCCCTCGGCGCGGCTCGCCATCGAGAAGGTTTCCAAGTGGTTCGAGACCTCGCGCGGCCGCGTGCATGCGCTCGACAACATCAGCCTGCAGATCGCGGAGGGCGAGTTCGTGTGCCTGGTCGGACCCAGCGGCTGCGGGAAATCCACGCTGCTGAACATGATCGCGGGATTGGAGCTGCCGGGGCAGGGCACCGTCGCCGCGGCCGGCCAGCCGATCAAGGGGCCGAGCCGCGAGCGCATGATGATGTTTCAGGAATCGGCGCTGTTTCCCTGGCTCGACGCCTTCGGCAACGTGATGTTCAGCCTCAAGCGCAAGCCCGGCCTGACCGATGCCGAGCGCCGCGAGATCGCGGACTATTACCTGAAGCTCGTGGGACTGGAGAAATTCCGCCACGCCAACATCCACGAACTTTCCGGCGGCATGAAGCAGCGCGTGGCCCTCGCGCGCTCGCTCGCGCCGAATCCCCGCGTGTTGCTGATGGACGAGCCCTTCGCCGCGCTCGACGCCATGACCCGCGAGCAGCTCTACGGTGACCTGCAACGCATCTGGCAGCAGCGCAACGTGACCATCGTCTTCGTCACGCACAACGTGCGCGAGGCGGTGTGTCTGGGCGACCGCGTCGTCTTGTTCTCGCCTCATCCCGGACGCATCCGCGAGGAGTTCCGGGTGGAGCTGGCGCGGCCCCGCGACATCAACAGCGTTGAGGTGGCGGGCTACGCCACGCGCATCACGCGCACCCTGAAGGAGCACATGGAACACGGAGCCGGCATCTGATGAAACGTTTCCTTACCGCATCCGCCTTTTTCCTCCTGCTGATCGGCGCCTGGCACTGGGCCTTCTTGGCCAAGATCTGGTCGCCCGTTCTTGTGCCGTCGCCGGAAAGCGTCGGACTTTACCTCTGGGAGGCTATGCGCGACGGCACGCTCTGGGCCAGCTCGGTGGTCACAATGAAGCGGCTGGTCGCCGGCTATCTCATCGGCTTGGCCGCGGGCGTGCCGCTGGGTTTCCTCACGGCCCGCGTGCAGGCCATGCGCGACACGCTCGGCGTGCTGGCGCTGGGTTTGCAGGGGCTGCCGAGCGTCTGCTGGGTGCCGCTGGCGCTGCTGTGGTTCGGGCAGACCGAGGGCGCCATGCTGTTCGTTGTGGTGATGGGCACGCTGTGGTCCGTCATCCTCGCCACGGAAACCGGCGTGCGGAACGTCAACCCGCTCTACGTCCGGGCGGCCAGCACCATGGGCTCCACCGGGCTGCACATGTGGGTCTTCGTGATGCTGCCGGCCTCGCTGCCGTTCATTGTCAGCGGCATGAAGCAGGGCTGGGCCTTCGCCTGGCGCTCGCTCATGGCGGCGGAGATTTACGTGACCATCCTCACCGGCTTCGGCCTCGGCCACCTGCTGCACTACGGCCGCGAACTGAACGCCATGGAACAGGTTGTCGCCATCATGCTGCTGATCGTCCTGATCGGCCTGCTGGCGGACAAGATTCTGTTCTCCCCTTGGGAAAAGTTCCTGCATCGCCGCTGGGGCACGGAAAAATAAATCGTGATAGGACATGGCTCCCGTTTGCCTTTCGGCCGATTTCCACTGAACTGACGAACCTCAACCCCCCACGCCCACCATGGCCAGGATCTACAACGACATCACCGAAACCATCGGCAACACGCCGCTCGTGCGCCTCAACCGCACCGCCGCCGCCCACGGGGCCCAGGCGGAAGTCCTCCTCAAGCTCGAGTTCTTCAACCCGCTCTCCAGCGTGAAGGACCGCATCGGTTTCTCGATGATCGATGACGCCCTGAAGTCCGGCAAGATCACCAAGGATACCGTCCTGATCGAGCCGACCTCCGGCAACACCGGCATCGCGCTGGCCTTCGTTGCCGCCGCCAAGGGCCTCAAGCTGATCCTGACGATGCCCGAGACCATGAGCACCGAGCGTCGCAAGCTGCTCAAGGTCCTCGGCGCGCGCCTCGTGCTCACCGAGGGGCCGAAGGGCATGAAGGGTGCCATCGCCAAGGCCGAGGAGCTGCAGGCCAAGATCAAGGGCTCCGTCATTCTCCAGCAGTTCGCCAACCCCGCGAACCCCGCCATCCACCGCAAAACCACCGCCGAGGAGATCTGGAAGGATACCGACGGCAAGGTGGACATCGTCGTCTCCGGCATCGGCACCGGCGGCACCATCACCGGTGTCGGCGAGGTGCTCAAGCAGCGCAAGCCCGGCATCAAGATCGTGGCCGTGGAACCGGATGCCTCGCCGATTCTCTCCGGCGGCGCCCCCGGTCCGCACAAATTGCAGGGGCTCGGGGCCGGCTTCGTGCCCGCCGTGCTCAATACCAAGGTTTACGACGAGGTCATCCGCGTGAAGGAGGCTGACTCCGGCCCGGTGTCGAAGCAGGTCAACCAGCTCGACGGCATCCCGGTCGGCATCTCCTCCGGCGCTGCGGTGTGGGCGGCCATTCAGCTCGCGAAGCGTCCTGAAAACAAGGGCAAGCAGATCGTGGCGGTCATCCCGTCGAGCAGCGAGCGCTACCTCTCCACGTGGCTCTTCGCCGACGTGAACGTCGAGAGCGACCCGATCGACGACCTGCTCGCGCCGAGCGCCTGAGCATCCGCCTCGATTCGCATTATCAAGCCGGCACCTCCGCGTGCCGGCTTTTTGTTTTCAGATTCGTGGAGGGCCGAACTCCTGTGAGGCCGGGGAAATCACTGGATGCTTCGTTTCACTCAGCATGACAGGTGCTGGGTATCATTTTCTTGGCATGTCATTCTGAGCGGAGCGAAGAATCCAGCGGAATGCGCTTCGCTGGTCTTCATGTAGGGTCGGGCCTCGGCCCGACCTCGTGCGCGAGGTCGTCGCAAGCGACGACCCTACACTGAGCCTCACCCGTGCTTCAGCTTCAACAACCGCTCTCCCGCCGCGTGCAGCGTCTCGGCGCGCTTGGCGAAGTTCAGGCGGACGTAGCGGTGCTCGGGCGTGGGGAAGAACACCGAGCCGGGCACGCCGGCGACGCCGATCTCCTTCGTCATCCAGCGGGCGAACTCCACGTCGTTGGCATAGCCGAAGGCCGAGATGTCCACCATGACGAAGTAGGCGCCCTGCGGCTGCGTGTAGCTCAGGCCGGTGCGGTCGAGGTAACCGAGCAGAATGGCGCGGCGCTCGGCATACTCGGCGGCGAGGCCGGCGTAGTAGCTGTCGGGCAGGTTCAGGCCGGCGACGATCGCGTGTTGCAGCGGCGCGGCGGCGCCGACCGTGAGGAAGTCATGGACCTTGCGGCCCTGCGCGACGAAAGCCGGGGCGGCGAACACGTAGCCGAGACGCCAGCCGGTGATGGCGAAGGTCTTCGAGAGTGAGCTGCACATCACCGTGCGTTCCGCCATGCCTGGCAGCGCCGACATGTAGCTGTGCGTGTGCGGGCCGAAGACGATGTGCTCGTAAACCTCGTCGGTGATGATGAAGACGTCGAACTCCTGCGCGAGGGCGGCGATCTGCTCCAGCTCGGCGCGCGTGAAAACCTTGCCGCACGGATTCGACGGGTTGCAGAGGATGAAGGCCTTGATGCCGCTGGCGAAAACCCGGCGCAGTTCCGCGAGGTCGAAGGTGTAGTCGGGCGGATTGAGCGAGGCGAAGACCGGAGTCACGCCCGAGAGAATGGCGTCGGCGCTGTAGTTTTCGTAGAACGGGGAGAAGAGACCGATCTTGTCGCCCACGTCGGCGACGGTCATGACCGCGACCATCATGGCCTCGGTGGCGCCGCAGGTGACGATGAGGTGGCGGTCGGGATCGCAGGGGAGCCCGGTGAAGCGCGTAAGTTTGCGGGCGAGCGCCTGCCTTAGCGGCGCCGCGCCCCAGGTGACGGCGTATTGGTGGTTCGGGCCGTCCATCTCGGCCTTGGCGGCATCGAGCACGACCTGCGGCGGGTTGAAGTCGGGGAACCCTTGCGAGAGGTTGATGGCCCCGTGCTGGGCGGCCACGCGCGTCATCTCACGGATGAGCGACTCGGTGAATACGGAAGTGCGGCGGGACGTGCGCGGCATGCGTAAGGCAGCATGTTCCCGGCGACCAGGCTCGCAAGCGGGCCGCTTGGCATAAAGGGGGAAGTACCTCGGGGCGGAGCCCGCGCTCCAACCGTCGCCCAGCGCTATGGCCGGCAGGCCGTCGCGGGC
>CBINOW010000076.1:0-22218 GCA_966252395.1 uncultured Oleiharenicola sp. | reverse complement strand
CGGGTTAAACTTGCGTCCGGGGTTGGCGGCCCGGGCCCGGGCCAGCACGGTGCGCGTGGTCTCGTCGATCTGCGGCTCCAGCGCGTAGATTTCCGCGCGCCCCGTCTCGGCCACGCCCGCGACGGTGAACTCCACGATCTGTCCGACCTGCACGCGGCCCGTGTATTTTTCCGGAAAGCTGAGGTCCACCTTCACATGATCCACCGCCTGCAGGCGCGCGAGGCGCGAGCCCGCGGTCAGGTAGGAGCCCTCGCTGGCGCTGCGCAGGCCGATGATGCCGTCGAAGGGCGCGCGGATTTCGGTGCGGGCGAGCTGGGCGCGGATCAGTTCCACCTCGGCGGCGAGCACGCTCAGCTCGCTCGCGGCGATGTCGTATTCCTGTTGGGGCACGCCGCCCTTGTCGATGAGGGAGGTGATGCGCCGGGCCTTCAGCTCGGCGAGATCGCGGCGATAGATCGCGCGCTGCAGCGAGGCGCGCAGCTCGGCGTCGTTGATCACCGCGAGCAGGTCGCCGGCTTTCACCGCGGTGCCTTCCTGGAAGTTCAGGCGCATGAGCTTGCCGGCGATCTCGGCCTGCATGTCCACGCTCTCGTCGGGGCGCACGGTGCCGGTGAGCACGACGGTTTCCGCCAGGGGCTCGGGCCGGATCTCCAGCAGTTGCACCGGCGTGCCCTCACGCGCCGGTTTGGCGGCGGCGGATGCCTTGGGGGCGGGCGGCGGTGCGCTTTTCGGGTGACGCGCGCGCAGGAAAAACATGGTGCCCGCCGCGACGGCAAGGCCCAGCGCGGTGATGAGGAAAATGCGTTTCAATCTGGCATGAATGCGCAGCACGATTCGTGCGCAAGTCGCGCTCAGCCAATGAAAACATTTCATCGGGTGCCGGCTTTACTGTCGCGGGGTGGAGGCTAGGTTCATTAGCAATCCGCCCCGGCGATCCGCGGCAGGATAAAGAAATCTGTCAGCATTCATACCCCATGAAGCATCATCGTTCCCTCCTCACCGGACTGGCTCTCGCGCTCGTCCTCTCCGTCAGCGCCTTCGCCCAAACCGCCCAGAACTGGGCCGCGTGGGTGGAGAACTACTACCTGAACCCCGACACCGAAAAAGTCGTGCCGGCCGTCTATGCGCTCAGCCGCAGCGGCTATTTCGAGCAGGCCGGCCAGCCGGCCACGGCGATCGGTTTCCTCAGCGCCGTGTTTGCCAAGAACCCGGACAAGGTCGCGGGCTGGCTGCAGGACTTTCGCGATCTCCCGCTGGCGCACCAGCGCCTCGTGGCCTCGGCCGCGTGGTATGCCGGCGTGCCGCAGGGCGCCGAACAGCTGCGCGCGCTCGCCCGCGGCAGCAACCCGGCCATGCGAGCGGAGATCGAGAGTCTCCTGACGTGGGAGCAGCGCGCGGTGCGCGACTCCGCCGTGCTTTCCAAGTCCTCGCTCGACCTGCAGTGGGGCGCGTTCCTCGGCAGCGGTGACGCGAAGCATGTTACCAACGTGCTCGCCGCGATGGGCTCCTCCGAGGCCGCGCTGAGCTCGACCGCCCGCCTGGCGCTCGCCGAGAAGGCGCTCGCGCATCCGCGCGTCTATGAGATTTGCCAGGCCGAGATCGCCCGCCAGCCGGCCGGCGTCCGCGAGGAACTGAGCACCGCGCTGCTCGGCCGCTCGCGCTGAGGTTTCAGGATAACACAGTTTCTTCGGTCACCGATGGCCGGCCTTTTTGGGCCGGCCATTTTGTTGTAGGGCGGGGTCTCCGAACCCCGCCTTTGCGCGAACGCGGCATGCTGTTCGAGGCGGGGTTCGGAGACCCCGCCCTACAACGATCCACGCCAAGGGTTCGAATGTCGAAATTGCATGAATGGAATTCGTTGCAGGTGAAGGGGCGGGGTGGGCGTTAGGATTCTTTTTCATAGCGGGTCGGCGACCGGTCGGTCGGCATGTCGGGTGCTAAATAGGGTGGCATGCACGCTCGCTTTCATCCGCTGCTCACCCTCGGCTTGATGTTGCTTGGCGCTGCGGCGCTGCCGGCGGCCGAGTCGGCGACGCCCAAGGTGCAGGTGGTGCGGACGACCGGCTGGTCCCAAGGTGATGCCGTGAAAGACGGGGCGGCGGAGTTTGTGATTCTCTTGGAAGTGGCACGACTGGCCCAGCAACCGGGCCGGGGCGGCCTCGTAGGCGTGGGCGACCGGCGCGGGCTGTTTGCGCCCGGCGCGGAGCAGGCGATGCAGCAGGCGGTGCTGCGCGGTGTGCCGGTGGTGAAACTGGCGACGGCGGGCACGGTGCTGCCGGCGCCGCATGGACTATTTCTGGATGGCAGCGGCCTGACGGAGCAGGAGGCCTGCGCGGTCCTGACGCGCTGCCTCGAGAAGCACGGCGCGTTGCCCGCGGTGGGCGCTTCCGCCGCCGACGCCGAATTGGCCCGCCTGCGCGTGCAGCTGCGCCGTTACCAAGAGGATTTCACCCTGGCCGCCGGCACCCGGCTGGCCGCCCGCTAGCTTGCTTATTCCCCCGACACTCCTGCCCGGCATGACCCCGACACGATCCCGGCCCACCACGCCGCCGTGCCGGCACGCAACCACCAACGGGCCAGTTGATGAATTCGGTATTGGATAGCAGACAAATCCTCGCCGCGCGCGTCCTCGCGGACACGGGCAGCTTCACCCTCGCCGGACAGCAGCTCTGCCTCACGCAGAGCGCCGTCAGCCACGCCATCAAGGCGCTTGAGCAGGAGGTGGAGTGCCGCCTGTTCCTGCGCACGGGCAAGGGCGTGAAGGTGACGCCCGCGGGCAAGCATTTCCTTGAATACACGGACCAGATCCTGGCGCAGATGGAAACCGCGCGAATGCTGGTGACGGCGCGCACCACGAGCGGCAAGGAGCGCTTGCGGCTCGGCGTGAGCAACCGCGCCCGCCGGCTGATCCTGCCCGTCGTGCAACCGCTGTTTCACCGGGATTACCCGAACCGCCTCGTGCTCATCGCGGCCGGCAACTACCACCGCAACCTCGAGCTGTTGGAGTCGGGGCTGCTCGATCTTTCCTTCAGCGTGCGTCCGGAGCAACGTCCGGAGCTGGAGTTTGTGCCGCTGTTTGAGGACGAGCTCCGTTTTATCGTTTCGGCCCAGCATCCCTGGGCGCGCATGGGGCGGGCGCCAACGGAGGAGGCGCTGCGGGACGCCCTCGTGGTTTTTCAGGATTTCAACAACACGGCGCAGCTGCTGACCCGGCATCTGGAAACGGAGAGGCTCGCGTTGCGCGGCCTCACGGAGTTGGCGGACCAGGACTCCATCCACGCGATGGTGCGCACCGGCCGCGCCGCGGCCATCATGTCGCCGTTCCTCGTCAGCCAGGAGCTGCAGGACGGCAAGATGCTGGCGCTGCCCATCGGCACGAGGCCGCTGGTGCGGCGCTGGGGTCTGGCCTACGTGCGCCGGCGCAGTCTTGGCCAGATGGAACAGCGGCTGATCGAGCTCTGCCGGCAGGCTGTGCCCGGCATCCTGAGCCGGCTGCAGGGACCGCTGGTGAAAACGGACGAAAAAAAAGCCGGGCCGGTGGTCGCACCGGCAACCGAACAGGAAAGCGTTCGTCTCAGCGGCGTGGCGTGAGCGAGGGGTTTGGGGTCTGATACCATTTCGCAATCGAAGGTTTCAAAACGGGTAGGGCCCGACCTCTGGGCGGGCCGGATGAATACGCGAATTCTGACGGGCCGCCAGGAGGTCGGCCCCTCCCTTCCGTCCAGATAGTTAATCTCTGGATGAGAAATAATTTCGCGTTAGTCCGGCGGAGTCCCGCTGCTCCCGCAGCGGGCTACGGTGTTCGGTGCGGAGCTCGCTCTGAAAGCACTCAGCCTTCCTTCAGCTTGCGGAGGGCTTCAAGGGCGCGGGTGAAGCCGGGGTCGCCGGCGAGGGCGGCCTCGTAGGCGGTGATCGCGCCGGGTTTGTCGCCGAGCTTTTCGAGGATGTTGCCGATGAAGGTGTGGAGGCGCGCGTCGGCCTTGCGATCGGGATGCGCGGCCAGTTCACGCAGGGCAGCGAGGCCGCGGTCGAGCTGCTGGCCGGATTGGGCGGCGAGGCGGCCGATCTGGAACAGGGCGTCGGTGTCGCCGGGTTGGTCGCGGAGCACCTCGTCGAAGAGGGCGAAGGCTTCGGGGAACTTCTTCTCGGCGACGTAGAGGCTGGCGTAGGCGGCGCGGCCGCGGCGGGCGTCGAGTTTCTTGATCTCGGCGGCTTGGGCGTAGGCGAGATCCATCCCGCCGCCGACGATGCCCGGAGCTTGGCGGCAGAACTCCATCAGGCTCCAGCGGGCGTTGATGTTGGACGGGTCGAATTGGACCGCCTTGTCGTAGGCGGCCTTGCATTTCTTCGCGAAGCCCATCTTGGAAAACAGGCCGGCCTTGGTGGCGGCGAAACCGTAGGCGTGGCCAAGTTGGAGCTGGTAGATGGCGTTGTTCGGCAGGATCGCGACGGCCTTCTCGTGGGCGGCGACGGCGGCGTCGGCGTTTTGCAGGGCGAGCTGGGCCTGACCGAGCGCCTGCCAGGCCTCGGCGTTGGCGGGTTCCTTGGCGGTGATGTCCTCCAGCAAGGTGCGGGCCTCGTTCCACTGGCGCAGCCGGAAGAGTTCGGCGACTTTCTCGCCGAGGGCGGATTCGGCGGCCGAGGCCGCGAGCGCGGTCAGCGTGAGGAGCAACAGGAAGCGGAGCATGCCGCCTAGGACAGGGCCGGACGGAATTGTTTCCAGTCAATTCCGCCCGAAGCGGGGGCAAAGGAAGGACTTGCCGAAGGCAGGACGGCGGGCACTGTCATAACGCTCTCCCTGCATGAAACTACCCCGAGCTTCGCTGGCCGCGCTCCTCCTTGCCCAGGCGCAGGAAACTTTCAACGACTGCGCGGCCAAATTCATGCTCATCGGGCTCACCCAGCAGCTGGCCCGGGCCGCCGGGGAGGATCCGAAGCCGATGATCTCATTCATCGCGCTGCTGCTGGTGTTGCCCTACGTGCTGTTTGCGCCGGTGTGCGGGTGGCTGGCGGACCGGTTTCCCAAACGCAGCGTGCTGAATTGGACGCTGGTTTCGCAGATAGGCGTGATGCTGCTGCTGGTGGCGGCGCTGGTGTTCAAGTCCTACGCGCTGGCGATGGTGGCGTTTTTCCTCCTGTCGGCCGAGACGGCGGTGCTGGCCCCCGCCAAGCGCGGCATCCTGCTCGAGTATGTGGGCGAGAAGCATTTGTCGCGCTGGGTGGGCTACATGGAGATGCTCAACATCACGGCGATCCTCGTCGGCACCTTTGCCGGCGGTTGGCTGTTTTCGCACTGGCTGGGGCAGGGGGCGGACATCTGGGCGGCCGGCCTGAAGGTGGCGTGGCTGCTGACCGGCCTGGCAGTGGTGGCGTGGGCGTTTTTCCAAATCGCCCAGCCCACGAAGGCGCAGTCGGCGGAACCGTTCCGCTGGAGCCTATGGTTCCGGCATTTCACCGACATCGCCGAGGTCTGGCGGGAGCGTCCGCTTTGGCGCTCCACGATGGGCATCTGCTTTTTCTATGCGGTCGGCGGCTACTTCATGCTGCTCATCCCGCAGATCGCGTATGAGCTGGAGGGCGGCGGGGTGAAGACCTCGGCCGTTTCCAGCCTGATGATGCTGTGGGTCGGTGTCGGCACCATGCTGGGCAACCTGCTGGCGGGACTGCTCTCGCGGCGCGGCGTCGAGCTGGGGCTGGCGCCCATCGGCGGCTTCATGCTGTTGGCGGTGCTGTTTGCGATGGGGTTCACGCCGTTTGGCGGCTCAGGCTTCACCGGCCTGCTGGTCGCGGCGGGCTTTGCCACGGGGCTTTTCGTGGTGCCGTTGTATGCGTTCATCCAACAAAAGTCCGGTGACCACCGACGCGGGCGCATCCTGGCTGGCGTGGCCCTGCTCGACAGCCTCGCGGGTTCGGCAATCAGCGGTGTCTATTCGCTGGTGGCCGGTGACGGAGCGCTGGCCCTCGACCCGCACGCCCAGCTCTTCCTGCTCGCGGCGGTGACCGGCGCGATGCTGCTCTACGGGATCTGGCACATTCCGCACCACACGGTCTGCACGGTGATGCGGTTGATCGGACCGATCTTCTACCGGGTGAAGTCCATTGGCTGGGAGAACATCCCGCAGGGCGGGGCGCTGGTGATCTGCAATCACCTTTCCTATGTGGACGCGGTGGTGTTGCAGATCGCGTCGCCGCGGCCAATGCGGTTCATCGCGTTTGCGGGCTTCGTGAAAAGCCCGGTGATGCGGTTCATCTTCCGCGCGGCGGGCGTCATCCCGGTCACGGCCAACAAGCCGATGAAGGGCATCCGGCTCGCGGTGGAGGCGATCCAGAATGGCGAGCTCGTGTGCGTTTTCCCCGAGGGCGCGATCTCGCGCACCGGCCAGCTGATGCAGCTCAAGCGCGGCTTCGGCCTCATCGCCGAGACGGCCAAGGCGTCGGTGGTGCCCGCGGCCATCGACGGGCTCTGGGGCTCGATCTACTCTTTCGCCGGCAACAAATACCTCTGGAAACCGCCGCGGCTCATGCCCACGCACGTCTGCGTGATGTTCGGTCAGCCGATTCCGCCCGAGAAGGTGAACCTCGACTCGGCCCGACGCGCGCTGCTGGACCTCGGGGAACAGGCGTTCCAGGAGCGCCCGGTGCTGAAGCGCAACCTCGCTCGCGAGGCGGTGCGGGCACTCGCGAAGCACCCGCGGCACGTCGCCATCGTGGATCGCACGGCGGACCGCCGCGAAGTGAAGGCCGGCCAGCTGATTGCCGTGGCGGCCGTGTTGGCGCGTCGCATCAAGGCCACCATCCCCGAGAAACGCGTGGGCATCGTGCTGCCGCCGGGTGCCGGTGCGACCATCGCCAACCTCGCCATCGCCTGCGCCGGGAAGATCCCGGTGAACCTGAACTTCACCGCCGGCAAGGCCGCGGTCGAGGCCTCGCTGCGGCTCGGAGAAATCAACACGGTCATCTCGGCGGATGCGATGCGGGCGAAGGTGCCCAATTTTCCGTTCCCGGAGCGCACGCTGGATTTCAAGACGGAGGTCGAGGCCGCCGGCGGCAAGAAGGCCATCATCCCGTGGCTCCTTGTCGCCAACCTGCTGCCCAACCAGTGGGTCGCCGACCTGATGGGCCTGCCGCGCACGGGTGACAACGACGAGGCGGCGCTGCTCTTCACGAGCGGCAGCTCCGGCGAGCCGAAGGGCGTGGTGCTGACGCACCGCAACATCCTTTCCAACTGCGCGCAGATTTCCTCGCTTTCCATCCTGCCCGAGACGGCAGCGATGCTGGGCTGCCTGCCGGTGTTCCACTCCTTCGGCTTCACCGTGACGCTCTGGTATCCGCTCATGCGCGGCTGCCGCGTGGTCACGGTGCCCAGCCCGCTCGACACGAAGAAAATCGTGGATGCGATCAAGGAAGAGCAGACCACCGTGATGATCGGCGCACCGACGTTCATCCGCCCGTTCCTCAAGAAGGCCACCAAGGAGGAACTCAAGACGCTCAACCTCGTGGTCACGGGTGCCGAGAAGTTGCCGATGGATCTTTACGATGCGTTCCTCGCGCAGTTCGGCATCGAGATTTTGCAGGGCTACGGTCTCACCGAGACCACGCCCGCCGCGAGCATCAACCAGTATCACCCGCCGATCACGACCTCAACCGCCGAGCATCAGGAAGGCAAGCGGCTCGGCGCCGTCGGCCGGTTGCTGCCGGGTTCGACGGCGAAGATCACCGATCCGGACACCGGCGAGGAACTGCCGCTCAACTCCACGGGCATGCTCTGGCTGAAGGGACCGCACGTGTTTCCCGGCTACCTCAAGGATCCGGAGAAGACCGCCGCCGCGATCAAGAACCGCTGGTTCATCACCGGCGATCTCGGCCGCATTGACGAAGACGGCTTCCTCTTCATCGAGGGCCGCCTCTCGCGCTTCTCCAAGATCGGCGGCGAAATGGTGCCGCACGGCACGATCGAGCAGCGGCTCATCACGGCCTTCGAGTGGGACCAGAACGAGGGGCCGACCGCGGTGGTCACAGGCATCCCCGATTCGTCCAAGGGCGAGGCGCTCGTGCTGCTGACCACGAAGGAAGTCTTGCTCGCCGACGTCCGCGCCAAGCTGCTTGAGGCCGGATTCCCGAATCTCTGGGTGCCGAAGCTCATCATCAAGGTGGATGCGATCCCCGTGCTCGGCACGGGCAAGACCGACCTGAAGAGCTGCCGGACGCTGGCAATCGAGCGCGCCACCACGATGGCGGAAGCGTGAGCGTAGCGGAGAGGGGGTGACCACTGATGCTCCGCCTAACGGCTTCGCTTGAAAGTCCCCTTCGCCTAATCGGCTCCGGTTTGGGTTCCGGGGAGCGGCTAATCGCCGCTGGAGAGACTGACAGCCGGCAATTAGCCGGCCCCCGAAGCTTACGGGCGGAGCCGATTAGGCGGAGCTGCACCAAGTAGCAGCGCCGTTAGGCGATGCATCAGTGGTTAAAACGGATCGACGGTTTTAGGGTTTGAAGTCCGCCTTAATCAGGTCGCCGGGTGTTCGTGTTTTTCGCGGGCGAGCCAGAGCATGAGGAAGGCGGCGCCGCAGAGGCCGGCGCAGACGAGGAAGATGGCACGGTAACCCAGCGCCTCGGCCAGCGTGCCGAAGGCGAGGTAGCCGACGGTCGAGCCGAGGCGGTTGGCCGTCGTGTAGAGGTTGGTCGCGGTGCCCGGCTGGTCGGGGATGTAGCTTTGGAAAAACGTGATCGCGATGCCGGAGATCACGGCGATCATGGCGGCGCTCAGGATCTGCACCGGATAAATGTGCCAGGGGACGCGCACGAAGAAGAGCAGCACGTAGTAGGCGATGGCGATGATGACGCCGATCCGGATGAGCCGGCCGGGGTGCCCGCGCGACGCCAGCAGGCCGAACCAGAACATGAACGGCAGCTCGAAGACCGGGGCGACGCTGTAGGCGATGCCGACGTGGCTCTCGTTGCCGCCGAGCGTGCGCAGGATCATCAGCGGGAGTCCCATCATGCCCATGGTGATGCAGACAAACACCAGCGCGATGGCGGCGAAGTAGCAGAGCAGGTCGGGCCGGCGCAGCACTTGGCTGAGCGGCAGGCGGCTGGAGGCGTTGCCCGCGGGCGGCGGTCGCGCGGGAATGAACACCCACACGATCACGAAGAGCAGCACGAAGAGCCCGGCGCAGACCAGAAAGATACCTTCGTAGGCCGCGTGGATCATGACCCAAGCGGAAATCGCCGGCCCGATGGTCCAGGCCAGCGAGAACAGCAGCCGGAAAATGTTCATGTAGAGCGGCGCCTCGCTCTGCGGGATGCCGTGGCGGCTGATCGCCTCGCGGGCGGCCGCGAAAAGCTGGGAGAAACTGATGGAGGAGATGCCCAGCGCGATGGAACCGATCACGGTCAGCCAGAGCACGCTGCGCACGTAGGCGTAGCTGCCGTAGCCCAAGGCGCCGCAAAGGCAGCCGAGGAGCAGGATGGAGCGTCGGCTGAAACGCGTGTCCGACCAGCGGGCCAGCGCGGTGCTGATGCCGATGCCCGTGAGCGTGGTGATGGTCATGAACACGCCAAAGGTCCAGTTGCTCATGCCCACCTCGATCGTGCCGAACATCGAGTAGAACGGCACGACGAACGAGTAAGCCATGCCGAGGACCAGCTGGCTGATCAACAGCACGACAAACTCGCGCTCGGCGAGGAGCCGGCGCCAGGGCGTCAGAAGGGCTGTCATGTTGAAGTCAGGCATGGATGGAAGGCATGAGATGACGCAGCGGTGGCGTGCACCGCAAGCGTGGGTTCAGGGAGCAGCTCCGGATAGCGGTGTCTTCCGGTGGGAGTGCGGCTGGCGGTTTCCTTTGCCGACCTGAACCGGAAAATACCCACGCAAGCGTCATCCTGAGCCGGGCGAAGGATCCAAGCGCTCGGCAAACGTCCGTCCTTCCCCTTGGATCCTTCGCACGGCTCAGGATGACGGGAGCGGGAGTGCGGCAGGTCGCAAACGTAGGGCCGGTCTCTGACCGACCGCTCTGTGCCAAGCCGGCCAGTCGGCGACTGGCCCTACATAAGAAAAGGCCCGGCTTGCGCCGGGCCTTGAAAGCAAACGAAGGCCGACTGCCCGCTCAGACCACGTAGGTCTTGAAGGCGGATGCGTCCCACAATGGCAGCTTGGCCTCGGTGGCGAGCTCGTTGAAGGCCTCGATCTCGGCCTTGGTGAAGAGCAGGCCGCCGGCGGTGGCGCTGTGCTTGGCCCAGCCGGCCTCAAGCTGGCCGGGGAGCATGCACTTCTCGTTGCCGTGGCCGAGGACGTCCTGGATGACGGCCTTGACGTTCTGCTGCTGGCTGCGGCCCTTGGCGAAGGCGCCGCCGCTGATCGCGTCGGGATGGATGACCTGGAAGAAGAAGCAGCAGGTGCCCTTGTCGCCCTCGGTCTTTTCCCAGCGGTTGCGGATGGTGGGCAGCGAGCCGCCGATGAAGCCGCCGACGATCTCGTTGATGAGCGCGAGGCCGTAGCCCTTGTGCGCGCCGAAGGGGATGAGGAACTTGGCCTTCTTCGGGTCGGTGGTGACCTGGCCGTTCTCGTCCACGGCGGCGTCGGGCGGGAGCGACTTGCCCTCGCGGGCGAGCTGCTGCACGCGGCCCATGGCGACGACGGAGGTGGCCCAGTCGATCACGATCGGGTAGCCGACGGCCTCGGTGGTCGGGAAGCCCCAGGAGTGCGGGTTGGTTCCGAGGGTGGGGAACTTGCCGCCAAAGGGCACGACCTCGGCTAGCGCGGCGGTGCAGTTGGTGTAGGCGATGTAGCCGCGGCGCGCGGCGTCCATCACGTAGCCGCCGCCCCACAGGTAGTGGAAGGCGTTGTCCACGGACACGGTGCCGACGCCGTATTTGTCGGCGAGGCGGATGGCCTCGTTCATCGCGCGGTAGGCGGTGGACTGGCCGAGCTTGCGGTTGGCGTTCCAGATCTTGGCGGCCTCGAACTTCGAGGGCTTCTCCTCGATCTTGGCGCCGGGGACGCAGCCTTTCGAGCCGGAGCCGAAGAGGTGGTCGAGGTGGAGGGCCTTGATGCCGTTGTGCGTGCGGATGCCGTGGCGCGAGGCGTCGGCGCAGACGATGGCGCCCTCGCGGGCCTCGTCGGCGTCAAAACCGCGGTGGCGATAGGCGGCTTCGATCAGGGCGTTGTGCTGGGACTCGGGGACGATGAAGTAGGTTTCGGGCATGGGAGGAATCGGAGAACGGATGACTGAAGGCCGAGGACAGGTCAGACGACCTTCTTGACCGGCACCTCGGGGTTGATCTGGGCGAGGGGCTTCTCGCCGTTCATGGCGAGGATGAGGTTCTTCACGGCGGTGGTGGCCTGGCGGACGACGCTCTCGTAGGTGCGCGAGCCGACGTGCGGCGTGCAGACGACGTTGGGCAGCTTGAGCAGCGGGTGATCGGGCGTCGGCGGCTCGGAATCGAGCACGTCGGTGCCGTAGCCGCCGACCTGGCCGGACTTGAGCGCTTCGACCATGTCGGCCGTGTGGACGATTTCGCCGCGGGCGCAGTTGAGGATGAGCACGCCCTTCTTCATCTTCGGGAAGGATTTCGCGCTGATCATGTCACGCGTCTCGGGCGTGAGGTTGGTGTGGAGCGAGAGGTAGTCGGCGGCGGCGTAAACCTCGTCGAGCGTGGCGGCGCGCTTCACGTTGTGGGCGGCGGCGAACTTCTCGTCCCAATAGACATCGAAGCCGATGACGTTCATGCCGAAGGCGCGGGCGCGGATGGCGACCTCCTTGCCGATGCGGCCGAGGCCGATAATGCCGATGGTCTTCTCGAGGAGCTCGTGGCCGGTCTTGCGCTTCCAGGTGTTGGCGCGGGTGGAGTCGGTGTGGAAGAGGAGGTTCTTCTCGAGGGCGAGGAGGAGCAGGAAGGTGTGCTCGGCGACGGTGGTGTGGTTGACGCCCGGGGTGAAGAGCAGGGGCAGGCCGAACTCGGTGCAGGACTTCACGTCGATCTTGTCCACGCCGATGCCGTATTTGCTGATGACCTTGAGGCGGGGTTTGGCCTTTTCGAGCACGGCGCGCGTGATCATGTCGTCGCCGCAGATGTAGCCGTCGATCTCGCCGACGAGGGCGAGGGTGTCGGCCTCGTTGAGCGGGCCGCGGGCGCGGATGATTTCCCAACCGGTGTCGGCCAGCATCTGGTGATGGGCGCCGGGGGTGTCTTGAAACGAGGTGGTGGTGAGCAGAATGCGCGTCATAGGGAACGCGCATCTGAGCAGGCCGGGCCGGCGCACTCAAAGCGAATCTTGCCGGGAGCCTGTCATGCGGGTTGCGCTGATGACAAAAATTCCGTTGGTTGTTTTTTCGCTAATGAAAACACCTGTGCAAGTCACTGCCTCCCTTAAGCGTCGGTTGGGCGCTGCGGTGGATGTTTCCGAAAAGGGCCGCTGGGCCGCGTCGTTCGACAGCAGCAAAGTTTCTTTTCTGCCGGACGCCGTCATCACGCCGCGCCAGGAAGCGGACATTGGCGTGGTGCTGGAACTGGCGAACAAGCACCGCGTGCCCGTGACGGTGCGCGGGCGCGGCACGACGCTCATGGGCTCGGCGGCGCCGGTGCGCGGCGGCTGGGTGATCGACATGCTGCGGCTGAACAAAATCTCCATTGATGCCGATGCCGGCATGGCGCACGTCGGCGCGGGCGCGACGACGGCTTCGATCCAGGCCGCGGCGGAGAAGCTGGGTTGGTTCTACCCGCCCGATCCGTCGTCGAAGAATTACTGCACCATCGGCGGCAACATCGCCTGCAACGCCGGCGGCATGCACGGCGGCAAATATGGGGTGACGCGCGACTTCATCATCGCGCTGCGCGGTTTCCTGCCGACGGGCGAGTTCGTGGAGTGGGGGACGGCGACGAAGAAATTTTCGGCCGGCTTCAACCTGCGCGACCTGTGGATCGGCAGCGAGGGCATGCTGGGCGTCGTCACCGGAGCCGTGCTCAAGCTTGTGCCCGCACCCGCCGCGCGCTGGACGCTGCTGACTTCATTCAAGGATGAAGGCGCGGCGCTCAAGGCGGCCCGAGCGCTTTTCCGCGCCCGCGTGCAGCCGGCGATCTGCGAGTTCCTCGACCGCGAGAGCGTGGTTTGCGCCGAGCGCGCCATGAAGACCACGATTTTTCCCGGTCAGGCGGGCCGGCCCGTCATCCTGCTTGAGCTGGCCGGCGGCGTGAGCGAGGTGGACGACCTCAAGCTGGAGGTGCTGGCGTGGGCGCAGGCCAACGCGCTCGGTTTCAAGGAGGCGCGCAGTCGCGACGAGGCCGAGGCGCTGTGGGCCGTGCGCCGCAAGTGCTCCGGCGCGATGTTCGAGCTGGGCGACGCCAAGCTGAACGAGGACATCGTCGTCCCCATGCGCAACTATGAGAAATTCGCGCGTTACCTCGCCGGATTGAAGAAGAAGTCCGGCCTGCCGATTCCGACCTTCGGCCATCTCGCCGACGGCAATCTGCACGTGAACATCATGTATCATCGTGCCGACCCGAAGGAGACGAAGGCCGCCGAGGCCGCGGTGCAGAATCTCATGGAGACCGTTGTTTCACTCGGCGGCGCGATTTCCGGCGAGCATGGCATCGGTCTGGCGAAGACGCCGTTCCTGCGCATCCAACACTCACCCGCCCAGGTGAAGGCGATGCAGGCGGTGAAGAAGGCCCTCGACCCGCGCGGCATCCTGAATCCCGGCAAAATGTTCGACGAGGTGCGGATCTGGAAATTCCCCAAGCTCCAGATCCACCTGCCGTGGGATCACAAGTGAAGCTCAGTGCGCCGCAGTCGCGTGCGTCGGCATGGGCGGGGTGCTGCCGCGCCCGAGCACGCTCGCGAGGGTGCGCAGCAGCACCTCGGCCGTGTAGGGCTTGGCGATGAAGTGGGTAAGGCCCAGCGCATCGGTCCTGGTGCCGGCCTGGCCGGGTGCTTCCCCCTGGCCGCTTGACCCGATGATGCGGACGGCGGGATTGATGGTGCGCAGGGCCACGATGGTGGCGGCGCCATCCATGACGGGCATGGCCATGTCGGTGATGACCGCCGCGATTTCGCTCCGCTGCATGGCATAGAGGGCGACGGCCTCGGTGCCGTTTTGGGCCAGCAACACGCGGTAGCCGAACCGCTCGAGCGTGCTGCGGGCGATCTCGCGGATGAGCTCCTCGTCGTCCACCACGAGAATGAGGTCGTTTTCCCCGAGGGGCAGGCCGCGCTTGCTGGCGGACGGCACATCCACCGGGGTGGGGGCCGAACTTGCGGGAAAGTAGAGGCTGAAGGTGGTGCCACGGCCCTCTTCGCTCTGCAGATCAATGAAGCCGCCGTGTCCCTTGACGATGGCGAAGGTGGTGGAGAGCCCGAGGCCCGTGCCCTTGCCAAAGTCCTTGGTGGTGAAGAAGGGCTCGAAAATCCGGTCGCGGATGGCGGCGGGGATGCCCGTGCCGGTGTCGCTGACAATGATCGCCAGGTGCGGACCCGAGGTCGCGGAGTTGTGCATGGCGGCAAAGGTGGAGTCCACCTGCCGGTTTTCCATGCGCAGGGTCAGCTTGCCACCGCCGGGCATGGCGTCGCGCGCGTTTACGCACAGGTTGAGCAGGGTTTGCTGCAGCTGGGTGGGGTCGGCGGTGATGGGCCAGAGATCCGGGCCGAAGGTGAACTCAAACTCGATGTTCTTGGGGAAGGTGTCGTTGACGATCTGCTCGATCTCGCGGGCGATGTGCTTGGGCTGCATCAGCACGCGCTGGTTCTCGACGCCGCGGCCGAAGCTCAGCACCTGTTTCACCAGGTTGGCCCCGCGCTGCGCGTAGGCGGCGAGATGGTCGAGCTGTTGCTGGACCTTTTCGTTGTCCGGCACCTTCAGCTTGAGCAGGGCGATGGACATCAAAATCGGGGCGAGGATGTTGTTGAGATCGTGGGCAATGCCGCCGGCGAGGATGCCGACGCTTTCCAGGCGCTGCGCCCGGAGGAACTGGGCCTCGAGGTTCCGTTTCTCGGTGACGTCGGCGTTGATGGTGAGCTGGGCGATGGGTTCGCCGGCCTCGTTGCGAATCAGGGTGCGCCGGCTTTCGAGAATCAAGAGTTCGCCGGTGCGCCGATGAACCCGCAATTCGCCCTGCCACGCGCCCAGGCGCATGGTTTCCTGGATGGCTTTTTCCACGCCGGCCAGGTCTTCCGACGAGTAGATGTCCGCGGCCGTCCGGCCGATGGCCTCCTCCGGTTTCAGGCCGAGGATGCGGGTCGCCCCGGCGTTCCAGAAGACGATCCGCTGATCCATGCTGTAGAGGATGATCGCCTCGTGCGCCTGATCCAGCATGGCGGCCTGGCTGCGGATTTTTTCCTGGGCTTCCTTGTGCGCGGTGATGTCGTGCCCGATGCCCACCAGGCCGATGACCCGGCCCTGCTCGTCGCGCAGCGGGATCTTCGAGGTGAGCTGCCAACGAGGCTCGCCGTTGGGGCCGCGGCAGGGCTCCTCGCGGTTGATCAGCGGTTCGCCGGTGGACATCACCTGCTGGTCGTCGCGGAAATAGGCCTCGGCCATTTTCGGGGGGAAGAAGTCGAAATCACTCTTGCCGAGCGTTTCCTCCATCGAGGCGGCCTTGAGGGCGGCGAGGTTGGCGCGGTTGTTCAGCAGGTGGCGGGACTCGCGGTCGCGCACGTAGATGTAGTCCGGCAGGTTGTCGAGGATGGTGCGGAGGAGATTGCGCTCAGCCTGAAGGCTGGAGGCGTTTTCCTTGGCCTGGGTGATGTCCTGCACCAAGCTGATCAGGTAGGAGACCTTGCCGTCGGCCTTGCGCACCACCGAGGCCGAGAGCTGCACCCAGACCACATGCCCGTGGCGATGGATGTAGCGTTTCTCCATCTGGTAGTGGTCAATTTTCCCGGCCACGGCGTCCTCGATGAGGGTCTGATTGGCGGCCAGGTCATCGGGGTGGGTGACCGATTGGAAGGTGAGGCGGGTGAGTTCCTGTTCGGTGTAGCCCAGCAGGTCGCAGAGCGCCTGGTTGACCTTGAGGTATTCGCCGCGGGTGGAGGTGAGGGCCATGCCCGTGGCGGCATGGTTGAAGGCCGAAGCGAAGCGTTCCTCGCTGAGCTGCAGCGTGGCCTCGATGTGGGCGATATCCGTGAGATCGTGGATGATCTTGGCGAAACCGGTCAGGCGCTGGGCATCGTCGCGCAGAGCCATGAGCACGGAGGTCGCCCAGAACCGGGTGCCGTCCCGGCGCTGGCGCCAGCCCTCGTCCACCGTGTAGCCTTCGGCCTCGGCCCGGCGCAGCGCGTCCGCGGGCGGGTGGGTTTCCCGATCCTCCGGGGTGAGCAGGATGCTGTAGCTCCGGCCGAGAATTTCGGCGATCGCGTAGCCGGTGATTTTCTCCGCGGCGGCATTCCAGGTGTTCACGCACCCTTCCGCCGTCAGCATGAAGGCGGCGTATTCGCGCGCGGTGCCGTGGCGCAGGGTCGGAGCGAGGTTCGTCGCCGGATGGGTCATGAGAGCAGCCGGACTGCGGTGCCCATTAAGGAGGCCCCGCCGGGGATGTCGAGAGCGGTCTGTCCGGGGCGGGCGGGCTGAATCGCTTGCCGGCGGATTGACCAGCCGAAAATGGCCGATGTGAGCAATTTTTCAGAGGGGAAAGCGCCGCTTTTTCCGTTGCACCGGCCAAGGGCGCACCCTCAATTCGACGCTTCAAGCCCTAATGCATCTCAAGGCTCTCAAGCTCCACGGTTTCAAAAGTTTTGCCGACAACACGACCCTCAGTTTCCAGCCCGGCGTGACCGCGATCGTCGGTCCCAACGGCTGCGGAAAGAGCAACATCGCCGACGCCATCCGCTGGGTGCTCGGTGAGCAGAGCGCCAAGGCCCTCCGCGGCGGCAAGATGCAGGACGTGATCTTCGAGGGCGCCGACACGCGCAAGGCCGCGCAGTTTTCCGAGGTCGCCCTGCACCTGACCGAGTGCGAAAAGCAGCTCGGCAGCGAGGTCCACGAGATCGAGATCATGCGCCGCGTGTCGCGCGACGGCTCGAGCGAGTATTACTTCAACGGCCAGCCCTGCCGCCTGAAGGACATCCACAAGCTTTTCATGGACACGGGCGTCGGCCGCACGAGCTACTCGATCATGGCGCAGGGCCAGATCGACCAGATCCTCTCGTCGAAGCCCGAGGAGCGCCGCGTGGTGTTCGAGGAGGCGGCCGGCATCACCAAATACAAGAGCCAGCGCCGCGAGGCGATGAACAAGCTCGCGCTGACCGAGCAGAATCTCACGCGCGTGACCGATGTCATCAACGAGGTCGGCCGGCAGATCGGTTCGCTGCGCCGGCAGGCCGCGAAGGCCATGCGCTACAAGCGCCTCAGTTTCCGCCTGCGCCAGCTGGCGCTCGCCCACGGCCACCACCAGTGGCAGGGCCTCAGCGCCACCCTCGGCGAACTGGACGGACGCGTGAACGGCCTGCGCGGCGAGGCCGAGTCCCGGCGCGCCGTGCTGGAGGAGAAGACGCGTTCGCTCGACGAGCAGAAAGCCGAACGTTCCTCGCTCACCCAGCGGGTGCAGGACGCCCAGCAGGCGGTCTTCGACCTCCGTTCCCAAAAGGAACAGGCCGAGAACCAGTCCGGCCTCGCCGAGGTCAAGCGCACCGGCCTCGCCGAGCGCCTGGAGTCGGGCAAGGAGGACCTCGCCGAGCTCGAGATGCAGCTCCGCGAACTGGCCACGCAGGTGGACACCGGCGCGCAGGACAAGCAGATGCAGCTGTCGCTGCTCGGCAGCTCCGATGCCGTGTTCCAGGACCGCAACCGCGAGCTCGCCGTCATCGAGGGCGAGCTGACCCGCGCCGAGCAGCAGCTCAGCCAGGAAAAATTTCACCTGCTCCAGCTCGAGAGCACCGTCGCCCGCCTGCGCACGGACAGTTCCGGCCAGGAGGTCGATGCGCGCACGAGCCAGCACAAGTTCGACACGCTTTCCCTGGAGCTCGACCAGCTCCGCTCCGCCGTCGAGGGCGCCGCCTCGGCGCTGGCCGAGGCCAGCCAGAAGGTGCAGGAAGCCCGCATCGAGCAGAGCCGCGTCAACAACGAGGCCCAGGCCGCGCAGGCCGCGTTGCAGGAGACCACGCACAAGTTCCGCGAGGCCCAGCGCCGGCTGCAGGAAATTGACCGCGGGCTCGCGCAGAAGACCGCGCGCCTGAAGCTGCTCCAGCAGCTGCAGGAGAAGTGGGAAGGCTTCGGCGAAGGCGCCAAGGCACTTCTGTCCGGCCGCCTTTCCGCCGTGATCGGCGAGCAGAAGTTCACGCCTATCACGCAGGGACTCGAGGTGCGCGCCGAATACGCCAAGGCCTTGGAAGCCCTGCTGGGCGCCTCGGTCGAGGCGATCGCCGTCTCCGACCTGTCCACGGCCCAGAAGATTCTGGGCCAGCTCGCCGCCGACCAGATCGGCAGCGTGTGCCTGCAGGTGTCCGGCCTCGCCGGCGTCGCGGCCAGCGGCGAACTGCCGGCCATGCTCAAGCCGGCCGCCGATGCGGTTGCCAACCTGGAGCCCTCCCATCCCGCGGCGGCGATGCTTTCCGCCTGCTACCTGACGGAAGATCTTAACGCCTTCCTCGACTACTGGCAGGCGAACCCGGGCTTCAGCTTCCTCATGGTCGCCACGCCGAAGGGCGACCTGGTGGACCGGCGCGGTTTGGTTTCCGGCGGCCATCACAAGAAGCCGCAGAACAGCATCGTCCAACGCGAGGTTGACCTGCGCGAGACCGGCAAGGCCGTCGTCGCCGAGCAGGCTGCGCACGACGAGCAGCGCGCGCTCATTGAGCAGCTCAACGCGGCGCTGGCGGAGGCCGAGGCCACCCTTGAACAACGGCGCAAGGATGTGCTCGCCGCCTCGCAGCAGGCCGCCACGTTGCACTCCGAGGAGAAAAACGCCCAGCGTTCGCTCGACGACGCCCGCAACCGGCTCCAGCGCATGGAAAACGAGCTGGCCAACCTCAAGCGCGACCACGACGAGGCGCTCGCGCGCCTGGCCAAGGCGCAGGCCCAGCTGGCCGAGGCCAACGCCGCGGTGGAGGCCCAGAAGCAGGTCATCGCCACCATCGAAACTTCCATCAACGAGAAGCGCGCCGATCGCGACCAGAAGCGCGATTCACTGGCCCAGGCACGCCTGGAGCTGGCCGAGCGCCGGCAGAAGGTCGAGGTCCTCGACCGCGGCCTGACCGAGATGGAACGCCGCCGCGTGCAACTCGCGGACCTGCACGACCAGCGACAGATTGAAATCGAAACCTGGAGCGAGCAGATCGCCGCGTTTGAGCAGGAGAGCGCCGGCCAGCGGGCCCGTGCCGAGGAAATCGCCGTCACCCTCGCGGTGGCGCAGGAGAATGTCGAAAAGGTGCGCGCCGACCTCGCCGCCATCGAACAGCAGATCAACGGCGTGGAGGCCGGCCTGAGTTCCATCCGCACGGAGGCCGAGGCGTCCATGACGGAGTTGTCCCGCCACGAGGTGAAGGCCGCCGAGACGAAGGCGCGCCTGCAGTTCCTCACCGACGAGATCACACACGAGTTCCAGACCGACATCTCGACCCTCGACTGGCGCCGCCTCATGTGGCACGCGGACGACGAGCCGGAAGGGATCAAGGACCTGGATCTCGACGAGGACGAGGGCGGCGAAGAAAATGCCCCGGCGACCACGCCGGCCCCGGCAGCGGAAGGCCAGCCGGCCGCCGAGACGAAACCGAAACGCCGCAAGAAGAAGGAAAACAAGGGCGAGCCGACGGAAGAAGATCTGGCCGCGCTGAAACCCAACTGGGACGAGATCAAGACCGAGGTGGATGCCCTGCGGCAGCGCATCGGCACGATGGGCGCCGTCAACCTCGTGGCCATCGAGGAATACTCCGAGCTGAAACAGCGCTACGAGTTCCTCAAGACCCAGAGCGACGACCTGATCAACGCCAAGGCGGCGCTGCTGAAGGCCATCGACGACATCAACCAGACCTCGCTGGAGCAGTTCAAGGTCACCTTTGAACAAATCCGCAAGAACTTCGCCTACACCTTCAACATTCTCTTCGGCGGCGGCCGGGCCGAGATCGACCTCGTGACCGCCGACGATCCGCTGGAGAGCGGCATCGAGATCGTGGCGCAGCCCCCGGGCACCAAGCTCAAGGGCATCACACTGCTCTCGGGCGGCCAGAAGACGCTCACCGCCGTGGCGCTGCTCTTCGCGCTCTACATGGTGAAGCCTTCGCCGTTCTGCTTGCTCGACGAACTCGACGCGCCGCTCGACGAGTCGAACATCCACCGGTTCACCAACCTGCTGAAGCAGTACGTGAAGGACTCGCAGTTCATCATCATCACGCACAACAAGAGCACCGTGGCCGCGGCCGACGCGCTCTACGGCGTGACGATGCAGGAGCGCGGCGTGTCCAAGACGGTTTCGATGCGCTTCAACAAGGAGCGCGGTGAGGCCGAGGCGCTGCCGACGACCATTGCCGACTCGGTGCGGGGGGCCCGCCCGCAGGCCCCGGTCGGAGCCTGATCAGCACCCTGCGCAGTCCTTGCTGCGCAGGGTCTGTCATTAGCGGAACCTCTAAGCGGGTCGCCGGGGGTTCGGGCCGGCCGGATTATGGTATAGTTTCCTCAAAAGGAACCCCATGAAAACGCCCCTGACCGCGGTAGCTGCCGGTGGAGTGCTCTGGCTGCTCTACCTCCTCTTCGGCCGACAGGTGGATGTCGCCTTCTGTGCGATCATCCTCTTCGGCACGGGGATAGTCGCCTGGACGGTGGAACAATACGGGCATCATCGCCCGCACTGAGCGGCCGCCGAACCTGAGCAGCTGAGGCCGCCCGCGCCATGCGGGCGGAGGGGTAAGGGCTTTGGGCCGGGGATGGGGTGCGCCCGGCGAGGCGGACACTTTTGCCGCCTGCGGGCGGCCCGGTGTTTGTCCCCGGTTCTCGATCCCGTTGTGCCTGCTGGGCACCCGGGATTTGTCCGGGCCGTTCGCCCGGTAAGCGAAACCGAGGCAAACAAAAGGCGCGACCCTTGCGGATCGCGCCTTCTTTGCTTGCCCGACCGTGGGGTAGCCGGTCGGGAAAGGATCAGTGGGCGTGGGCCTTCTTCTTGGGGGCGCTGTCGCCAGAGTCCTCGGTGATCATGTCGGCCGGCACGTTGGCGAGGGCGTCCTCCATGGTGGTGAGGCCCATCTTGACCTTGAGCATCGAGTCTTGGTGCAGGGTCTTCATGCCGGTTTTCATGCACACGCGCTTGAGGTCGGCGACCTCGACCTCGGCGTTGATGGCCTCGACGATTTCCTCGTTGTTGACCATGAGCTCGTGGATGCCCACGCGGCCCTTGTAGCCGTTGCCGCTGCAGACGTGGCAGCCGCCGGGAGCGGTTTTGAAGATCTCGGGCGGCTCCGTGAGATTGAGCGCCTTCATGATGATCTCGGCCTCGCGACCTTCCGGCACGTATTTGACCTTGCAGTTCTTGCACACGCGGCGGAGCAGGCGCTGGGCACAGACGCAGACGAGGGCCGCGGAGATGTTGAAGGGCTCGATGCCCATTTCGCCCATGCGCGAGACCGTCGAGGGTGCGTCGTTGGTGTGGAGGGTCGAGACGAGCAAGTGACCGGTGAGCGCCGCTTCGCAGGCGATCTGGGCGGTCTCCTTGTCGCGGATTTCACCGACGAGGATGATGTCGGGGTCCATACGCAGGTAGCAGCGGAGCGCGCGCTGGAAATCCAGGCCGATCTGCTTGTTCATCTGCATCTGGTTGAGGCCGGGCAGGGTGTATTCGATCGGGTCCTCGGCGGTCTGGATGTTGACGTCGGGCGTGTTGATCTCGGCGAGCGCGGCGTAAAGGGTCATGGACTTGCCCGAGCCGGTGGGCCCGCAGTGGAGGATCATGCCGTAGGGCTGGCGCACGCACTCGCGGTATTTGGCCAGGTTCTCGTCGGAGAAGCCGAGCATCGGCAGGGGCAGGGTGGACTTCTGCTTGTCGAGGATACGCATGACGACCTTCTCGCCATGGTTCATCGGGCCGGTGGCCACGCGCAGATCGATGTCGATGTTCTTCTTGGTGTATTTCTTGAAGACAATGCGTCCGTCCTGCGGCAACCGGCGTTCCGAGATGTCGAGGTTGCACATGATCTTCAGGCGGGCGACCAGCGCGTGGGTGACCTGTTTGGGCAGGCGCATCTTCTCGGCGCACATGCCGTCCACCCGGTAGCGCACGATCAGGTCCTTTTCCTGCGGCTCGATG
>CBINOW010000075.1:0-22439 GCA_966252395.1 uncultured Oleiharenicola sp. | reverse complement strand
TTACATCGTGGACCAGCTGAAAAAGGGGAACCTGTAGAATTCGAAACCTGAAAGCTGAAACCTGAGAGCTGAGGATCGGCTCCGCCCCGATCCTTTGAAATCAGCCAACTACCAATAAAGCTCCGCTTCATTCCGCCCCATGTCTTCCCCTCTTTCAGGTTTCAGGTCTCAAGTTTCAGGTTTCTCCCCATGAGCCTTATCGAATCCCGTCTCGACCGTCGTGCTGCGCTCAAGTGGATGCTCGCCGCCAGCGCCACGCTCGCCGCCGCGGGCGGCCCCCTGAGTCCCTCCGGTCAGGCCGCGCCACCCGCGACGAAGGGCTACGGCACCGACCCGCTCCTCAACAAGGAATACGCCCCCGGCGACGTCTGGCCGCTCACAATGACCGACGCCCAACGCCGCACGTCTGCGGCCCTCTGCGCACTCATCATCCCGGCGGAGGGCGGGGTGCCCAGCGCCGCCGACCTGAAGGTGCACGATTTCATCGATGAGTGGATCAGCGCGCCGTATCCCGACCAACTCCGCGACCGGGAAATTGTGCTCGAGGGTCTGGCCGGGCTTGATCGCGAAGCCCGCGCCCGCTTTGGCGAGGATTTTGCCGCGCTCACCGAAGCCCAACAGAGCGCCATCGCCGATGATGTCTGCGACGCCGCCACCGCGAAGCCGGTGCACAAGGAAGGCGCCCGCTTCTTCGCCAGGTTCCGCGACCTCACCGCTACCGGTTTCTTCACCACGCCCGAGGGCATGAAGGACGTGGGTTACGTCGGCAACACGCCGCAGATCGAGTTTAAGGGCCCGCCGCCCGAGGTGCTGGCGAAGCTGGGTTTGGCGTGATTTTTGGAGGGCCCGGCTCCAGCTGGGCCGCGGCATATCAGGAGATGTGCCCTCCACGAAGCGCATCGCGGATCGGCGGGAGGGCTGGTTTGCGTCTCCTTGTAGGGTCGGACCTTGGTCCGACCTCACGCACGAGGTCGCTGCAAGCAGCGACCCTACGCAAACGGCCGATCCAACCTGCGCGGAGCGCCGGTTCCACCCGTGAGGACGCCGTGACTCTATCTCGACCATCCCGTGTAGCGCAAATGTGTGACAACACTTCTCAAAAAAGGAGTGTTCAAACGCCGGCATAACTGTTTTCACTGGCCGCGGTCTTTTGTCGGTCACTCAACCCCACTCACACCCCACCCATGAATCCCTCCCGTTTGTTCACGGCCAGTTGTGCCGCCCTGATTGTTACTGCGATGAGCTTCGCCCTGCGCGGCGGCGCCACCGGTGACTGGATCAAAGAGTTCAACCTGACCAACGAGCAAGCCGGCTGGGTCAACGGCACCGCCTTCTGGGGCTTCACGCTCGCCATGATGTTCGGCGGCCCCCTCGTGGACGCCCTCGGCTTCAAGCGCATCCTGAGCATCGCCTTCGTCGGCCACCTCGGCGGCATCCTGCTGACGATCTTCGCGTGGGACTTCTGGAGCCTCTTCGGCGGCACGCTCCTCTTCGGTATCGCCAACGGTTCGGTCGAAGCGGCCTGCAATCCCCTCGTCGCGACCCTCTACCCGAAGGACCAGACCACCAAGCTCAACCATTTCCACGTGTGGTTCCCCGGCGGCATCGTGATCGGCGGCCTGCTCGCCTACCTGTTCGGCAACATGGGTCTCGGTTGGAAGGCGCAGTTCGCCACCATGCTGCTCCCGCTCGCGGCTTACGCCTTCATGTTCCTCGGCCAGGAAATGCCCAAGACCGAGCGCGTGCAGCGCGGCGAGTCCACCGGTTCGATGTTCGCGGCCTGCTTCGCCCCTGGCTTCATCCTCATGGTCGCCTGCATGCTCCTGACCGCCTCGACCGAGCTCGGCTCCGGCCAGTGGATCCCCAACATTCTCTCGCACGCCGGCGTCTCGGGCATTCTCGTGCTCGTCTGGATCAACGGCCTGATGGCCGTCGGTCGCATGTTTGCCGGTCCCTTCGTCCACAAGCTCTCCCCGATCGGCATGCTCGTGATGAGCGCCATCCTCTCGACCATTGGCCTCTACGCCATGAGCCACTCGTCGGGCAACATGCTCTTCGCCGCCGCCACCGTCTTCGCCTTCGGCGTGTGCTTCTTCTGGCCCACGATGGTCGGCTTCGTCGCCGAGAACTACCCGAAGACCGGCGCCCTCGGCATGGCCATCATCGGCGGTGCGGGTATGCTCTCTGTGAGCTTCGTGCTCCCGATCATCGGCAAGTGGTATGACGCCGGCATCGCCGAGCGCACGCCCGCCGGCGCGGCTCCGTCCGGTGACGCCCTCGCCGCCATCCAGTCCGCCGCCGGCCTCGATGCTCTCGGCAAGGTCGCCATCCTACCGGTGGTCCTCACCGTGGTGTTCGTGCTCATCGCCGTGCTGAAGAAGAAGCCGGCTGCTGCGGCCGCGCACTAATTGGCATTTTTGCGTCAGCCGGGAATCCCTGAGTTGCATCTTGGGTTCCCGGCTTTTTAGTGTCCGCTTTCTGTCAGCGTCAGTGTCCCCGATCCTGGAACCTCTAACCTAGAACCCAGAACCCCTCCGCTCCCATGCCTCGTTCCGTGACTCTCTTCACCGGCCAATGGGCCGATCTGCCCCTCGTCAAGCTGGCCCCGCTGGCCAAGCGCCTCGGCTACGACGGCCTCGAACTCGCCTGCTGGGGCGACCACTTCGACGTCGATGCCGCCGCCTCCTCCGACAAATACCTCAAGGAAAAGTGGGAAGTCCTGCTCGACAACAACCTCACCTGTTTCGCCATCTCGAGCCATCTCGTCGGCCAGGCGATCTGCGACCTGATTGACGAACGCCACAAGGCCATCCTCCCGCCCGATGTCTGGGGCGACGGCGAACCCGAGGGCGTGCGCAAGCGGGCCGCCAAGAAGATGGCGCTCACCGTCAAGGCCGCGCGCCGCTTCTTCGATGCCAAGCCCGGCGCCAAGAAGGGCGCACCGGTTGTCGTCAACGGCTTCACCGGCTCCTCCATCTGGCACTCGATCTACGCCTTCCCGCCGACCTCGCAGGCCTACTGGGACGCCGGCTTCGCCGACTTCGGCAAGCGCTTCGGCCCGATCCTCGCCGAGTTCGACAAGCAGAACGCCAACTTCGCCCTCGAGGTTCACCCGACCGAGATCGCCTTCGACATCGCCAGCGCCCAGCGCGCCATCGAGGCCGTGAAGGGCCACAAGCGTTTCGGTTTCAACTACGACCCCTCGCACCTCGGCTACCAGGGCGTGGACTACGTGAAGTTCATCCGCACCTTCGGCTCCCGCATCTTCCACGCCCACATGAAGGACGTGTGGTGGGGCCACGGCGACGGCACTGTCGGCGTCTTCGGCGGCCACACCACCTTCGGCAATCCGGGCCGCTTCTGGGATTTCCGCTCGGTCGGCCGCGGCGACATCAACTTCGAGGAGATCATCGTCGCCCTGAACGACATCAACTATCGTGGCCCGCTCTCCGTGGAGTGGGAGGACATCCGCATGGACCGCGAGCACGGCGCCGCCGAGTCCTGCTCCTTCCTGCGCAAGCTCGACTTCGCCCGCAGCCAGATCGCCTTCGACGCCGCCTTCGACAAAGAAAACCAGTGATTGAACCACAAAGACACAGAGACACGAAGCAAGGCTAGGGCACCGGATTCAGAAAAAATCTACCCCTGTTTCCGGCTATCTCTGTGTCTTCGTGTCTCGGTGGTTAATCTGTCTTAGTTCCTCTTCATCCTCCAACTTCCGATTTCACCATGTCAGCCAATCGCAAACTTCGTTACGGCATGATCGGCGGCGGGCGCGGCGCCTTCATCGGCGGCGTCCACCGCATCGCCGCCATCATGGACGGCCAAGCCGTCCTCACCGCGGGCGCGTTCTCCAGCGACGCCGCCCGCTCCAAGGCTTCCGGCGAGGACCTCTTCCTCGACCCGAGCCGCGTCTATGGCAGCTACCAGGAAATGGCCGCGGCCGAGGCCAAGATGCCCGCCGACCAGCGCCTGGACTTCATCGTCATCGTCACGCCCAACCACCAGCACTTCCCGCCCGCGAAGCTCTTCCTCGAAGCCGGCTTCAACGTCGTGTGCGACAAGCCCGTGACCTTCAACCTCGCCGAGGCCAAGAAGCTCGCGGCCGTGGTGAAGAAGACGAAGAAGGTCTTTGTCCTCACCCACAACTACACCGGCAACGCCATGGTGAAGCAGGCCCGCGAGCTCGTGCAGGCCGGCGCCCTCGGCGAGATCCGCAAGGTCGTGGCCGAGTATCCGCAGGGCTGGCTCAGCACGCTCCTCGAAAAGACCGGCCAGAAGCAGGCCGGTTGGCGCACCGACCCGAAGCGCTCCGGCGCCGCCGGCTGCATCGGCGACATCGGCACGCACGCCGAGAACCTCGCCCGCTACATCACCGGCCTGCACATTGATTCGCTCTGCGCCGATCTCACGACCTTTGTGAAGGGCCGCGCGCTCGACGACGACGGCAACATCCTCGTCCGCTTCAAGGGCGGCGCCAAGGGCATCATCCACGCCTCGCAGATCAGCGTCGGCGAGGAAAACGCGCTCAACATCCGCGTCTACGGCACCAAGGCCGGCCTCGAGTGGCACCAGGAGCACCCGAACCAGCTGCTCGTGAAGTATCCCGACAAGCCCACGGAAATCTGGGGCCGCGGCAACGGCTACGTCGGCAAGGCCGCCGGCGCCGTCACCCGCACGCCCTCCGGTCACCCCGAGGGTTACCTCGAAGCTTTCGGCAACATCTACAAGGAAGCCTTCCGCGCCATCCGCGCCGAGATCGCCGGCCAGCCGATCCCGGCCGACCTGGATTTCCCCACGATCACCGACGGCGTCGAAGGCATGGCCTTCATCGAGACCGTCGTGAAGTCCTCCAAGGCCGGCGCGAAATGGGTGAAGTTCCCGAAAACGTAAGTTTTCGCCCTGAGCCCGTCGAAGGGCCGAAGGTTTAACCACCGAACACACGAAAGACACAAAACGAGGGCGCCTCCGGGTGCCCTTTTTCTTTTGAGCAAACCACATAGGGGCATGCCTTGAGCGCGCCCTGCCTTGAACTGGAGCCAGGACGCCCTCGTCCCGGTGTCTTGGGCCATCCGGGGCGAGGGCGCCCCGGCTCCAAAGAAGTCCCATGTCCTTGGTCCCTTGTCCCTAGTCCATTCGTCCCGCTAGCGCCGTCCATGTGCAACAACTTGGGGCTTAGTAGTAAAGCTACTCGCTATCGGCGTTTACTGGTTTGCGGCGACAGGCAGAATCCCGTGCACGCTGAATTCCACGCTTCGGCTCCACACCCCCTCGGCAAAGTAGCGATGCCTCAACCCGTCAGGTCGTTTCCCCATGAAAAAGCTAGCCTGTCTCGTCGTCTTAGTGACCGCGTTCCTCTCGCTTCCCGCGCAGGACGCCAAGCCGGCCGAAGCCAAGAAGCCCAAGGAAAACGTGATCTCGTCCTACCGTGTCTTCGCCAAGACCGGGCAGGACGAAGCCCTCAAGGCCGCCCTCAGCGCGCACGCCAAGAAATACCACAGCGGCGCCTTCCGCTGGCGTGTTTACAGCGTGTTGTCCGGCCCGGATGCCGGCGCTTACCACGTCGTCGAAGGCCCGTTCTCCTGGACGGCGCTCGATGATCGCGGCGACCTCGCGGCGGATCACAACAAGCATTACGAGACGAGCATCGCGCCGCTCGTCGAGAAGACCACGTCGGATGTTTACCTGCAATATGAGGAGGAGCTCAGCACCGTGTCGCTCACCGCGTTCTCCACCAAGGCCGCCGTCACCGCTGTCTTCCCCAAGCCCGGCCGCGGCCCCGCGACGCGCGACCTGCTCAAGACCCTGAAAAAGGTCTGGGAGAAACGCGGCTTCAATGTCGCCGTCTATTCCTCCCAGATGTCGGGCGAGCCGAGCTACCGGATCGTCCGCCGCTTCAAGGCCGGTTGGAAAGACCTCGACGCCGAAGGTATCACCCAGGCGCAGGCGATGTCGGATCTCGGCATCTCCAACACGGAAGTGCAGGAGGACATGGCGAAGGTCACCGAACGGAGCTACTCCGAGATGATCGAGCTGAAGCCCGAGTTGAGCTCAAACTGATCCGACGACGGCGATTTCAGATCCCAGATTTCAGATTCGGGGCGCCTCCGGGCGCCCCTATTTCTTTTGCGCAATCCACGTAGGGGCGTGTCTTGAACTGGAGCCGGGACGCCCTCGTCCGCTGTCTTGGTCCGACCGGGGCGAGGTCGCCCCGGCTCCAAAGAGGTCCTTAGTCCCTAGTCCGTGGTCTGTCGTCCCTTTTTACATCCGTGCCCATCCGTGAAATCCGTGGCGAACCCGGCTCGGAAGATTTTCTCACGAACCTTCGAATAAATCCCCGGTCAAAACCGTCAGACCGTCACCTCCACCATGAAAAAGCTCCTGCTCGCCACTCTTCTGCTCACCGGCGGCCTGGTCGCCCAGGCGGCCGACACCGCCCCCGCCGCCCCGACGACTCTCCCTGAGATCGACCACATGGTTTATCTCAGCTTTCTGCCCGAACCCGAGGACCTGATGGCCGACGCCAAGACGGGCGGCCTCGAGATCCTCCGCCTCGACAAGACCGCCGACCGGGTGGTCGTCACCTACAAGTATCCCGACGGCCACACCGCCACGCTCGGTTACGCCCTGCTCGGCAGCGCCCGCAACAGCGATCGCGTCGTTGCCCGCGTCCAGCCGCCCTCCCGCGCCGTTTACACCAGCGACGACACCACCACGGTCGTGGTGAAGGACGACCCCGAAATCATCTACGTGGACCGCACGCCCCGCACCCGCGTGGTCTATCGCGACACCGACGACTTCTGGCTCCCGCTCACGCTTGGCCTGGGCATCGGCTACGTCACCGGCCACCATCATCACTATTATCCGCGCTATGGCGGACACTATCGAAGCTACCGCAGCAATTGGTATCGCAGCGGCCACCGTCGCTGACGAACCGCCGGCCACCACAAACACCAAAACGCAGGGCGCCTCCGGGCGCCCTTTTTCTTTTGCTGGAGGCAGGGCCATCAGTCCGTCGCCTCGCCTGTAGGGCGGGGTCTCCGCCACCCCGCCTCGCATTAAGCTTCAACCTGCACACTTAAAACTGGCACACGGCCCCTCGCACCCTAACGTCTTTGCGGGCCACGTTTCCGGCGTTCTCCGGAAGTGGAGGAATTCACTGCATTATGCTAATCCGAATACTGCAATGCGTGTTGGTGCTTGGTCTTCTGACCCAAGTGATGGCCAAGGAGAACAACTCGGAGCCTGTCTTGGAGTTCGAGCGACTGGATCTGACCGATGGGCGGAAGCTGAAGAATGTGGTCGTGAAAAATTACGACGCCGAGAAGGACCGCCTGCTGCTGGTTGCCAATGGCAAGGCCATGACGATCAGCGTCGAATTGGTCCCGGAGCCATTTCGCACCCGCTTGAAGGAGCACGCGCCGAGCGCCGGTTCTTCGACTTCGTCCATCCCTCCCAAACGGCACCGCCCGCCAACTGCGAATCCCGAACCTCAGCCAGTGCCCCCGTCGGCACCAACCCGCCCAGTCCAGCCCACGATTGATCCTGCGCAACACCGAGCCAGCGCCGTGGACAGGGCGGATCGCTACTATCGCTTCGAACATCAGGCCGGTGCCGCCACGCTTTCATTGCGGGATGTCGCTTATGAAACTGACGACCCGGAGCCGGTCACCGGCTGGCCCAACCGGTATCGGGTCCAAGGGCGGGCGTTCTTGGAGTATTACGAGACGAAGAATTACACGACCATCCGTTCGACGGATCGGTTCGAGGTCCTCACCGAGCAAAAGGACGGAGGATCGATCAGGGTAATCGACTTTACCCGGAAGCAGTGAAGACGGCGGTGCCTGGTGCGATCAGGTTGCTCCCCCTTAAACTTCAACTTGAAACTCAAACTTGAGTCTGGCGCCGATTCGTCGCGCACGTAACAGCGAGATGAAGTTAATCCGTCAGCGGATCCTTTTTGCGTGCAAAAAAGGTTGGGCACACCGTTTAGCGGACTTGCTTCGCTCCTTGGCTCCTTAGTGTTCACTCACATGGAACCGGGCCGTGAAGACCACCTGAAGTTCGCCAAGCATTTCGAGCGGGCGCAGGGGTGGCTGTTGCTGGAGAACTTTGCGGCGGCGGAGCGGGCGCTGCGGGCGATCCCGGCGGCGTTTCGGGGGCGGTCGGAGGTGCAGCAGTTCCGCGCGCAGTTGCACTTGTCGGCGGGGCGCTGGGCGCGGGCGGTGCCGCTGCTGCGGAAGCTCGTGAAGGAGGACCCAACGGAGCCGCAATATTGGGTGAGCCTGGCCTTTGCCGTGCGGCGGGCGGAATCCATCGCCGCGGCCGAGAAGATTCTCCGGGAGGCCCGCGAGCGGTTTCCGCAGGAGGCCGTCATCTGGTTCAACCTCGCCTGCTACGCTGCCCAGCAGGACCGTTTGCCCGAAGCTCACAACTGGCTGCGCGAGGCTGTCCGGCGCGAGGCTGCTTACCGCACCCTGGCCAAGACCGACGCTGATTTGTCGCCCCTCTGGAACGCCGTGCGCGCCGGCGCGATCGCAGCCCCGTGGACGGAGGACTGAGGACGGAAGGCAGAGATCAGAGGTCAGAAGCCAGATGTCAGAGATCGGAAGTCGGGCCGAGAGATCGGCAGTCTGTGGTCCGTTGTCCCTAGTCCCTAGTCCGTGTCCCTCGTCCTCCCTCCACTTCGGCCTTGGCGTTGGGCGAGCGCTCCCCAAACCTCGGCCCGTCCCCGGGGCCACGGGTGATGCACGACGTTCCGTATTCAGTGCTCAGCCTTCAGCATTCAACTCCATGACTTGGAAACACGGCCTCTTTGTAGCGGGTTATTTTCTGTTCTTCCTCGCCAGCGCTTTCGCCATGATTTGGTGGCAGCGGCGGCAGCGTAAAATCCGTCTGCCTTTTGGCGACGAACTCCGCCTTCTGCGCGGTGCGGGTGAAACCCAGCTCAAGCTCGTGCGGCAGCAGGACGAGATGGAACTTCTCTGGATTGCCATCGGGGCGGGTATTCCGGCGTTCCTGTTCTTAACGATGCTGGGCTGGACGTCGTCCATTCCGGGGGTGATGCAGCTCCCGTGGGTGCTGGCTGCCGTGGTCGTTTTCATCGCTTCCTTCATCGGAGCAGCTCGGATGTTCAGCGCCAAGTTGCGCGAAAGCGGCGACCGCTACCTCGGTTACTTCGGCGAGCGGATCGTGGCGGAGCACCTTGAACCGTTGAAAGGGCAGGGGTGGCGGATTTTGCACGACTTGCCGTTCCAGAACAACGGAACCAAGTTCAACCTCGACCACATCGCCATTGGCCCGCAGGGCGTGTTCGCCGTGGAGACCAAAACCCGGCGCAAGGGAAATGCCCGCCCCGGCTTTGACGACCACAAGGTTTTCTTCGACGGACGCGATCTCGAGTGGCCCTGGGGCAACGACAACCACGGGCTCGAACAGGCTGAGCGCAACGCGATCGAACTGGCCAAGATCATCAAAGAGGAAACCGGTGAACGCGTCCACGTGTCGCCCATCCTGACGCTCCCGGGTTGGTTTGTTGAGCCGCGCCCCTCGCGCGACACCCGGATGTGTCGGGTGACCAATCCCAAGGGCCTGCCCCGCTTCCTCGCCAGCGGTCCTGTTGTCCTGTCTCCCGACAAGATCGCCGCCATCGCCACCAAACTGGAACCCCGCTGCCGGGACGTGGAGTTTTAGCCTATGCGAAGACTAACTTGTATTCTTGTGATGATGGGACTGGTGCTCGCGGGCTGCAGCACGAAGGAGCTCATTGAAAAGATCGCCGACAAGGAGAAGGTGAAGACAGCGCGCAGCTTTGTGGACCGCTTGCTGGCGGAGGACTTTTCTGGGCTCGCCCGGGATCTGGACCCTGAGTTCAAAAATGGAAAGGAGCTGGAGCAGATCAAAGCCATGCATGCCTTGATTCCTCGCGGACGACCGAAGTCCGAGGAGCTGGTCGGATACTGGGTCCAATCAACCAATGGTGTGACCCGCTATAGCGTGACCTTCCAGTTTGCCTTTGAAGACAAATGGCTGGTCGCAAGGACAATCTGGACGGAACCCACTCCGGGAGCCCCCGTGCTGTATGGGATGACGGTGAATCCTCTGGATCGGCCCCTGCAGGAAATTTACGCCTTCACCTTCGAGCGGGCGGGTGCGCTCCACTTTTTCTTTCTCCTGGGGGCGATTGGCATCCCGGTCTTCATTCTGGTGACACTGGTGGTTTGCATCCGGACCAAGTTCCCGCGTCGAAAATGGCTTTGGATCATCTTCATCCTGATTGGCGTTGTGCAGGCGTCGTTCGATTGGACGACCGGAGCGGCTGATTATCGCTTGTTCCATTTTCAGCTCTTTGGCGCCGGGGCCATTTCCGGCGGCGAATACAGCCCGTTGATCCTCTATATTTCCATCCCCGTTGGTGCTATTGCCTTCTGGTTCAAGAGGCGCGAACTGCTCCGCGTTGCGCTCACGCCACCTCCCTTGAATACAGCTGTGGGTAACTGAAGACGGTTGTCCCCGAGCTCCTCCCGATAAATCACAAATCTGAAGCCCTAACCTCAATTCGAGGCTTACTCCATGCACCACTGGCACCGGGAACATTTCAGCACGCATCAGTTTTACGCGGATGTGTTGTTCGACTTCGCGCAGACATATCCAGACGAGGAAATGGATTTGCTGGAGTCAGGGCGGGACCGGCACGGCTATGACTGTGTGCTCATCCGTTCCGGTGTAGGGCAGCCCATGAGCCGGTTCATCCAGCTCAAAAGCACGGAAAAGGATGACAAGCCGCTCATGGGCATCCATGGCGCGATGCTGTTGTCAGAGCACCGAGAGATTTTGCAGATCTGGGTTTCCGAGCAGGGACATTGTGAATATTACTTTCTGTCGGATTTCGGTCGGATCGCTCACCTCTCACTGGCGATCTCGGGCAAGCAGCTTTCCGACAAGTCCACGACGAGGGAGCAAGATGTCGTCAATGCTTTGAAGCCGCTGGGTGAATTGATCGTTGGCTTTGACCCACCCGCGTCCTATCGGAAAATCCAGTCCAGTTGGGCCAAACTCAAGGCCGGCGACTGGCTGATCTGGGACGGCCAGCTCGCCAAAGTCAGAGGCCGCGTCTGGTCGGAAGTCCTGAAGCGGTTGGCCAGTCATTACAAATCCGTGTTTCCGAATTGGCGCGAGGATCGGCACGAAATCGACGCCTGCTGGACACGCAAGATCCCCAGAAAAAGTCTGGCCGACTACATATTCCGATAGGGGTCAATTTATCGATGCCCCTGCGTTAGTCTTGGATCATTAGCGCCGATTAGCGTGGATTAGTGGTTAACCAAGTTCGAATCCGTGGCGGCGACGGTTTTTGCGCATTTACTCGGCCGGTCTCTCCGTTCACTCCGTTGGCTCTTGTGCAACCGGCTTCACTCATTTCCGACTATCACCGCATCCGCTGCGTGCAGAGCTTTGCGGAGCTCGCGGCGGGGCGGTTCACTGACGGCGTGAATGCGCTGTGCTGGCCGCGGACGATGACCGGAGACTTTGCGGAGATCGTGGCGGCGCTCCAGCGGTCGCGATGTGGCGACGATGAGCCCATCACGGTGTTGGATGAAACCCAGCTGACGGGCCTGGCGTTGGGCGCGGCCGGGCGCGCGGCGGCCGACGCCATTCTGTCGGACCTAGCGTTGCTCCGGGCGCAGGAGCGCGATCCGGTTTTGAATCTCATCCACGGCTACCCGCGCGACGAGGACGCCGGGCCGGTGGCGACGGATGTGTTTTCCTGGCACGCCGACAGCGCGCCGGTCGAGGCCGACACGTGGCTGTGCACCTACCACGGCTCACCCAGCGAGGGCCTGCGCAACGAGGACGCCGTGCGGCGCGTGGACGTGCCGGCGACGCGCGCGGAACTGCTGAAACTTTACGGCGGGGCGGCCGACGCGGGGTTCCGCGAGTTCCTGCACGAGCATTGCTATGACCTGCACTACGCGGCGCGCGGTGCCTCGGAGACCCTGAGCCCGTCGAATGGAGTTTACTCCTTCGGACATTTCAACCTCTGGCGCATCGCGGTGGACTGGCCCGGCAGCCCGGTGCCCCCGTGCGTGCATCGCGCGCCGGCGACGATTCCCGGTCAGCCGCGGCTGATGGTGATCTGCTGAGTGGCGGAGCGCGCCACCGCGCGGACGCGTTGGCGGGGAGGAAACGATCACCTCGCTGCGCTCAGTCCCACAGCCAATAGAACACGAGGCCGGAGCCGACGGCGTAGAGGGCGGAGTCGAGGAGGTATTTGGCGGTCGAGGACCAGGGGCGCATCATCCAGATGGACTCTGTCACCGTGCCGAAGCCGTGCGCGATGAAGACGATCGAGCCGAAGAGCTTGGCGGCCTTGCGGGCGAACTGCGGATAGGTGCCGACTGTCTGCGTGGTGAGGAACGCCGCGATGATCGCGACCACGAGACTCCAGGCAAACCACAGGCCGAGATACTTGCCCATGTTGGGCTGGCCGTTCGGGCCGACGGTGAAATGGGCGATGGGGCCTTCCGCGTATTTCCGCTGCATGGACTCGCTGGCCATGTCCTTCATGTCGGCGCAGTAGGGGATCACATAACGGCCGGGCTTGGCCGCGCCGGCGCGGACCGCTTCGCGCACGGCGTCCTCGTTGGCCAGCCGGCCGTAGTCGGATGCATGCCACTTGAAGACCATGTGAATGAGGGAGCTGATGACGAACACGACCACTGCGCTGAGCAGGATCGGCAACCAGAGGGCAAGCAGGTGATTCATGGGGTGCGGGGGTAAGCGATATTTTGCACAACCCCATGGCTGACTAAAGCCGGAAAATGGCGCGAGGCGCTCCCGGGCTCAGCGTTGTTCTAGCCTGAGCGGAGCGCCTGCTCCATTTTTTAGCAGGAGGAGCAGGCTTGCGGCCGGCCGGTGGCCGTTTGAGATGAATCCATGGGGCAAAACCTGGACGAGCTTTTCGACGTGGTGGACGAGCAGGATCGCGTGAAGGGACAGATGCCCCGACGCGAGGTGCACCGGCTCAAGTTGCGTCACCGGGCGGTGCATCTGCTGGTCTTGAATCGCGCGGGGAAGGTGTTCTTGCACCAGCGTTCGCGGTTGAAGGATCAATTTCCGGGATTTTGGAACACGTCCGCCGCCGGACACGTGGGTGCCGGCGAAGACTACGATAGCACGGCGGCGCGTGAGCTGGAGGAGGAACTGGGCTGTCGTCCGGCGCAGCCGCCGCAGCCTCTCTTCAAGATCGAGGCGCGGGAGGAGACGGGGCAGGAATTCGTGTGGGTCTATCGCGTGCAGGCCGAAGGACCGTTCACCTTGCATCCCGCCGAGATCGAGCGGGGCGACTGGTTTACGCCCGAGGAAATTGACCGCTGGCTCGCGGAGCGTCCGGCGGAGATCGCGCCGGCGCTGCATTATCTCTGGCCGTTGGTGAAGCCTCACCTGCGGTGAGGCGGTTATTTGCCGAAAGACCACGCTTTCGTCCCGTGAACGCGGGACTTTAGCGCACGTTCATAAGAGTTGTAGCCGCGCTTAAGCCGCAGGCGAAAGCGTGGTCAGGGGACGACCACTTTGTCGCTGCGCTCCAAAGCGGCTACACGCTGCGCAGCGGCCTATTGCGGCCGCTTGGATTTGAGCTCGTTGAATTCCTTCGTGCTCATCAGGCGGCGGGGGAGACGGCGCTCGGCCTCGCTGAGCAGGCGGTCCCATTGATCGTCGGTGGGCTCAAAATCCTCCCAGGAGGTGTGATGGCCGTGATGACGGCTGAACACGACGTTGCCGCCGTGGAAGCGTGCGTTGATCTGCCACTTTTTGCCTTCCTCGTCCTTTTCCCACCATCCGAATTCCATGCCCATGGCCGCAAGCGGAAGGCGGGAAGGATCAAGTGACAAGGATCAAGTAGCGCCCGGGGAAATCTCAGACTCAAGGTTTCCAAACGCCAAACAACAAGCAGGGGCCAAAGGATGAAAGCCGAAAAGGGGACCGTCAGTCAGCGGGATTCAGGCTTCCGAGATTTGTTTTGGCGTCTGGGATTTGGCGTTTGGAGTTTTCCGCCAGGTTCAATCTTTCGACAGCTCGCCGGCGCGGCGGGTGGCGGCGGCGATGGTTTCCTTGAGCGTGTCGCGGAACTGGCGTTGGGCGAGGACCTGCAGGCCGGCGTAGGTCGTGCCGTTGGGCGAGGTGACCTTGTCGCGGAGGGCCTCGGGCGTCTCACCCGTGCGCGCGAGCAGGCGGGCGGCGCCGAGCACGGTTTCGAGGGCCATGCGCGGGGCGACCTCGGGCGGCAGGCCGGCGGCAAGGGCGGCGTCGCGCAGGCCGGCGACGAATTCAAAGAGGAAGGCCGGGCCGCTGCCGCCGACGGCGGTGAGGGCGTCGAAGTATGACTCGTCGAGCGGGAGGCACACCCCGAGCGCCTCGAGAATGCGGGTGACGAGGGCCTGGTCGGCGGCCGAAAGCGGGGTCAGCGAGCAGAAGGGCGTGATGCCGGCGCCGATGGCGGCGGGGGTGTTGGGCATCGTGCGCACGAGGTTGCGGGCGTGCGGGAAGGTGCGGGCGAGGGTGGCGAGCTTCTTGCCGGCGAGGACCGAGAGCACGAGCTTGCCGCGGGTCAGCTCGGCGAGCCGCGGATCGGCGGCCGCGAGCGACTGGGGCTTGAAGGCGACGATGACGGTGTCGGCCGGGCCGAGGAGCTTGGCGAGATCCGGCTCGTGGGCGATGCCGGTGGCGCTGGCGAGGCGGGCGGCGGTTTCACCGCCCTTGCTCGTGCAGGCGATGTCGGCGGGGGCGCAGACCTGTTGGGCGAGGAGGCCGCGGACGATGGCTGAGGCGAGGTTGCCGGCGCCGAGGAAGGCGAGCTTGGGCATGGCCGGCCTTACTGCTGCTGCTTGTTCCGGCGATCGAGCGGGTGGCGGATGGTGCAGATGGCGCCGCCGCCGGGGCGGTCGGCGAGGATGACCTCGCCGCCGAGGTTGCGCATCGAGTGGCGGGCGATGGTGAGGCCCATGCCGACGCCGACGGTGTGCTTGGTGCTCGTGAAAGGTTCGAAAGCGTGGTCGCGGATCTCGGGGTCGATGCCGCGGCCGCGGTCCTCGATGTGGATGTGGGCGAAGCGGCCTTCCTGCGGCTTCTCGACGATCTCGGTGCGGATGTTGATAGCGCGCTGGTCCTCGGGGGCGCTCTCGCCGTAGCTTTCCCAGGCGTTCATCACCAGCTTGGCGATGACCTCCTCGAGCAGCTCGACGTTGGTGTCCACCAACACCTCGCCGGCGCCGTTCTCCACCGTGACGGGCCGGTCGATCTTGTATTCGATCTGATAGCGGCGGATGCCGCTGTCGATCATGCGGGCGAGGCTGGCGCGGATGAGCGGCGGGCGGTTGCGCACCACGAGGGTGGTGAGCTGCTTGATGATGCTGACGATGCGGTTGACCGCGTCCTCGAGGTGCTGGGAATTTTTCTTAACGAGTTCGGGTTTGTCGCTGTAGGCCTTGATCAGGTCCACGTAGCCGATGACGACGCCGAGGAGGTTGTTGAGATTGTGGGCGATGCCCTGGGTGACGGCGCCGATGGTGGCGGTGCGGCGGGAATCGCCGAGGCGGCGCTGCAGGTCCACGAGCTCGCGGTTGATCTGCACAAAGCGCAGCTGCGTCTGCACGCGGGCGAGGGTCTCGTCGAGGTCGATGGGCTTGGTGATGTAGTCCACGGCGCCGACGCCGAGGCCCTCGATCTTGCCCTCCTTGGAAGTGCGGGCGGTGATGAAGATGATCGGGATGGACTTGGTCTCGGTGTCGGCCTGCAGGCGCTGGCAGACCTCCAGCCCGTCCATGTCGGGCATCATCACGTCGAGGAGGATGAGGTCGGGTTTCTCCGCGGAGATGACGGTGAGGGCTTCCTGACCGGAGTAGGCGGCGATCACCGTCATTCCCTCCCGTTCCAGTTTACGTTTCAACAGCTGGACGTTGATGGGCTGGTCATCAACCACGAGGATCTTGGGCGTCGCCATAGGGGGGTCGGAACAACGAAACGGGTTTGGCCCTTGCTGGCAAGAGCCGTTGCGCCCGGCGCTTAGGACGGGCGGGCAGTGTTCTGGCGGTGGGCCTTGACCGTGTTGGCCATGAGCATGGCCACGGTCATCGGGCCGACGCCGCCGGGAACGGGGGTGATCTTGGCGCAGAGCGGGGAAACGGTCGGGAAGTGCACGTCGCCGGTGAGGCGGTAGCCGGTCTTCTTCGTGGCGTCGGGCACGCGGTTGACGCCGACATCAATGACCACGGCGCCGGGCTTCACCATGTCGGCGGTGACGAACTCGGCCTTGCCGATGGCGGCGATGAGGATGTCGGCCTGGCGCGTGAGGGCGGGCAGGTTGGCGGTTTGCGAGTGGCAGATCGTGACGGTGGCGTTGGCCCAGGCCTTGCGCTGGACGGCGAGCAGCGCGGCGGGCTTGCCGACGATGAGGCTGCGGCCGAGCACGACGACGTGTTTGCCGGAAAGCGAGACGCCGGCGCGGCGGAGCAGTTCCATGATGCCGGCGGGGGTGCAGGCGACGAAACCGGTGTCGTCCTCCTGCGCGAGTTTGCCGAGGTTCATCGTGTGGAAGCCGTCCACGTCCTTGTGCGCGGCGATGCGGCGGAACACGGCGACCTCGTTGATGCCCTTGGGCAGCGGGGACTGGACGAGGATGCCGTCCACGGTTGGGTCGGCGTTGAGCTGGTCGATCAGCGCGAAGAGTTCGTCCTGCGTGATGGTGACCGGCGGGAAGATGAGGCGGCTCTCGATGCCGATCTCGGCGGAGGTCTTCTCCTTTTTCTTCACGTAGGAGACCGAGGCGGGGTCGTCGCCCACGCGCACGAGGGCGATGCAGGGCTTGCGGCCGGTGAGGGCGGAGACCTCGGTCTTGAGTTCGGCGATGATGGTGGCGGCGATCTGGTTGCCGTCGATGAGTTCCATGGGCGGGAGAGGAAGGGCGGGCGCGTTGACCTCAACGCGCTTCGTAATCACGGAAAACGCGCCGAGGCCGGCGCGTGGCACCCGGGTCAGGGTCGCACGAGCGCCATCGACTCGGCAGAGATCACGAGATCCTTGCCGTCAACGGTGTTGCGGACGGTGCCGGTGACCGTCACCTGGAGGTCGAGGTAGCTTTCGAGCTTGTCGGTGAGGAGCAGGCGCTTGGTGTCCACGTATGCGAAGCGGCGGCCGTTGCTGTCGGTGAGCTGGTAGTCGTAGGGCGGGTTGGGATTGATGATGGCGCGGCGGGCGAGCACGAGACGGCCGGCGAACTGGCGCGGCATGTCGGCGGTGTTGCCGGTGAGCGGGACGGGGCGGCCGAGGTTGCTGGCGGGCGCGGCCGGGGCCGGGGCGACCGCCGGGGCGGGCGCGGAGGTGAGCGGGTCGGGCGCGAGGTTGGCGGCGGCGGCGGTGGCCACGAAGCCCTGGAGCTTCTTGGTGAACTTGACCTGCACCCAGTCGCCGCCGGCGAGGCCGACGACCTCGGTCTTGTCGCCTTCCTGGGCGACGGTGAGGGCGGGGGTGTCCTTCTTGGGCGCGGCGAGGATGCTGCCGCCGTCGCGGACGGTGAGGTCCTTGGTGATGTCGCGGTTGTGGGCGTAGCCCTCGAAGGTGCCGCTGATCTCGACGCGGCGCCAGCCGGCCGGGGCGTCGCCGGTGTAAACAATGGTGTTGCCCGCCTTCAGGCGGACGAGGACCGGGGACTTGGGGTCGGGCTGGAGGAAGACAGCGGCGTCGGCGGGGAGGATGTCGGCGGCGACGAGGCGGACGGCCAGGGCGGCAAGCAGGAGGAAGGCGGTTTTAATTTTCATCGGAGTCAGCGGTCTTGGCTTCGCGGCGGTGCGAGGGCGGCACGGCGAAGAGAGATTCGATCTCTTTGCTAGAAAGTTGTTTCACGCCGCGCAAAGGAATTCCTTTCAGGCGGAGGTTGCCGATCTGGTAGCGGCGGAGGCGGCGGACCTCGAAGCCAAGCGCGGTGAAGAGCAGGCGGATCTCGCGCTTCTTGCCGTGGTGCATGTGGACGTCGAGCTCGGTCGAGGTCTCGTCGCGCGACGGGTTGACGAGGAAGGCGCGTTCGACCTTGTGGCGTTCGCCCTCGTGGAGGATGCCGTGGAGGAGCGAGCGGATGCGTTTCACCGGGAACGGCTCCTCGAGCGACACATAGTAGCGCTTCACGATGAGGTTCGACGGGTGCATGAGGCGGTTGGCCAGGTCGCCGTCGGACGTGAGGATGACGAGGCCCTCGCTGTCCTTGTCGAGCCGGCCGGCGCAGAAGAGGCGGAGTTTGGCCCACTCGCGGGGGAGCAGGTCGAAGATTGTCTGCTCGGCGTGCGGGTCGCTGTTGCTGCAGACGACGCCGCGCGGCTTGTGCATGACGAGGGTGATGCGCGGCTGGGCGCTGGTGCGCACGGGTTTGCCGCGGACTGTGACCTTGTCGGTGCCGGGCTCGATTTTCTGGCCCGTGGTGGCGGGCTGGCCGTTCACATAGACGTCGCCGGCCGCGATGAGGGCCTCGGCGGCGCGGCGCGAGCAAAGGCCGCTGTCGGCGATGAATTTCTGAATGCGAACCGGCTCCATGCCAGAGCGGTGGCAGGCCACGCGGGCCGGGGCAACAAGGAAAGCCTGCCGGGGGGCGCCGGCCTATGGCAGGAAACATGCTTGCCACGGCTCGACGCCGGACGGCAAATCCGGCCCGTTCCATGAGTTCCACGCCTGCTCCGACCTCCGCCTTCAACAAGGACAATCCCTTCCCGGCCCGCCTGACCGAGAACCGCCTGCTCAACAAGCCGGGCTCGCACAAGGAGACGCGACACCTCGTCGTGGACATCGCCGGCAGCGGCCTGACTTACAAGGTCGGCGACTCGCTCGGTGTTTTCGCGACCAACCGCCCGGCGGAAGTGGACGAGATCCTGCACCGCCTCGGCGTGAGCGGCAACGAGATGGTCTCGCCCGCGATGCTCAAGCTGACCGCCCCGATCCCGCTGCGCGACGCGCTCTTCAGCCGCCTCGCGCTGGCGAAGCCCACGCGGAAGTTCATCGAGCTGCTCGCCGCCAAGGCCACCGACGAGGGCGACAAGGCCAAGCTCGCCGTGCTGCTCGCGCCCGAGGGCAAGGACCAGCTCGCCGGCTATCTTGAGGATCGCGAATACATTGACCTGCTCACGGAGTTCCCGAGCGCGAAGCTCACCCCGCAGGAATTCGTGGACCAGCTGCGCAAGCTCATGCCGCGCCTCTACTCCATCGCGTCGTCGTCGAAGCCGCACCCGACCTCGGTTCATCTCACGGTCGCGATCGTGCGCTACGAGACCAACCACCGCTCGCGCGTCGGCGTGTGCAGCAGCTTCCTCGCGGACCGCGCGGCGCTGAACAGCACGCCCGTGCCGGTGTTTGTGTCGGATTCGCACTTCGGCCCGCCGGAAGACCTCGCGAAGGACATCATCATGGTCGGACCGGGCACGGGCATCGCCCCGTTCCGGGCCTTCATGCAGGAGCGCGTCGTCACGGGCGCGACCGGGCGAAACTGGGTGTTCTTCGGCGACCAGCACCGCGCCACGGATTTCCTTTACGAGGAGGAGTGGCTGCAGTGGCAGGCCGAGGGCAAGCTGGCGCGCCTCGACCTCGCATTCTCGCGTGACCAGATTCTCAAGGTCTATGTGCAGGACCGCATGCGCGAAAACGGCGCCGAACTCTGGGCTTGGTTGCAGAAGGGTGCGCACTTCTATGTGTGCGGCGACGCCAAGCGCATGGCCAAGGATGTCGATGTCGCGCTCCACGAGGTCATCGCGCGCCACAGCGGCATGGATGCCGCGGCCGCCGCGGAATACGTGAAGCAGATGAAGAAGGACAAGCGCTACCAGCGCGACGTCTACTGAGCAGGCGGAAACTTCGCGCTTGCGGCGGGGGAGGGGAGCGCCTGCCATGGCGCCTCTCCCCATGAGCCTCACCTACAACAATCGTGTGGCCCTTGTCACCGGCGCCGGCCGGGGCATCGGCAAAGCCATCGCCGAGTTGCTCGCCAAGAACGGCGTCAACGTCATCTGCGTGAGCAAGTCCGCCGACAGCTGTGGCGCGACCGCCGCCGCCATCACCGCCGCTGGCGGCAAGGCCAAGGCCCTCGCGGTGGACGTGGCCGATGGCGCCGCCGTCGCGAAGGCCAGTGCCGACCTGCTCGCCGAATTCGGCCAGATCGACATCCTCGTGAACAACGCCGGCATCACGAAGGACGGCCTGCTGTTCCGCATGTCCGAGGAGGACTGGAACAGCGTCATCACGACCAATCTCACCAGCTGCTACCACTGGACAAAATACATCGGCCGTTCGATGACCTCGAAGCGCTGGGGCCGCATCGTCAACATCACCTCCGTGGTCGGCATCATGGGCAACGCCGGCCAGGCTAACTACTGCGCGGCCAAGGCCGGACTCATCGGCTTCACCAAGTCCATCGCCAAGGAGTTCGCCGCCCGCGGCGTGACCTCCAATGCGGTCGCTCCCGGTTTTATCAAAACCGACATGACCGCGGTGCTCCCGCCCGAGGCGGCGGAGAAAATCACCTCTGTCATCCCGCTCAAGCGTCTCGGCGAAGCCGCCGACATCGCGCACATGACCGCTTTCCTCTGTTCCGAAGAGGCCGGCTACATCACCGGACAAGTTTTTACCGTTGACGGCGGCATGGTGATGTGATGCCTCATTCGGAAGTCTAATTTCATTCCCTTTTACTCACATGGCCGACCAGAAAACCATCGAACAGCGCGTCAAGGAAATCATCGTTAACCAATTGAATGTTAACGAGGAGCAAATCACTCCGCAGGCTTCGTTCCTCGACGACCTTGGCGCCGATTCGCTCGACACCGTCGAGTTGATCATGGCTTTTGAGGAAGAGTTCAAGGACGAGATCAAGGGCGAGATTCCCGAGTCCGATGCCGAGAAGCTGCAGACCGTCGGCGACGTGATCGGCTATATCCAGCAGAAGGCTGGCAAGTAATATCCTTTGGCTTTTGAACTGATCGCTCTACCGTCTGGCCCCTCGCAGGCCCGGTAGGGCGATTTTATTTTCCACCCGAATTTCACGATGGAAACCGCTGCATCATCTCCCCGTCGCGTCGTTGTCACCGGCATGGGTGTCATCACCTCGCTCGGCCACAACGTCCCTGATTTCTGGAACAACATCCTGGCCGGCAAATGCGGCGTGGACCGCGTGTCGCTCTTCGATCCCAAGGATTACAGCTGCCAGATCGGCGCCGAGGTGCGGGGCTTTGATCCCGCCACGGTGATGGACCCCAAGGAAGTCCGCCGCAACGACCGCTACACGCACTTCGGTTTCTGCGCGGCCAAGCAGGCCGTGGCCGACGCCAAGCTCGACATGACGAAGGAGGACCTCGACAAGGTCGGCGTCATCATCGGCTCCGGCATCGGCGGCATGTGGACGATCGAGACGCAGCACAAGGTGCTCCTCGAGAAAGGCCCCCGCAAGGTCTCGCCGTTCATGATTCCCGCGCTGATCAGCAACATGTGCTCCGGCCTCGTGGCGATCGAGCTGGGGGCGCGCGGTCCGAATTTCTCCGTCGTGAGCGCCTGCGCGACCGCGACGCACGCCATCGGCGAGTCGTTCCGCATGGTGCGGAGCGGCGAAGCCGACGTGATGGTGTGCGGCGGCGCCGAGGCTTCGATCACCCCGCTGGCCTATGCGGGCTTCTGCTCGATGAAGGCCATGAGCACGAACAACGAGAATCCCCAGAAGGCCAGCCGCCCGTTCGACCTGAACCGCGACGGTTTCATCATGGGCGAGGGTTCCGGCGTGCTCGTGATCGAGAGTCTGGAGCACGCGCAGGCGCGCGGTGCCCACATCTATTGCGAACTCGCCGGCTATGCGGCGACCTGCGACGCGTTCCACATCACGCAGCCCGATCCCGAGGGCAAAGGCCTCTCGCAGGCCATGTCCCGCGCGCTCAAGGATGCCAGGGTCGCGCCGGAGCAGATCGACTACATCAACGCCCACGGCACCTCCACGCCCTACAACGACAAGTTCGAGACCCTTGCCATCAAGAAGGTCTTCGGCGACGCGGCGCGGAAGGTGATGATCAGTTCGACCAAGTCCATGACCGGCCACCTGCTCGGCGCCGCCGGCGGCATCGAGGCGGTCATCAGCGTGAAGACCATCCAGAGCGGCGAGGTCCCGCCGACCATCAATTACGAGACGCCCGACCCGGATTGCGACCTCGACTACGTGCCGAACGTCAAGCGCAGCGCCAATGTGAACACCGTGTTGACCAACAACCTGGGCTTCGGAGGACAGAACGCGGCGCTCGTCTTCCGCAAGGTTTGAGGCCGGTCCGCGACGCCTCCGGGAAATATTCAAATTACCCGTTGACGCGTCCGGAAGCCGTCCTTTTATCTCGCGCTCTTTCGTTTGGGGCAAGTTAGCTCAGTTGGTAGAGCAG
>CBINOW010000074.1:0-22680 GCA_966252395.1 uncultured Oleiharenicola sp. | reverse complement strand
CCGAAGAGGCCGGCCTGCACACGCCATGGTAGCTGGAAATGGACGCCGGCCTGGCGCGGATCGGCACCGCCACCCTGCCGCCCACCGTGGTGGCAAAGTTCGCCAACCGGGAAAAACTCAGCCCGGCAGAAAAGGCCCTCGTGGGGAAGATCCCGGAAATTTCCGCCCGGATGCTCGAGTCCATTCCCCGCTTGGAACGCGTGGCCGAAATCGTCCGCTACCAATGGAAGCACTACGACGGCTCCGGCCTCCCCGCGGACCAGCGATCCGGCGACGCCATCCCCCGCGGCGCGCGGATCCTGAAAATTTTCACCGACCGCGCCTGGCTGGAACTGGACGGTCTCGCCAAGGCCGAGACCCGGCAAAAGATGGAGGCACAGAAAGGCGTTTATGATCCCGAGCTGCTGGCCGCCAGCTTCCGCCACTTCCCCGACTCCACCGTGCAGGAGTCCGCGCCGATGCCGATGGTCGTGCTGCCGGAGTCCGAACTGAAGCCGAAGCAAGTCGCGGTGATTGACATCGTCACCACGACCGGCCTGCGACTGGTGGCGGCGCAAAGCCGGCTGACCGCCGCAGCGATCCAGCGCATTCGCAATCACTGCGAGCTGGGCAACTTATCCGGACCGTTCTGCGTTCGCGAAGCCGCCCCGGCCAAGCCCAAGAAGTAAGCCGCCTGATGCGGGCGCGCAGCCCGCTCCCGGCGCCACGCAGCGCCTAACCGTCAACCCTGCGGATCAAATCTTCCCGCATCACCGGTGCGGGTTCGCTGCACCGAATTATCCCGCCTGTCAGCCAGTCCATCAATTGACCGGCCATGCGGCGGATTCCATCACCAACGAAGGCGCACCCGCCCTGATCTCCCTGGATAAGCCCAAAAGCATCTGCTCAAGACCGGCATCCGCGGTGATCCACCCCAAAGACAATCAGGCAATACGGATCACTCGGCTAAAATTCACCCCAATATCATCGCGGCTTCATCATCCGTTCATGCAGCTGCGGCATTCTGAGCGCCCATGAAACGCAAAGACTACCTGATCGTCGCCCTCGTGCCACTGGCCCTGCTGCTTATTCCGCTCACCGGCCGACTGACCGTGGACGGCTGGAACTGGAAATGGCACGACTTCGTCATGGCGTGGGCGGTCTTCTCCATCACGACCTTCTTCCTGCGCTTTCTGATGACACGCCCGGTGGCCAACTTCGCCTACAAGGCCGGCGCCGCCCTGGCGGTCGTCACCGGTTTTCTGATCACCTGGATCACGCTGGCGGTCCAGATCATCGGCGAGGACAACCCCGGCAACGGGCTCTACCTCCTCACCATCCTCGGCGGCTTCATCGGCGTGGGCGTGTCGCGCTTCCAACCCGCGGTTCTCGCCCGGGTCGCCTTGGCCATGGCTGCCGCGCTGCTCCTGATCCCGGTCATCGCCCTGCTCCGGTGGCCGGCCGATTTCAGCCCGGGTTACCCGAAGGTCCAGCTGCTGAGCGCCGGCTTCGCCGCGCTGTTCATCGCCTCCGGCCTGCTCTTCCGCCGCGCCGCCGGCCAAGGTCGCCAGCGCGCGGGCGCGCCGGCCTGAGCGAAGGACGACCGGTTGGCTCTACGCCGAACGGTAGTGGTCCGCGACCCGGTAGCGTCGGGCCACGAGCCCGAAGACCAGGGCCGCGCCGAAAGCGAAGGCGGCAAAGAAAAACATCTGGAACGCCGTCACCCCGAATCCCGTCGAGGCAATGAAATCCGTGACCGCGCTGTTCCGCACCCCGGCGTTCGCGATCAGCACCCAAAGGTTGCCGATGGTGACCGACAGGTTGAAGAAGCTCATCAGCGCCCCCTTCATCGCCGGTGGCGCCTGGCTGTAGGCGAACTCCAAGCCGGTGGCGGAAACCCAGACCTCGCCCAGCGTCAGCAACGCGTAGGGCAGCACCTGCCAGGTGATGCTCAGCACCTGGCCCCGGTCCAGCAAGACCTGCATGATCGCGATGACCACCCACGCGCAGCCGGCCAGCGCGATGCCCGCGGTCATGCGGCGCAGGGTCGTCATCTCCACGCCGATCCGGCGCAACGCCGGATAGAGCACCAGGTTGTTGAAGGGAATGATCAGCATCACGAGCGCAGGATTGAGCGCCTGCATCTGCGACGACTGAAACCAGGCCGGTTTCGCCATGGCGTTGCCCTGCAGAACCCAGGTCGAGGCCTTCTGGTCGAAGAGCGACCAGAAGGGCGTGATCAGAGCGAACAGCACGAGCACGCGCAGCACGGCGCGCACGCCCTCCACGGCCTCGTCGGGATGGTGGCCGCGTGCGCCGTCGAGCTGGCGCCACCCCCCGAGCCCACCGAACAGCAGATCCGCCACCAGCGCAAGACACAGGACAATCACCCACCCGGCGGACGGCACGAGGGCGAACGAGGCCAGCGCAACCACGCCCCCGATCCCCGCCAGCAAGCGGCCCGGGAGACCCGCCGCCAAGGCCGTGCGCGCCACGTTGAGAAACGAGTCGGGATTGGACGGCGCGGGCGGCACCAGCACGTAGTGCTTGCGGCCCAGCCAGAGGACCACCGTGGCGATGAACATCAGGGCGCCCGGGATGCCGAAGGCCACGGCCGCGCCGAGCTGTTTCAGGAAGACAGGCATCAGCAGCGACGCGAAGAACGAGCCGAAATTGATGATCCAGTAGAAGGCGTCGAACACCACCTTGGCCCGGCTCTTGTTGGTCTGGTCGAACTGGTCGCCCACGAACGACGCCACGCAGGGCTTGATGCCGCCCGCCCCGAGGGCGATGAGGCACAGCCCGGCGTAGAATCCCGTGCGATTGGACTCGAACAGCGCCAGGCAGAGATGCCCCGCGCAATACACGAGGCTCAGCCAGAAGATCGTGTGGTATTTGCCCCAGAACCGGTCGGCCAGCCAGCCGCCGAGCAACGGGAAGAAATACACGCCGATGACGAAGGTGTGAAAGACATCCTTCGCCGCACCCGCCCGATCGCCCTCGGGCAGATGCAGAAGCAGGGAAGAAACCAGGAAGACGGTCAGGATGTTCCTCATCCCGTAGAAACTGAAGCGCTCGCAACCCTCGTTGCCGATGATGTAGGCGATCTGCCTCGGAATGCGCGCCGTGCTCTCGGTCGAACCAGCGGATGGTGAACTCATGGGGGGTGACGACACCGAGGCTGCGACCACGGCGGGAAAACTCAAGGAGCGACTGCCCGGACCGTCGGCCGCGTCACCACTTGAACTTCAGAAACTGCCAGCCGGTCGCGGGCGAATACCAGCCGCCAAGCTCCACGCGTTCACTGCGGTAGATCGTGCCGCCCTTGCCCGGGGTGAAGCGCTCGGCTTCCTGGCGCTGCTTGTCATCCGCAAGGGCCTTCTCCAATTCGCGCACGCCACGCGACTCCGTGACGACGATCGGCTCGAGCACGAGCACTGCGCCTTCGGCTTGCGGCTTTTCCTCCGCCGGCCGGACCTCCGCCAACGGCGCAACGGTCTCGGCGATTCGCGCCCGCAATTTCTCCCGCATGGCCGGCGATGACGTCTCCGCCCCGGTCGCAGACCCGGCCAGCACGACGGCGAAGAGCAGCAGCCATCTCATGGGGTGAGCCTAGTCGGACTCCCACCCGCGTCGAGCGTTCCGTCTGAGGCCAAGGGCCATCCGCCTCGAAATCCTGAGCCGCCTTTCAGCGGCCCTCGCGACTTCATCGTTGACCCCTGAGTCATCCTTTAAGTTTCTCAAGCCGGTGCACACCGGGCCAGTTCGCGCCAACAATCCCGCTATGAAAATCGCTGTCCTTTTCCTGGCTCTATTCATCGGTGCGCGCGCCACGCCGTATCTTTTCACCATAACCGGCACGGCCGACAATCTGGTCTTCGGCTCTGGTCCGTTTGCCATCGGAGAGACCTTCACGGCCGAGTTCCTGGTCAACCCCGACGTCACCGACAGCACTCCGGCAGACCCGGTGCTGGGCCGCTACTTTCACGCCAACGGTGCGAACATCCATTTTTCGGGCGGATTCTCGCTGGCTGACCAAGCCTTCGAATACCGGGTCGTCGATTCGGGCTTCAGCCCAATCATCAACGCGACGCTCGATGCCCTGATCTTCAACCTGATGCTTCCCGGCTACTCGCTGGCGTTTGCCTATCGGTTTACCCCGGATACTTGGGCCAACGATTTCGCAATGACTCCGATCATCACGCCATTTACCCCGGACAGCGTCGGGGGATTGCTGCCTGCCGAGATGCTTTATTACAGCAACTCAGGCTACGTCGGCGGAACAATCACCAGCACGGCAGTTTCAACCCAAGAGGTTCCTGAGGATGGCCGGCTCTCCTTGCTCCTGCTGTCACTCACCGGATTCGCGCTGTTCATCCGTCACCGCAGGCGCTGATTCGCGCAGCAGGCAAACCGGTGGCAGAGGACAGGGCCTGGTTTACGAGGCCGCTTCTCCCACCAGCGAATTGAGGTAGTCCTCGAGGTTGGTGTAGCCGTCGGCGTTGCGGTCGGCGGGGCCGTCACTGGGGTCGGTGGGATTGAGGCCGTGCGCTTTTTCCCAGCTGTCCGGCATGCCGTCGCGGTCGGTGTCCCAATCGGCGGGGCGCTGAACGACGGGATACTCGTCCCAACCGCCGACGTCGTCCTGCGTGTCGGGCAGGCCCGGCAGGCCGGTGCGGCTGCCCTTGTAGGTCGTGGTCCCGGCGCGGGTCTCGGCGAGGATGCGCTGGTCGTGCGGGTCGAGCGCAGGAAAATTGCAACCGACGTTGGCGAGCACGTCGGCGTAGGCCTGCTCGGCCGTCTGCGTGCGCACGTGCGATTCGAAGAACGGCGTGTCGGCCCACGGGCTGTAGTCCGTCGGCAGCTTGCCGCCGCGCTCGGTGGTGGCGGTGCGCGCCTTCTCCTGGTCGTCGGCGCCGAAGTGGCCGGGCATGACGTTGCCCGCGACGTAATACCGCTGTGAGCCGGGGAAGCCGCCGTATTGGGCCTTCAGCGCGACGAAGTATTTCGAGGCGGGGCCGGGCTGGTAGTAATTGTTCACGAAGTTCACCTCGTGCGCACCGCCGTCGGTCGTGCGGGACTTCCAGTTGTAGACGACGTTGTTCCGGATATCGAGGCGACCGGCGTAGGTATGGCCCTTGGTCTTGTCGAGTCCGCCGGCCATGCTCCAGTTGCGGCCGGCGCAGTGCGCGAGCAGGTTGTGGTGAAAGCTGCCCGTGTCGCCGCCGATGCTCGCCGCGTAACCGTGCTCGGTGCCGGGCGGGTATTTCTTGTGGCCGGCGGCGTTGAGCGCCTCGGAGATGAGCGTGCGCTGCAAAGTGATGTTTTTCGCGCCGCGTGAGCTGAAGGACTCGTCGAGCGTCCAGCTGATGGAGCAGTGATCAATGATGCAGTGGTCCGCCGAGGCCAGGCCCATGCCGTCGAGCGTCGTGCCCGAAGTGTTGCCCGGGCGCACGCGGATGTAGCGGATGATCACGTCGCTCGCGCCGAGCACGCCGAAATTATAGTTGCTGAGGCAGATGCCGAGCCCGGGTGCGGTCTGGCCGGCGATCGTGAGCTGCGAATTGGCCGCGCGCACGACGAGCTTCGACTTCAACTCGATGCGGCCGGACACCTCAAACACGACGGTGCGCGGTCCCTCGGCTTCGACCGCGGCACGCAGGCTGCCGGGGCCGGAATCGTTGAGATTGGTGACAGCGATGACGCGTCCGCCGCGTCCGCCTTGGGCGAAACGGCCGTAGCCCTCCGCGCTGGGGAAGGCGAGCTGGCGGGGTGCATCCGCCGCCATGGCAGGCAGGGCGGCAAGCAGCGCGGCGAGAGCCATGCTGCCGACGAAAAAGGAACGGGCGGTGGAAATACTCGGCATAGGATCAGACGGGGTTCGGGAGAAAGCGGGGGAATTTCGCACAAGACGCCGGAAGGCGCTGCCGGATTACACGGCAGTTTCGGCGCCATCCTAACCTCCTGTCTCCAAGCGCGCGCCGTCCGGATCGCCCGGGGCGATGGCGGGTTTTTCGCACCCGATGGTCAAAAGGGATGAACCCTCGTCGTCATGTCCGTCATCCGTCTTTTCGCCAAACCAGCAGGCTCTTCAACGCGTCAGGTGCTCCGCCGGGTCGTCCGGCATATCCTGCTGCCCCTCGGCGTGCTGGGCGGCGCGCTGGTTGGTCCGCTCCTCGAGGCCGCGCCGACGATCACCAAGTTTCCCAATTCGCAGACCGTCGCCGTGGGTGCGAACGTCACCCTCACGGTCGAGGCCACCGGCACGGCGCCGCTCAGTTACCAATGGTATCGAGGGGCCAACGCCATCACGGGAGCGACCGCCGCCACCTACAGCATCACGGGAGCGCAGCAGTCCGACGCAGGACTCTACGCGGTCGCCGTCACTGACGCATCCGGCACGGTGCGCACCTTTACGGGCTACGGCCCGGTGTTTGCGGCGGGGATCGTGCACAGCCTGTTCACCAAGGCCGACGGCACGCTTTGGGCGACGGGCTACAACGGCACCGGCCAGCTCGGCGACGGCACGTTCACCAACCGCTTCGTCCCCGTGAATGTGGCCAGCGACGTCACCGCCGTCGCCGCCGGTAGCAACCACAGCCTCTTCGTGAAGAGCAACGGCTCCCTCTGGGTAATGGGTTACAACAATTACGGCCAGCTCGGCGACGGCTCCACCACGAACCGCAACGCGCCCGTCCAAATCGTCGCCTCCGGCGTGAGCGCAGTAGCCGCCGGCTTCTACCACAGTCTGTTCCTCAAGACGGACGGCACGCTCTGGTCAATGGGCTACAACAACTATGGCCAGCTCGGCGATGGCACGAACACGACGCGCCTGACGCCGGTGCAGATCGCCAGCGACGTCCAAAAGATCGGCGCCAGCGGATACCAGAGCTTCTTCATCAAGACGGACGGCACGCTCTGGGCCTGCGGCTACAACAGCGCGGGCCAGCTCGGCGACGGCACGGCCGGAAACCGCCCCACCCCGGTGCAGGTGGCCACCGGCGTGACCGCGGTCAGTCCGGGTTACCTGCACACCCTGTTTCTCAAGTCCGACGGCTCGGCCTGGGGCATGGGTGAAGGTCGCAACGGCCAGCTCGGCACGGCCAACTTCGATCTGCGACTGCTGCCGGTGCAGATCATGACGGAAGTGTCCGCCGTGGTCGCGGGCAACAACTACAGCTATTTCCTGAAAGCCGACGGCACGCTGCTGGCTGGAGGGCTGAACTATTACGGTCAGCTCGGTGACGGCACGACCCAGCAGCGGACCACGCCCAGCGCGGTGGCGGCCAACGTGGCCGCCGTCCGCGCCGGTGAAAATTTCTCCCTCTTCCTCCGCACCGACGGGACGCTGTGGGCCGCGGGCAACAACAGCAGCGGCCAGCTCGGCGACAGCTCGGTGCAACCCCGCAGTGTTCCGATCGCGGTGCTGATCGCGACGGACACCCCGGCCATCGTGGACGTCGGCATCCCGCCGACGATCACAACGCAACCGGTCTCCCAAAGCGTCACCGCGGGGACCTCCTACAATTTGAGCGCAACCGTCGCGGGTTCGGCACCCCTGTTCTTCCAATGGTTCAAGGATGGCGTCCCCGTGACGGGAGCCGTGGGCCCCTCCTACGCCGTGCATTCGTTCTCCCTCGACCGCGTCGGCGCCTACACCGTCACAGTCACCAACGCCTACGGCACCGTCACCAGCGCGGCGGCCAACCTCACGCTGTCCCTGCCGGTGGTGACCCCGCAGATCGCCGTCACCGGCAAGGCCGTTTCCTTTGCCGCCACCCACGGCGGCGCCGGCACCGTCACCTGGCAGATCTCGACGGACGGCGGCACGACGTGGACCACGCTGACCAACAACGAAACCTACCTCGGCACGGACTCCATGGCCCTGCGGATCCCGAATGTGACGCGGGAGATGGCCAACCACCTGTTCCGTTACCAAGTCACCTCCGGTGGCAATGTGGCGACCAGCGGGCCGATCGGCATCAACGTGATCGCCTCGCCGCTAGTGCTGCCCACGGCGCTCACCCTCGAGCCGTCCACCGGCAAACTTTTCGTCACCGACGCCGCCGCGCAGACCGTGGTCGCCATCGCGCCCGACCTGAAGCTGTCCGTCGTCGCCGGCAAGAACGGCGAGACCGGCACCACCAACGGCCCGGCCGCCAGCGCGCGGTTCCATGAACCCTCCGGACTGCTGCTGGCCGCCAGCGGCTCGATCCTCCTCGCCGACACGTCCAATTCCTCGATCCGCGAAATCAACTCCAGCGGCGCGGTCAGCACCTATGCCGGCTTGAGCGGTTCCTCCGGCTCCGCCGACGGCAACACCGGCACCGCCCGCTTCAACGCCCCGGTGGGCATCACCACGGATCTTTCCGGCAACCTGCTCGTGACCGACCAAAGCGACCACACCGTGCGCCTGATCGCCGGCGGCCTGGTGACCACTGTGGCCGGACGGGCGGGCATCCCGGGCCTGGCCGACGGCCAGGGCACCGCCGCCAGCTTCAACCAGCCCGCCGGCGTGGCGGTCCGGCGCGACAACTACAGCTGGTTCACCTGGGGCAGCGTCAACAACGGCTACGGCACGACCTTCGTCGCCGATCAGGGCGGCCATACGATCCGGGTCATCACCAGCACCGGCCAGGTCGGCACCTATGCCGGATTGGCGGGCACGCCCGGCTTCGCCAACAGCAACCGCACCTCCGCCCGCTTCCGCCAGCCCTCGGGCCTGGCCTTCGACGAAATCGGCAACCTCTACGTCGCCGACACCGGCAACCACGTCATCCGGCGCATCGATGTTTATGGCAATGTGTCCACCTACGCCGGCATCGCGGGCGTGGGCGGCCTGATGGATGGCAACGCGCAGCAGTCGCAGTTCCTTTACCCCGAGGGCGTGGCGGTGGACGCCCAGCGCAACGTGTATGTCGCCGACACCGGCAACGGCGTCATCCGCAAAATCACGACCGACGGCAAGGTTTCGACCCTGCTCATCCTCGGCAACGTCCCGACCATCACCACGCAACCGGCCGGCCTCAGCCTCAACACGGGATCGAACGCGACGTTTTCCGTCACGGCGACCGGCGAGGGCGCGCTCTCCTACCAGTGGAAGAAGGATGGCGTGATGATTCCGGGGGCGACCGGTGCGAGTTACTCCATCGCTTCCGTCGCTTCCGGGAACGCCGGCAGCTATTCGGTTTCCGTCTCCAACAGCTGGGGCGCCGTTGAAAGCACGGCCGCCACGCTCACGGTCACCACACCTCCGCCGCCCCCGAGTGGTGGCACCGGCGGCGGCACTTCGGGCGGCGGTGGTGGTGGCGGCGGCGCGCCGACCCTGCCCTTCCTCGCCATGCTCGGTCTCGCGGCGGTGATCCGTCTCTGGCGCTCCCCGTCACGCCGTTGACGTGCCCCGACCCGCCAAGGCCACGATCCGCCGCAGATGAAACTTGGCCGGGAACCGCACCCGGCTAGGTTTCACGGGATGAAGCTCCCGACCCTTTGTCTTTTTTGCCTGCTGGGAGTGGCAGGCCATGGCCGGGACCAACCGCCGACGCCGAAGCCCGCGATTCCCCCGCCCGCCGAAAAGGAAAAGGCCATCGAGCTCGAGCCGTTCAAGGTCCACGAGAAGCCCATCATTTCCTTCGCGGTGGACATCGTGATCCACACCGACCCGGTGAGCCGGAACGTGACCCGGATACTCATCACCCGCGTGCTGCCCCGCACGGACGCCGAACGCGCCGGCCTGCAACCCGGGGACGAGATCGTGAAACTCGGCGGCACGCCGGTGCAGGGCCTGGACGCCACGGTCGTCGCCGGCAGCCCGCTCGGCCGGCTCCTGCTCGGCCGCGATCCGGGCGATGTGCTGGACTTCGAGATTCACACGCGCCGCAGGCAGGAACACACCCTCCGCGCCGCGCGCCATGAAAACGCCGCGGTCACCTTCGACATCGATTTCACGGTGTATGCCGATCCGGCAACGAAGCGGGTGTCCAAGATTTTTATCAGCCGCGTGCGGCCGGACACCGACGCCGAGAAAGCCGGCCTGCGGAAGGGAGATGAAATCGTGGAACTCGACGACCAACCGGTCGGAGGCCTAGACTCTGCACTCACCCCCGAAAGTCCGCTCGGCCGGCTCCTGCTGGGCCGCCAGCCGGGCGAAACAGCCAAGTTCACGATTGTCATGGCCCGCACGCAGGAAGTTCCCCTGAAGGCCCAGCGCGGCCTGCCGTTCAACCTCCGCTGAGGAACCGCGCCGGATTTGCAAACGGCCTCGTTCCGGTTTGCCGTTAGCCCCATGTCCAAACCCTGGGAAAAGAAACCCGCCAAACCCGCGGGCAAAACCAAGCTCACCGCCGAGAGCATCGCGTGGGCGCGTGCCCGGGCCAAGGCCGCCGGCCGGCGCTACCCGAACCTCGTGGACAACATGGCCGCCACGCGCCGGCAGGTGGAACAGGAGCTGCGCGCGAAGGGTCCGGACTTCCTGCGCAACCTGTGAGCGCCAGGGCGCACTCAGTTCGCGAAGCGCCGGAGAAATTCCTTCACGTCCGCCGGCACCGAGGCCGGTAGATTCGGCACGACCCACTGGAACAGGCGGTGGATTTCGTGGCAGCGCAGCGCCGTCGCCGGCTGGGAACCGCCGTCATCGGCCGAGAAATACTCAATCCCGTGTCCTTCGGCGGCACGCAGCAGGCAGTCGCTGAGCTGCAATTCAAACGCCGACACCGAGGCGTCGGACGGGTGGCGCCAGAGGGTGAGGCGCGCGGAATGGTCGCTGCCGTAGGTTTCCACGAAATAGCCTGATTCGTCGGGCTGATCCGCCCGCGAAAGCAGCCGCAGCGTGGAGGCCAGCGCCATGACAGCCACGATCCGGCGGTAATTGACCAGCGTGGCCTCGTCCATGATCGCGTGCTGCAACCCGAACACGGCGCCATCCGCCGTCTCGCTGATGTTGGTGACATGGCACGGGACGTTGACCTCGAAGTCGTGGATGCTCAGGCGCAGGTCGCAGGATTCGCCGACCATGGCGCGCAGACCCGGCCCGAGTTGGATGCGCACGCCCGCGTCCGAGCAGTCCATCAGCCGGCCCTTCCAATGCCAGCCATGCCGCGAATCGCTCATCGGCGCGCCGGTTTCATCCCGGCCCACGTAACAAAGCGTGGCCTTCAGGGAAAAATCCGGGCTGACGGGATGACGTTCCTGACTGCGCCGTTCGACCGCGGGAACCGCAGGGGCGGGCCCCGCCGGCGATGAGGCGGTGTCGCGATCCTGCGGGATGCGTTTGAAGAAAGCCATGGGGTAAGGGCGATCGGGACGGGGTGGGCCCGTTTGACGGCGAGGGGCTTACTATACATCGGCACAGGGGGCTTGCACAAGAGGCCAAACGGCCCGGTCGTGGTTGCCGGATTGCCGGCGCCGCGCCAAGTGGTAGTGCTTTGGGGAGCCCCCCGCATGCGCTTCGCCCGTCTCCAAGCCTACGCCTTGTCCCTGCCCCACGTCACGATGGTCATCCAGTGGGGCGGCTGCCACGTCTTCAAGGTCGCGGGAAAAATGTTCCTGATCATCGTGCCGGACGGCGGCACGATCGAGGGCGTGATCTTCAAGTGCACGCCGGAGGAATTCGACGCGCTCACCGAAAACGACGGCATCATCCAGGCGCCCTACTGCGCGAAACGGATGTGGGTGAAGGTCTGCGATCTCGCGGCCCTCAGCGAAGCGGAGCTGAACACGCGCATCCGCCGCAGCTTCGATCTCGTTGCCGCCGGGCTGCCGAAGACGACGCGCATGGCGCTCGGGCTCACCCGAGGGTGAAAACCGCCGCGACCGGCCCGAGGGATGCCGGTGCGCGGCGGGGTGACACGGGCAAACTCACAGGGCCGGCGCAGCCTGGGTGCGCGCCGCCGAGCGCTCGTGGACGGCATCGGAGTGCTCGACCAGATGGAGCGGCAGCACGACGTTGACGGCCACCGGTTGTCCGTCCTGCATCGCCGGCGTGAAGTGCCATTGAGCGATGACGGGCAGCAGATGGCGCACGAGCGCGGGGTCGCGACCGTCGAGCAGGTCCACGTAGTGCGCGCGGCCCTGCGCATCCACGAGGAGACTCACGCGGATGGTCTCGTTCTGGTAACGGCGCGGAATATTGGCCGGCGCCACGACCATCGCGGGAGCGGGGGCGGTGAAACGGGATTCGGTGACGAGGGGTGTGACGACAACACCGGCGGAGAGGACGCTGGCGGAGAAGAGGCCACCGACGACGGTGGAGGTGAGGATGAGTTCCTTGAGGTTCATGGCGGGAAGAACTCCGCAGAAGGCGGATAGTTTCTGGTTTTGTTTTTTTGTTTTGGTTCGAATCGCGGAAAATTTTTCCGCGCGCGGTGCGGACCTCATTTGCAATGCGCGTGCCAACTTCCCGCGCGCGCCCCTAGCCGCTGGCGACAAACGACAAACGCAATTCCGGCGGGCCGCGGACCCGGCGGAGATTTTTCGGAAGCGCAACCCGGGCGTCCCGCGCGCGGGAAAATTTCACCCGCGCCGGTGATCGCGGACGCCGGACCGCCGTTTGTCGGCTTGCCCGGTGCGGGCGCGAGGTTCATGCCGGCTGCAAATCATGCACTCGAAAAGCGGCCGTTCCATACTCTCCAAGGTGACCGCGGGCTTCCTGGTCATCATCGCGCTCACCTGGGTGGTCGAGATTTTCCACCTGCCGCACCTGCTCTACGGCGAGGACGCGGAGTTCCGCTGGGCGCGCGTGCTGTTCCGCACCGTCGTCGTGCTCGGCATCTGGTCCTGGGTTCACTTCACCACCCGCCGCCTGCTGCGGCGGCTGCACGAGCTCGAGGAATTCCTGCTCGTATGCAGCTGGTGCCGGCGGCTCGGCCACCAGAACCGCTGGCTGACGATGGAGGAATTCTTCGACTCCCGCCTCGCCACCGAGACCTCGCACGGGATCTGCCCGGAGTGCGCGAGCAAACAGTTCGCCGCCCACCGCAGCGCGGTCCGCGTGCCGCCCAAGGGTTGAGCGCGTTCAGGCGGCGCGATCGCGGAGAAAATTGCAGACGTCGGCGGGCACGGTCGGCGCGAGGTTGCACACGACCCACTGGTAGAGGCGGTGGATTTCCTCGCCCTTCGCCCCGCTCACGGGTTGCGCGGCGTCGGCGCCGCCGGCCAGGCACTGGAGCGGGCTGCGGCTGTCGAGCCCGCGCACGAGACAGTCCTTGAGCTGAAACTCAAACGCCGCGATGTCGCGCCCGGCCACATGCCGCCAGATCACGAGCCGCGAGCCCGCCTCGCCGGCGTATTCCTCCCCGAGGTAGCCGGAGTCGTCGGGCTGGAGCGGGCGCACCGGCCGGAGCGTCGCCCCCAGCGCGATCAGTTCGACCAGCTGGTGGAAGGCCGGGGCGTCGGCCGCGGCGGGGGTGTTCAGCGTGAGCCCGAACACGAAGGAATCGCGGCGGTCGGCGATGTGCGCGATCCTGGCCGGCACCGTGATCTCGTGGCCCTGCACATCAATCTTCAGGTGGCAGGTGTCGCCGCGCACCGCGGAAACCGTGCGCGGCATCTGCATGCGCGCGCCGGAATACGAGATGTCCATGAGGCGGCCCGTCCAGTCCCACCCTTCCCCGTCGCGCGACCGGAGCAGGTGTCCCTGCTCATCGCGCCCGAGGATGTTCAGCACGGCCTTGATGGGAAAACCCGGCTTCACCGCATAGCGCGGCCCGCCCCGGCGGTCGGACGGAGTGGATGACTTGCTGACATCGAGGATGCGCTTGAAAAACAGCATGCGAACAAGGGGGCTGTTCTTCCCTATCGGCGCGGACCGGCCGCGCTTGAGCGCGAATCAATTTAAATCCTTATCCTGCCAATATTTAGTGCCTTGCAAGGTAGCCTGGAGAGCCAGCCCGTTTTTGGTTATCTGGTAGATTTCCACGTCCGGGATTGCGGTCTCGGCCGCCGCGATGGCGGCCCCCTTTTTGTCGGACTTGGCGGCGGCATCCACCTGGCCGCTGAAGTCCCAGCCTTTCTCAACGAAGGCCTGCATCTTCGCCTTGGTGCGGAAAATGAAGACCGCGCGAAAATCCTTCACGCCGAGACCGAGGCCGAGGCCGGCCGAGCCCATCTTCATGTAGGTGCGGTTGCCTTTCTTGTCCACGACCACGCCGCGACCACCCGCAAAGCTCGCGAAGACGAGATTCACGCCGACGTTGGAAAACACGGCGTAGCCGGCGGCCTTTTTGACCTGGTCCTTGGCCATGGGCTTCAGCTTGTAGAGTTCGTCGAGCATGCCCTTGGCCATCTCGTCCACCTCGGCGCGCTTCTCCTCGGTGGAACTCTTGGCCACGGCCCCGGGCACTCCGGCCAGCACGGCCACACCCAGCGCCAGCGACACCACCGTCCTTAGGAATTGCCGTGTGATCATGACTGCACGATGCGTCGGGCCGGGGGTTCTGTCAACCGACGCACCTTGGGGCCTTTCGGCCCCGGCACGCGGACGGAAACATTTCTGCAACCATCCAAGGGCGCGCCGGGTATTCGTGCTATCCGCCGCCGGTCGGGTGTGCTATCTGCAGCCAGTCCGGCGGCACGACCCATTGCTTCCATGCTCCAAGACTTCCGCTTCGCCCTCCGGATGATCGCCACGCACCGCTGGTTCTCGCTGGCCGTCATCGTCACCCTCGCGCTGGGCATCGGCATCAACACCACCGTCTTCACGCTGGTGAACGCCGTGCTGTTCAAGCCCGTGCCCATCCCCGGCGGCGAACGCATCGTCACCGTCGCCTACAACAATCCCGCCAATCCCCGCGAGCGCTCCGGCATCTCCTGGCCCGACTATCTCGTTTACCGGGACCAGGGCCGCTCCTTCGAGGGGCTGGCGGCGATCCAGTTTGAGCAGAGCGTTATCAGCGAACCGGGCAATCCGCCCGAGCGCTACCGCATGGCCAAGGTCACGACCGGTCTCTTCGACCTGATCAAGACCCCGCCGATCCTCGGTCGCGGTTTGGGCGAGAGCGACGGCCGGGCCGGTGCCGCGGGCGTCGTGCTGCTGGGCCACAAAGTCTGGCAGACCCGCTACGCCGGCGATCCCGCGGTGATCGGCCGGACCGTGCGCGTGGACGGCAAGCCCGCGACCATCGTCGGCGTGATGCCCGAAGGCTTCCGGTTCCCCAACAACGAGGAACTGTGGATGCCGCTGGTGCCCACGGCCGACCTCGAGAAGCGCGACCACCGCTGGCTGCAGCTCTTCGCGCTGCTGAAACCGGGCGTCTCCGTCGCGGAGGCCAACGCCGACCTCGGCGTCATCTCCGGCCGCCTCGCCGCCGAATTTCCCGAGACGAACAAGGATCGCCGGGCGCTGGTGCGCACGTTCCACGACACCTACAACGGCGACCAGATCCGCCTCGTGTTCCTCATGATGCTCGGCGCGGTGGGCTTCGTGCTGCTCATCGCCTGCGCCAATGTCGCCAACATGATGCTGAGCCGCGCCGTGGGCCGAGCGCGGGAGATCGCCGTGCGCACCGCGCTGGGAGCGAGTCGCAGTCAGCTCGTGCGCCAGCTGCTCGTGGAGAGCGTGCTGCTGAGTTCAATCGGCGGGCTGCTGGGCCTCGGGCTCTCCAGCCTCGGCGTGCATGCCTTCGACCTCGCCACACAGGATGTGGGCAAGCCCTACTGGATCCAGTTCACGATGGACTGGCGCGCCTTCGGCTACTTCGCCGCCATCTCGGTGGCCAGCGGCATCCTCTTCGGCCTCGTGCCCGCGCTGCGCGCCACGCGCGTGGACCTCAACACGGCCATGAAGGACGGCTCGCCCGGCAGCGGCGCCCGCGGCGGCCGGCTGGCCGGCGCGCTCGTCGTGTTCCAGTTCGCGCTCACCGTCATCCTGCTCGCCGGCGCCGGCATGATGATCCGCAGCTTCTTCGCCGTGCAGGCGCTGAACCCCTTCGTGCGGCCGGAAAGTCTTCTCACCGCGCGCCTCCAGCTGCCCGAGGGATCGGGCGAAACCTACGAGAAGCCGCTGGCGCGCCAGCAGTTCTTCGAGCAGTTGCTGCCCGAGCTGCGCGCCCTGCCCGGCGTCACCGCCGTGGCCGCCGTCAACAACCTGCCCGGCCTCGGCTCGGTTGAGCGCGGCCTGGAAATCGAGGGCCGGCCCAATCCCGATCCGCAGCATCCGCCGCTGGGCTCGCTGATCGTGGAGACACCGAACTACCTCGCAACGATCGGGCTTCCCATCCTGCAGGGCCGCGATTTCACCGAAGCCGACGGCGCCCCGGACCAGGAAGTCGTGATCGTGTCCCGCAGCTTCGCCGCGAAATACTGGCCCGGCGAGGTGCCCGTCGGACGGCGTTTCCGCTGGATCGAAGAGGGCAACAAGCCCGGCCCGTGGATGTCAGTCATCGGCGTGAGCGCCGACATGGTGCAGGACGCGCGCGATCCCGATCGCGCCCCGCTCTACCACGTGCCCTACCGCCAACAGCCCTGGGGCTGGATGGGATTGCTCATCCGCACTTCCTCCGACCCGGCCGCGCTCGCCGCCCCGCTGCGCGCCGCAGTGCAGCGAATTGACCAGGATCTGCCGCTCTTCGAACTGCGCTCCCTGACCGCCGCCTGGGAACACCAGCGCTGGTTCCTGGTGGTCTTCGGCACGCTGTTCCTCGTTTTCGCGCTCACGGGGCTGCTGATGGCCTCGGTCGGTATCTACGCCGTGATCGCCCAAGCCACGGCCCGCCGCACGCGGGAGATCGGTATCCGCATGGCACTCGGCGCCACGGCCGCGAACGTCGTGCGCCTCGTGCTTTCGCGCGGCTTGGTCCAACTCGGCCTCGGCCTGCTGTTTGGGCTCGGGGGTGCGTTTGGCGCCACCACGCTGATGGCCAAATCGGAACTGGTGATGCAGGTGTCCGCCGGCGATCCGCTGGTCTTCATCAGCATAACCCTGTTGCTGACCGCCATCGGTCTCTTCGCCAGCTGGCTGCCCGCCCGCCGGGCCGCGCGCATTGCGCCGACCGAAGCCCTGCGGACCGAATAACCCGCGCGCGGCGCAATCCGGCGGGCCACGGCAAGGCGGCTGTGCCGGTCCCCCGCGGCTGCCGGCTTGCCGGGAATGCCCCCGCGCCGTTGGCTCGGGACATGTCCACCTACTCCGCAAAAATCAGCTGGTGCCGCAACGGGCAGGTTTTCACCGACAACCGCTACAGTCGCGGCCATGCGTGGAGCTTCGACGGCGGCATCGAGGTGCCGGCCTCTTCTTCCCCGCAGGTCGTGCCGCTGCCGATGTCGGTTGAGGCCGCGGTGGACCCCGAGGAGGCCTTCGTCGCGGCGTTGTCGAGCTGCCACATGCTGTGGTTCCTCTCGCTCGCCGCGAAGCGCGGCCACGTGGTGGAATCCTACGTGGATGACGCGATCGGCGTGATGGCGAAGAACGAAGCCGGCCGACTGGCCATGACCTCGGTCACGCTGCGACCGTTGGTCGTTTTCAGCGGCGCCAAACTGCCCGACGACGCCGCGCTCGACGCCCTGCACCACGCCGCGCACGAGCAGTGTTTCATCGCCCACTCCGTCCGTTCCGAGGTCCGGATCGAGGCGCGGCGTTAGCAAAGCCGGCGCGGGTGACGCGCTACTGCCCCGACGGTTGGTCCTTCACCGTCTTCACGCCGGAGGCGCGGAGCATTTCGTCGAGGTGGGCCGGCTTCTTGGAGCGCTTCGGTTTCGCGGTCGCGGCGGCGAGTCGCGCGCCGGGCACCTGCATGCCGCAGGGCGCAATGTGCGGCGACGGGGTGACGTCGCGCGTGGCCTTCTTTTCGTCGAGCAGGCGCTGGGCGATGGCGTCGAGGCCGAGCCGCTGCATGGAGGAGCGGAGCGCGGCCTTCATTTCGGGCTTATACCAGAAGAAGAAGCTGCGCTGCTCCTGCTTCTCCTCCGGCGTGTGCGCACAGGCCACGGGTTTGCCGTCGTAGGGATGCACGCCGGTGGCGTAGATCTCGGTGGCGACGGTCATCGGCGTGGGCGTGAAATCCTGCACCTGCTCGAGGCGGAAGCCGAGGTCCTTGGTCTTGAGCGCGAGCTCGGCCATGTCCTCGGGGCGCGAACCGGGATGCGAGCTGATGAAATACGGCGTGACCGGCATGTCGGGCTTGCCGGCCTTGGCGGCGGCCTTCTCGAACTTCTCCTTGAACTTGTAGAAAAGGTTGAAGGTCGGCTTGCGCATGACGCGCAGAACGTGGTCGCTCGTGTGCTCGGGCGCGACCTTGATGCGGCCGGGCACGTGGTGCGCGGCGAGTTCCTCGACGTATTTCTCGTGGCTGGCCTTGGCGGCGGGCGAGGCGCCCTTCTCGTGCAGGAACAGGTCGTAGCGGATGCCGCTCGCGACGTAGGCGTGCTTCACACCCTCGGTGTTGCGCACGGACTCGTAGATGTCGAGGAGCGCGGTGTGGTCGGTGTCGAGATTGCGGCAGACATCGGGCCAGATGCAGGACGGGCGCACGCACTCGTCGCAGATCCACTGCTCCTTGCCCTTCATCTTATACATGTTGCCGGAGGGGCCGCCGAGGTCGCTGATCGTGCCGCGAAAGTCGGGCATCTGCTTGATCGACTCGACCTCGCGCAGGATCGACTCCTTGGAGCGCGAGGCGACGAATTTGCCCTGGTGCGCCGAGATCGTGCAGAAGCTGCACCCGCCGAAGCACCCGCGGTGCATGTTGATCGAGTGCTTGATCATCTCGTAGGCCGGGATCGGCCCGCGCTTGCGGTATTTCGGGTGCGGCAGGCGCGTGTAGGGCAGGTCGAAGGCCGAATCGATCTGCTCCTCGCTCATCGTCGGGAACGGCGGGTTCACCACGAGCAGCCGGTCGCCGGTCGGTTGGAGCAGGCGGCGGGCCTTCACGCGGTTGGACTCGGTCTCGATATCCTTGAAGTTTTTCGAATACCGCGCGCGATCACCGAGGCAGTCTTCGTGCGAATGCAGCGTGTAATCGTCCCAGTTTTTGTTCTTCGGCGCCTCCTCGCCGGGCGGCAGCAACACGGCGGTCTGCGGGATCGTCGTGAGCGAGGCGAAGGGCACGCCACGCTTGAGCAGACGCACGGTCTCGCGGAGCGGCAGCTCGCCCATGCCATAGACCAGCAAATCCGCGCCGCTCTCGGCAAGGATCGAGGGCTTCAGCGTGTCGGACCAGTAATCGTAGTGCGTCACGCGCCGCAGGCTGGCCTCGATGCCGCCGACCATGATCGGGACGTCGGGATAAAGTTTCTTCAGCACCTGGCAGTAGGTCGTCGTCGCGTAGTCGGGCCGGAAACCATGCTGGCCGCCCGGCGTATAGGCGTCCTCGCTGCGGAGCTTCTTGGCCGCGGTGTAGCGGTTGACCATCGAGTCCATGCAGCCGGCCGTGACGCCAAAGAACAGGCGCGGTGCGCCGAATTTCTTGAAATCGCGCAGGTCATCGCGCCAGTTGGGCTGCGGGAGGATGGCCACCCGCAGGCCCTCGGACTCGAGCAGGCGGCCGATGACCGCGGTGCCGAAGGCCGGGTGATCCACGTAGGCGTCGCCCGACACGATGACCACATCCACGTAGTCCCAGCCGCGCGCCCGCATCTCGTCGGCCGTGGTGGGCAGCCAGCGCTTCGCGTCCCACACGGGTTCGTGGGAATAGATTTTGGCTGAAGCTGGCACGGGCGTGGACACGGCACGCGCACCTTCGGCCAACCCCGGGCCGGGCGCAAGCCCGGGAAAAACACCAACGGGAGTTGTCCGACAGCGCTTCTCAGCGGAAAAAAGACAACCGGTTTTGCTCAAGCCAGCGCAGACGTTCCGCGATCATCGGCGATTCCGGATCACCGCGATAAACGTAAAAATCGGCCAGCCGGTTTGCAGCGGCCAAGTCCCGCGTGGCTAGGTAGGCATCGATCCACCGATGCTTGGCTTCGGCGATGACCGCAGCGTTTCGCTCCGGGACGAAGCTGCCCCAGACCAACACCCCCACCAAGCCACCCAGCGCCGCATATTTGTTCCACCACGAGGGTGGCACCACGCAGCCGCCCCAAATCAAAAGGCCGGCCACACCGGGAGTCAGCAGAGGCAGATAGCGCCACATGAACGCCGCTTCAATATTGACCGGCAAGCGCCCGATCGCGGTAAAGGAAACGAATGCCAAACTGGTGCCGGTCAGCAACCACACCACTCGCGCCGCGGGTCCGTCCCGGCGCCGCCAAAGGGCCCACGTGGACCAGATGAAGGCTCCTCCCATTGGGACCAGCAGCAATGAACCAACCACCACAGGCCCGGCTCCCAAGGCGCGCCAGCCGAGCAGGCTCGAAAACATCAGGGCGGCGAACCGCGGGTAATTCCACCAAGCTTCAACCGGAAACCGCCAACCGGGCACCGCCGGATCCCACCGATACCCCCACCCGAATCCCGCCAGAGTAACGACGAAGAGAGCCAGCAACACCCGGGCCACCCACCGCTGCCTGCAGTCCAGCCCCGGCCGAAATGACAGCAACAACGCCAAGCCGAACGACACAAGCGCCGCGCAAAAACCGAAGCCCGTGAACAAGCACAGAGCACCGGTCGCAGCCACACCCACGAGACGTGTGCGAGCTCCGTTCGCGGTCCAGGCGAGTGCGAGCAGGAACACCAACAATACCGGCAAAATTCCATGCGCGAGATTGGGCGTAAGGAGCATGGTTTCCCAGTGAACCGGGCTCATCAAAATCAACGGGTAAGTCGCATCGCTCCAATGCAACCGACCCCGGAGCCGGCGAGCGAGCGTGATGGCTGCCAGCGCCGCTCCGCCCAACACTGCTGCCGCCGCCCACGATTCTGCACGCACATCCCAGTCTGAGAACCGGTAGAGCATCCAGTTAACCACCCCGCCCAGACCCTGTCGGTGGGGCCCATGCTGCCACCGGAACGCCGCCCACCACCCCTGCTGGTCGAAGAGAGGCCGCAACAAGTCCCACTGGTCTTGAAAAGGAACGTTGACCGCGGCCATCCGCACCAAGCCGGCCAGCCGGACCAAGCATACCGTGAACACCCCGTAAACCACCGAGGCCGTCAACAGGCGCCAGCGGTCAGGATGCTCGGAGGGGAAACCTGTGCGCGGATTGTTCAGCACGACGGCAGACAATCTCGCGCCTGATCCCGGCGCGAGCCGCAAGTCATCCACCACTCATGGCCGGCTGCCAGCCCCGGGAGTTTTCGGTGGCCCTGGCGACATGCCACCGGCCGTCGCTCATCGGGCGTATTGCAGGCCCAAGCCCAGCACCGACCGATGGAAATCGCGTCCGGCCGTGGCCGGCAGATCCAGGAGATCCGCGCCGCTTTGGACCGTCGCGTCCAAGGTGACGACCAGCTGCTTCGTGGCCCGCCAGCGCAGCTGCGCCTGGCCGCTGTAGGCCACGTCATTGCGCACGATCGGCGCGGGATACTTGCCCTGCTGCAGCTGCGCGGCGACCTGCAGGGACCAGGCATCCGCAAACCCATGCTGCCACGCGAGGGAGAGGCTCTTGGCGTCGTAGGCGCTCTGGCCCGTGCTGCTGAGCCAGCGTTCCTGCTTCGCGGTGAACGTGAGGCTGTCGCTCGGACTCAGCGTGGCCGCAAGATTGCCCGTGTAATGCCAGGCCACCGGCGTGCGGTCGCTCATGCATTGGGTGGCCGCGGCGTAGCGCCGAAAATCCGGCCCGACCAGCAGCGAACCGGAAAGCCAGCGGGTCGGACGGCCCTCGAAGCCGGCCAGCACGCGCGCGTAGTGGTTGGAACTCGATTTGGTCAGCCAGGCCGTGGTGGCTTGGTGTTGGCTCCCCAGCCGGCCACCGAGGAGCAGGCTCGCGGTGGGCGAGATTTTCCAACCGAGGTCCATGCCGCCGTTGAGATCACTCCGATCCACCCAGTTCAGACGACCAGCCTCGGCCGCGGTCGGCGCCCGGAGCGCGGTGCGGTAGTCATTGATCAGCGTGGCCGCCGTGCCGCGCGCGAACCAGCGCACCCCGTCATAGCGGACCCACGCCTTGCCCGTTTCCTGCAGCTGCGTGCGCCGGTCGCGCACCTGGCCCATGCCAAAGATGTTGTAGGTATTGAAACGCGGGGAGTCTTCCGGACCGTCAGTGTAGGTCGTGGCGCTGTCGAGCGACCACGTCCAGGCGCCGCGCCGGCCCGCCAAGGTGACGGTCAGACGATGCTGCGCATTGTCTTCGCCGGACACGCCCTTGAACCCATTCACGGTTGGCGCGTAGCCGAGTTGCAGCTGGTCTTTCGGCGCTTCCAGCAGGGCGGACACCGAAACCGCAACCTTGACCGCCAGCGAAACCGTCCACGCCTCCTGGCCGGCGAGCGGTGCATCGGCCCGGGCGTTGTCCACGCCGAAGACGTTCGTGTCGTAACCGATACGGCTGGCGGCGGAAACCTCGGTGAGCCAGGCCGGCCGGTCGGCCGCCGACAAGGCCGCGCAACCCAACAGCAGGGCGAGCAGTGAAAGGAATGATCTCATGGCGTGGAGGAAGGCCGCCATTATGGGGGTTTGCCGCCACCCCCACTCCGCACCCAGCGCAGAACACTGCGCAATGATTGTCCCCGCCCGATTCGCCCGGAGGGCGTTATGCCGTCGGATTTCATCTCCGGGGTTGCACCGGCCGAATTGTTGGGCTCACTTCGCCGCTTCCCACCATGTCCGCCCAAGTTGAAAACGTCGTCATCGTCGGCACCGGTTGCGCCGGCCTCACCGCCGCGGTTTA